>JBBQQL010000061.1:0-22083 GCA_038215995.1 Lysobacterales bacterium
CTTGGCACCACGGTCGAGATGGCATGCTTGTAGACCATCTGGCTGACCTGGTTGCGCAGCAAAACGACAAACTGATCGAACGACTCCACCGTGCCCTGCAACTTGATGCCGTTGACCAGATAAATGGCAACCGGCACGCGCTCACGCCGCAACGCATTCAGAAACGGATCCTGCAACGACTGTCCCTTGGACATTTCTTCTTCTCCCCTTGCCACGAACGGGTCCGGGTAAAGAACGCCAACGACGCCCCGGACCAACATATTCAGGATGTTAACCGCTTTTAAATGCTTGATGAAAGGAGATTTTTACGGACGAACTGGTTACCGGAAAACTCACAGCGCAAATGCCGTTGATGGACGGCCCCTTTCAGTCACCAGTGACTACCCCGGTTTTGACCAGGAAAAGCGCCACCGCATCGGCTACGGAACTCAGCACCCCAGGCTGCCCCGGGTCAAACATGCGCGCACCCAGATCACTACGCAACCAGGTGATCTGCCGCTTGGCCAACTGCCGTGTCGCAAAAATGCTGCGATCGCGGAACTCACTCGCCCCGGTCAAACCCTCCAGATGCTCCCACGCCTGCCTGTAGCCCACCGCACGAATCGCCGGCAGCTCCGCGTGCAGGTCGCCACGCGCGCGCAACGCGCGCACCTCGTCGAGGAATCCGCCTGCCAGCATGTCGTCAAAGCGCTGAGCAATTCGATCATGCAGAACCTTCCGCTCAGGCGGCAGCAAAGCCAGTTTGAGCACCCGCCACGGAAACAGCTTGGTGCCACTGGTTTGCTGGACGGACAACGGCCGACCAGTCAATTCGATCACCTCCAGTGCGCGTTGCACGCGCTGTGCATCCTGCGGACCGATCCGTATCGCAGCGAGTGGGTCTTGCTGCGTCAGGCGCGAATGCATCGCTGCCCAGCCAATCGAAGCAGCCTCGGCGGCAAGCCGGGCGCGAATGGCATGATCAGCACTCGGCAAGGCAGAAAGCCCCTGTTTCAGGGCCCGAAAATAGAGGCCGGTACCGCCCACAAGCAGCGGCACCCTGCCCCGCTTGCTGATCTCCCGCATCACTTGCTCGGCATCCACACAAAAATCAGCCGCGGAATAGGGTTGCGCCGGATCACGGATATCGACCAGTGCGTGCGGGTATCGGGCCAGGGCATCAACGTCGGGTTTGGCTGTACCGATATCCATGCCTCGATAAACCAGGGCGGAGTCGACGCTGACCAGATCGATGGAAAACCGATCACTCAGCTCGCACGCCAGCGCCGTCTTGCCTGATGCTGTGGGGCCCATCAGAAAAATGGCCAGTGGACGGTTATCAATCGACATCGCGAAAGTTTAGGGGCCCCACCGCGTTGTCGCCAGCAAAGCTTTCCCCTCGACCCTGCCTGCGGTCTTCCGGCTCTATAATTGCGCTTTTACCAAGCCCGTCCCGCGGGCCTGCCGATGGAATCCCCATGTCACAGACGATGAAAGCCCTGGTCAAGCGCAAGCCCGAACAGGGCATCTGGATGGAACAGGTGCCGATGCCCGAAGTCGGGCCGAACGAAGTACTGATCAAGATGGAGAAGACCGCGATCTGCGGCACCGACCTGCACATCTACAAATGGGACGACTGGTCGCAACGCACGATCGAGCCAGGCCTCACCATCGGTCACGAGTTCGTCGGCCGTATCGTCGAAATTGGCCCGGGTGTCACCGGTTACAAAGTCGGCGACCGCGTCTCCGCCGAGGGCCACATCGTCTGCGGACACTGTCGCAACTGCCGCGCCGGCCGTCAGCACCTGTGCCCGAACACCATCGGCATCGGCGTCAACCGCAATGGCGCCTTCGCTGAATACATGAGCATGCCGGCCTCCAACCTGTGGCCGATCCCGGACCAGATTCCCTCGGAGCTGGCTGCATTCTTCGACCCGTACGGCAATGCAGCACATTGCGCGCTGGAGTTCGACGTGATCGGCGAGGACGTCCTGATCACCGGCGCTGGTCCGATCGGCATCATCGCCGCGGGCATCTGCAAACATATCGGTGCGCGCAACGTCGTGGTCACCGACGTCAACGATTACCGCCTCAAGCTGGCGGCCGACATGGGCGCCACGCGAGTGGTCAACGTGGCCAACCAGTCACTGCGTGACGTGGTCAAGGATCTGCACATCGAGGGCTTCGATGTGGGCCTGGAAATGAGTGGCAATCCGCGCGCGTTCAACGACATGCTCGAATGCATGTACCACGGCGGCAAGGTTGCGATGCTGGGCATCATGCCTCGCGGCGCCGGCATCGACTGGGACAAGGTGATCTTCAAGGGCCTGACCCTGCAGGGCATCTACGGCCGCAAGATGTACGAGACCTGGTACAAGATGACGCAGATGGTGCTCACCGGCTTTCCCCTCCAGAAAGTGCTTACCCATCAGATTCACATCGACGATTTCCAGAAGGGTTTCGACCTGATGGATGCCGGCACCTGCGGCAAAGTCGTCTGCTCCTGGAATTGACATGACCTATACCGCCCAAGACAGATATTCCGCCGAACTGGCCTCGATACGCGAACAGGGCCTGTTCAAGGCCGAACGCATCATCACCTCACCGCAATCCGCTGAAATCGTGCTGGAGGGTGGACGCAAGGTGCTGAACTTCTGCGCCAACAACTACCTGGGCCTGGCCGACAATCCTGCGGTGATCCAGGCTGCCAAGGATGCGCTGGACACCCACGGCTTCGGCATGGCGAGCGTGCGCTTCATCTGTGGCACGCAGGATCTGCACAAGCAGCTGGAGGCGAAGATAGCGGATTTTTTCGGCACCGAGGACACGATTCTCTACGCCGCCTGCTTCGATGCGAACGGTGGCCTGTTCGAACCCCTGCTGGGCGAGGATGACGCCGTGATTTCCGATGCGTTGAACCACGCATCGATTATCGACGGCATTCGCCTGTGCAAGGCCAAACGCTTTCGCTACGCCAACAGCGACATGGCTGACCTGGAGAAGCAACTGCAAGCCGCCGATGCCGCGGGCGCACGGACCAAGCTGATTACCAGCGACGGCACGTTCTCGATGGACGGTTTCATCGCTCCGCTCGACCAGATCACGGCGCTGGCCGCGAAATACAATGCCATGGTGCATATCGACGAATGCCATTGCACCGGCTTCCTCGGCGACACGGGACGCGGCGCAGCTGAAGTACACGGCGTCATGAGCAAGATCGATATTTTCACCGGCACGCTTGGCAAGGCGCTCGGTGGTGCACTGGGCGGGTTCACCACCGGCCGCAAGGAGGTCATCGAGTTGCTGCGCCAGCGCTCGCGCCCCTACCTGTTTTCCAACTCGCTGCCGCCCCATGTAGTGGCTGCAGCAATCAAGGTTTTCGAGATGCTGGCTGGCGCGGGTGATCTGCGCGAAAAGCTGAAGGAAAACACCCGCTATTTCCGCGAAAAAATGAACGACGCAGGCTTCGAGATCAAGCCGGGCGTACATCCCATCGTACCGGTGATGATCCACGACGCCAAGCAGGCCCAGGCCATGGCCGCTGGTTTGCTGGACGAAGGCATCTACGTCACCGGATTCTTCTATCCCGTCGTTCCGCAGGGCCAGGCTCGCATCCGTACGCAGATGAGTGCAGCACACACCCGAGCTCACCTTGATCACGCCATCGCCGCCTTTGCCAAGGTCGCGCGCAAATTAGGTGTGATTGGCAATAACCACTCGCCTTGAATCCGGACAACCTCCAGCCGCAGCACCTGAATATCAAGCGTCTGGAGGAACCCGCCTTCTGCCATCGAGTGTGCCAACCTCGCCCTCGCTCAGTCGCCGCCACTGGCCCTTGGCCAGCTCGCCAAGCCACAACGGCCCGATCGCCACCCGAACCAGACGCAGCACATCATGCCCCAGCGCGGCCATGAGTCGACGAATGTGTCGGTTACGCCCTTCGTCGAGTACCACTTCGATCCATGCGTTCTTTTCGCCAGCGCGCAGCAAAGTCGCCTGTCTCGCTTTAAGGTGCTCGCCGTCGTCTTCCACCCCGGCCAGCATCGCCGCGAAGGCGGATGCATCGGGCAGTCCGGCAATCTGCACGTGATAGGTCTTGTCTAGATGACTTGCCGGATCGGTGATGCCCGCAGCCCACGTCGTATCGTTACTGAGCAGCAGCAGACCCTCGCTGGCCTTGTCCAGGCGGCCAACTGGCCCCAACCAAGGCAGCCCTGCTCCCGCCAGTGCGGTATAGATCGTGTCTCGCCCTTTTTCATCGGCTGCGCTGACCACCAGGCCACGCGGCTTGTTGAAGGCTACATACGCATACTCGACGGACTTCACGGCATGACCATCGACAGCAATTCCTTGCCGATCCGAGGCGACCGGAAATTGAGGATCACGAATGACCTTGCCATCAAGACTGACCCGGCCCGTGCGTATCAACTCCTCGGCCTGGGTGCGCGAACATATGCCCAACTTGGAGAGCACGCGCGCAAGCCCGTGACGTATTGGCCTGGCTCTGGAAATTTTCGCTGGGGGACTAGAAGGCAAGCGTGACATTCGATCAGATTATCGCTCAAGGAAACCGCGGGTCGGAAAGCATGGGGAGGAGGTATAAGGCTGCTGACAAGGGTCTACCAGCGTGCTGCATGAAAAAAATTCCTCCCGCACATAAAAAAAACCCGGCCGAAGCCGGGCTTTTCATGTTACTTCAGCGCGGTTCGATTACTGCTGAACCTGCAGCTCCGTACGGCGGTTCTGCGCGCGACCAGCATCGGTTGCATTGTCGCCAATCGGGTTGCTTTCGCCGTGACCGATCGGACCTTCCAGACGGCTTGCATCGATGCCGTGGCTGGTCAGGTACTTGTAGACGATATCAGCGCGACGCTCGGACAGCTTCTGGTTGTACTCGTCGGTGCCCTTCGAATCGGTGTAACCGGCAACCGTCACATGCACCTGCGGATAGCGCTGCAGGGTGTCGACGGCCTGGTTCAGTACCGAGATCGAGTCAGCAGTCGGCTCGGCCAGGGACTTGGCGATGTCGGTCTCACCCGTCTTCGGGCGATCGTACTTGAAGTTGACACCACGCAGATCGATGACGACCTTCTGCGGGCAACCGTCCGGGCCAACGATCGTGCCTTCCGGCAGGTTCGGGCACTTGTTGTCGCAGAGGTTCACGCCATTGACGATGGTCTTGGAGCAATCAGGAGCCGCTGGGGCCACCGGAGCCGGTGCCACCGGAGCCGGAGCTTCCGCTGCGGCGCCAAAACGGGACACCACGCTGAAGCCCAGGAACCAGTCACCGTAACCACTGTTGGACGGGTTGCTCTTGTTGTCCCAGTCATAGCGGTAGCCAGCTTCCACACGGATGTTGGTGCTGTCCGAAACCATCTTCGACACACCGCCACCGAGCTCAGCAGCCGGAGACCAACCGTGATCGCCAATATCCTGATGATGGCTGCCCATCACGCCAACCAGGCCATACGGACGCCAAGCGTTCCAGTCACCCGCATAGAAACGTGCAGCAGCGCCGATATTGGTGCTGGCCCAGGAGTTATGGCTCAATCCACCGCCGTTGGCGGGGCCGTTGTCCATCTGCCGCTTGGTACGATCAATGAAAGCATCGATCGACAGGTTGGGCGAGATGAAGCGACCAAAGCCCAAGCCGTAATAGACCTGACGGCTGTTGGTGTGACGCTTGTGGTCGTTGTAGTAGCCACCGACGGTCGGCGCGATGTACCAACGGCCATCATAGGACGACGTGGCCATGCCGGCGCTGGAGCTGTCCGAGGGAGCCGCTGCGCTGTCCTGCGCATGAACGGCACCCACGCCGCCCAGGGCCAACGCGATCAGAAAGTACAAGCCCTTACGATTCATCAGGTGTCTCCTCAATTATTAGATTTCGCGTCCGTTCGTACACAAACCGGATAACGCGTAGTGAAACCGAGTACGTCATTGGAGCCTTTGCCAGGCCCTGCTTGGCGTTCTTTCATCAAGCGAGTGGAAGTGTAGCAAAAACGTTAAGCGGGTCACGCAATAACAGCCTGCTAACACCCTGCCAGTGCGGTTTCGTTCAGAAATGCCCTGGACTGACGGGTATACCCAACGAGTTACGGCAACCTAACAATGTCAAGTTGTTCCATAGCCGTTCGGTCAACCACTTAAATTGGCGGGGACACATGAGAACTGAAAACCTCCCTTGGCCCCGACGCTGTAAATTTTGCATTAAGTCCGTACTCAAGACGTGAAGAGCGCCATGAACTCGTGCAGCGGCATGGCATCCAGCTTTGCGGGGTCCTGGGTGGCGGCCATGATCGCCTTGACGCGATGGGCTGGCAGGTGATCCCGCGTCGCCGCCTCGAATTTCTTCAGCAGCACGGGAATGCCTTCGGCCCGACGCTTGCGATGGCCAATCGGAAAGTCGATCGATACTTTCTCGGTGCAGCTGCCATCCTTGAAAAACACCTGTAACGCGTTGCCTATGTAGCGCTTTTCCGTATCGAAATAGTCGCGGGTGAACTGCGCATTCTCGGTGACCGTCATCTTGTCGCGCAGCGCATCGATGCGCGGATCAGCAGCCACGACGTCGTTGTAGTCATCGGCAGTCAGGCGACCAAAAATAAGCGGCACGGCGACCATGTACTGGATACAGTGGTCACGGTCGGCATAGTTGGCCAGCGGCCCGGTCTTGTCGATGATGCGGCAACCTGCTTCCTGGGTTTCGATCACGATCTTCTCGATCTGATCGAGCCTGCCGACGACTTGCTGGTGCAGCTGCATGGCGCATTCCACCGCCGTCTGGGCATGAAATTCGGCCGGGTAGCTGATCTTGAACAGTACGTTCTCCATCACATAGCTGCCGAACGGACGCTCGAACTCGAACGGCTTGCCGTTGAACGCAACGTCGTAAAAACCCCATGTCTTGGCGGACAGCGCCGACGGGTAGCCCACGACGCCGCGATACACGGCATTGATCGCGTGAGTTACCGCGCGACGGCAGGCGTCACCCGCAGCCCAACTCTTGCGCGGGCCGGTGTTCGGCGCATGACGATAGGTACGCAGCGCGCCGTTGTCGATCCAGCTATGCGAGACCGCGCTGGTGATCTGCTCCTTGTCGCCTCCGAGCATTGCCGTAGCGACGGCGGTGGAAGCCAGGCGAACGAGGATCACATGATCCATGCCGACCCGATTGAAGCTGTTGAGCAGGGCATAGCAGCCCTGGATTTCGTGCGCCTTGATCGCGTAACCCAGCACGTCGCGCACCGTAAGCGGAGGCTTGCCTTCACGCTCCGCCCTGCGGCTCAGGTAATCGCCTACGGCCAGGATGCTGCCCAGGTTGTCCGACGGGTGACCCCACTCAGCGGCCAGCCAGGTGTCGTTGAAGTCCAGCCAGCGAATCTGCGTGCCGATTGCGAAGGCGGCCTGAACCGGATCAAGTTCGTGACTGGTACCTGGCACACGGCTGCCACCCGGCAGGCTGGCCCCGGGAACCAGCGGCCCAAGGTGCTTCACGCATTCGGGAAACTTCATGGCCAGCATCGAGGTGCCCAGCGAATCCAGCAACATGTAGCGCGCGGTGTCGTAAGCCTCCTTCGAGTCGATCTTGTAGTCGATCACGTAGTCGGCGATGTCGACCAGCGGCTGGTCGGGATCGGGACGGACGGCGGAACGGATGTCGTGCGCACTCATGACGGATCTCGCAACAGGGAAAGCCGTCATTTTAGCTGAGAGCAGCCGGAGTTGCTGCTTGACCGAAACCATCAACGCCCTGACAATCTCCATGCATATCCCAAAAGGGAGTAGTTCCCGCGGCAGCCCAGTCTGCAACGGTGCGGTGATCGTCAACACGAGCGACGCTTCGCTCCGGTCACCTCGGCAGCCATGCTGCGAACGAGACTTTTGCGGTGAACACAGGCCGCGCGCGTCTGTATTTGCTGCATTGTCCGACGCGCATGGAACCCCTGCATGGATTTTCTCTCCTCTGATTTCGTATCTGGCCTGCTGGCCATCATCCTGCTTGATCTCGTACTTGCCGGAGACAACGCCATCGTCATTGCGATGGCAGCCAGCCGCCTGCCCCGCACCCTGCAGAAGAAAGCCGTTTTCTGGGGTACTTTCGGCGCGGTAGCCGTGCGCTTCGCACTCACCGCCGTGGTCGTCTATCTGCTCAAGATGCCGGGACTGATGCTGATCGGCGGGCTGCTGTTGCTGCCAATCGCCTGGAAACTGCTGGATCAGCATGGCGATGCTGATCCGGAAATCAGCGCCGGCTCGAATTTCTGGAGCGCCCTGCGCACCATCATCGTCGCCGATGCGCTGATGGGGATGGATAACGTGTTGGCCATTGCCGGCGTATCGAGCGGTCACCTCAGCCTGGTGCTCATCGGGCTATTCATCAGCGTGCCGCTGGTGGTCTGGGGCTCCACGTTGATCCTGAAATTGATCGAGCGCTTCCCGGTCATCATGTACATCGGTGCTGCCGCCATCGCCTTCACTGCGGGCAGAATGATCGCGCAGGACCACTGGGTGAATGACTGGTTCGTGGCCCATGCCGGGGCGCAATACGCGATGGACCTGCTGCTGGTTGTTGGCGTCTGCGCGGGCGGCTGGTTTCGCCAACGACGACGACGGCATACCGCGAGGTGATCAGAGCATCATCGGCATGCGCATGGTCACCGTCACATCCGGCGTGTCCCGGGTCACGCCCACGCCGAGCGAGACATTCAGCGTGCGCCGGTCGCTGAATTTGTAGGACCCACCCACCAGCAAGGTGCCCAACACGGTTCTGGCAGAGCCAGCGACCGTATGGTTGTTCTGTTTGGTGGTGCCGACAAAGCTCTGGTCGTAGCCGATGCTGATGGAGGCTTTTTCGTTGAGGGCGAGGCCCATGCCGATGCTGGCATCGATGATGTCGCCAAGCTTAACCTTGCCCAGCGGCTCCCTTACATCATTGACCAGGTTAAGACTGACATTGTTGCGCGGGAAGTTGTGCAGATAGCTCAGGTTCCCGAAGAACACCACCGGATCGGAGGGCAGCAACCAGGTCACGCCCGGCTGCAATGAATAGAATCCTGAGCCGGTCGGCTGTTCCAATGGGAGACCGGTGCCCGTTGCGTTCTGCACGCAGCGTGTGACGCAATCGGTGGTGACATCGAACAGATCGGTACCGGTATGCGACTTGAAGCGCAGCCACCCTACATAGTAGGCCTTGTCCGCACCGCCATCGTTGAACTGGTAGCGCGCGGTTGCCTCGACATCACCGACGCCATGGCCGCTGTTCGTGAATACCTTGTCCTGGGAGCTGCCAGTAAAAATTTCCCGGCTGATCGTGTCGCTGTGCGAGTAGACGTACGGCACGCGCAGCTCCACCTCCATCCGATTGGTCAATCCATAACGCACGGCCATCGAGCCCGTCTGGGTCGTGGTCTTCACCTGCCGTGCGTCGATCAAGCCGATCAGGACAGCAGGAATGACCGTGTAGCCGATAAGATCAACACGGTCCACCGACGAGTAGCCAAACTGGTAGGACGGCTCGACCACCAGCTTGTTCTTGGGAGTCAGTACGCCTGGCTGGTCAAAAATCGGTGCCACGGCGGGCGGGCGCGTGTGATCAGCGGGAGCTTGGCCGACCGGATCGACCGCCGAAACCGTCTCGGCTGAAGCGGCAGGCGAAGCCACCTTTGGCTGTGGGGATACTCCGGCACCGCGCTCTTGATCAAGCGCTACCAGACCCACGCGTTGCCGCAGCTCCTGATAGTCAGCCTCCTGCTTTGCCAGCATCCGCTTCATCGCCGCGATTTGCTGATCCTGCATGGCGATTTCGCTGCGCATGGCATCCAGTCGCTCCGCTTGCGCCTCCAGACTCCTCTTCAGGTCGGCAGGCAGGGCTACTGTCGATGCTTTCCCCGTGGCAGCCATGGGCTTGCCGGGAACAACCGCATCGTGGTCACCTCCCTTGGCAGGAACGTCCTGCGCCTTGGCGACACCACCTAGCAACATGACGCCAGCACAGCCGGCCAGATATCTGCCACGCCATCTTTGATTTTTCATCAAGCTTCCCCGGCTGCGGTGGCAGATCGCCAATGGCCCGGGATCCAGCCCGGGCTAATGCATGGATGTCTTTCAGTGTTCACGACCAGCCCTTACCTAGCATCAATGGCCCAGCGAGCCGATCGTCGCCGCCTGCAAGCCGTTCGCCAGATTGATGCTGTGCAAGAGATCGAGATTGCTCACCCCCAGATTCAGCGTCGTTACGGCCTGGATGCTCTGCCCGTTGAGGGTGTTCTGAATCACACCGGCTGCCGCTGTCTGGGTGAATGCCGTTGGATCGATACTGTTGCCGGGCCCGATCTGCACCACGTTGGCACCGCCGGTAGCGGCCCTAAGAGCTTCGGCTTGCTGGGCGCTCATGTTGCCAACGTCAGGAATGTCGACGCTCACAGTGGAGATCAGGTTGCCGTTCAAATAGACCTGCCGACCGAAGCCAAACGAAGCCAGCAGACCACCGGTGGTTTCAAATCCGCCGCGCGTCATGCCCAGTCGTGCATCGCCAACCGGTCGCCATTTTTCGGTCGGGGCGATTTCGGTGGGGATCCTGTGCGACGAGGTCGCGGCGACGGGCGGCTGCGCCGATGCAAGACCGCTCAGACAAACGGCAAACAGCACGCACATCAACAGGAACCGAAATCTCATGCACTTCATGGGGGGGCACCTCACACTCAAATATCATCCGGGCCCAGCTTTGGCATCACCAGATTGCCGAGGCCGCTGCGATCGATACCTACACTCAACGGAGCCGAAGGAGCAGCCCGCCAGTCCTCCGAACTGTTGAATACCGCCAGCAGTCGTCGGTTGTGAATCACGAAAACCAGATGATCTTTCCAGACGGCATTGAACTGGGTACGAGACATCACCCGCGTCCCCATTGCCGGGTCGCCGACCAGAACACGGTCTTCACGCAAGCCCTTGATGACCACAAAGTGGTGATATCCGCGCTGGTCGACCAGCACGATCGCCGGCAGATGCTCCTGACTCAACTTGTCCAGCGCCACGTCGAAACCATCCGCTTCAAACCCGTTGGCCTGCAGGAAGTGCTTGATATCCAGCATGGAGAACCCCTCCTTGCGGATTTTTTCCTGATCGCCCAGGGCATACATCTGAGCGAACGCCTGCTGCTCCGTCACCGGGTACCCGTACTGATAGGTCAGCAAGGTCGCTACCGCAGCCGAGCCACAGCTGAAGTCATATTTCTGGTGAATCGTGTTGCGATAGCGAGCTTCCTTGAGACTGGTCATGTGCAGCGCATGCACCACGCCGGAATCTCCAGGAAAACTCACCGGAGCAGTCGCGCACGCCAGCTGTGGCATGAGTGCCAGCAGCGCGAGCATCACGATTTTCACGGCTGGAACTGCACGTTGATGATCGTCGCGTTCTGGATCAGCACGCCATTGCCCGTGTTCTGGATCACCATCGGTACCCCCGCTGCGCCACTGAATGAGCCAGATGTGATCTCATTGTTTCCGGTCACCACGTGACTGGTGCGGTTGTCGCCCACGGTTCCGTTGAGCGTCATCTGCTCACTGGTGTCCGTGCCCCCACTGGCCTTCGCCAGAACATCCACGGCAACACTGGGCCCCAGTCCAGCCACCGAGGCCCTTGCCGACGGCAGCACATGCACACCATCAGTGTGGGTTGAAGCAACAGTTGCTCCCGCCGCGTCCGCGGCAAGGACCGTGCCCGATGACAAAGGCCCAAGTCCGAACAAGGCGAGCCCACAAACAAAGCCGATTAATCGCATGACCTTTCCTCCAGTGACGCCTGCGCTCCCTGATGACGCGTTGGCGATGCGGATGCCTTATCGAAGACCCCGCGGATGGCTTTGGCACGCCCGAGGGGAGACGCAAGAGCTGCGGAGCCTGAAAACTCCGCAGCAGCTTGCTGATTCTTGCTATGCGCTCATGGACCCACGTTCAGATTGGCCTGAACATTCACGCTCTGTTGAATCAACGCACCCACGCCACTGTTCTGCGCCATGACCATGACTCCGGCCGCCGACTGTGCCGAACTGTTCATCTGATTGGACATGTCGAAGGTACCGGCGTCGACTGTGTTTGTTCCGCCGTTGCCACCGTTGCCGCCAGCACCAGCCGTGGCCGCGCCGCCGGCGCCTGATGCACCCGCGCCACCCGCGCCGCCCGCACCGGCCAGGCTGTCAGCGGCACCGCTGCTTCCACCCGATCCCGAACCACTGCCGCTGCTGGCACTCGATGCGCCACTTGTTCCGGCTCCACCGGCCCACGTACCGCTGCCGCCGTTCGCCGTCGAACTGCTGTGACGCCTCGCCGTCGACGTTGCGGCACCAACTCCTCCGCTGCTATTGCCGCCGGACGCGTCGCTGAGAGCACCCGCATTTCCACCACGCCCATATCCGTCACCGCCATCTCCACTGATGGCACCTGCACTGCCGCCGCGCGCGCCCGATCCGCCGCGCCCACCTGTGCCCTTGCCGCCCAAGGCGTCGCCACCAGTGGCACCCCTGCCTCCGTTGGCGTTGCCGTTGTTGGTGGCCACGTTGCCAAGGCCCATGACGTTGATGTCGGTGACCACGCCGTCAAGCCGGCTGACGGCGACCGCCTTGCTGCTGTTGAATGAGCTGGTTATTGCTGAAGTGGCAGTGCCACCACCATTCGCCGCAGCGCTGCCCTGGCCGTTGGCATAGCTGTCCGCTGTCGCTGTGCTGTGCCGCTGAGCTGACGGCCCAGTCCCACCGGTCTGGGTGTCCGCCAAGGCAGGAAGCACAAATCCCAGGCCGAGGCATATCGCTGAAACAAGAAGAGTCTTGCGCATGGTCGTACTCCTTTGAACAATTGAACAAAGCCCAATTACGCCCTGCCTCCGCATCGCGGCTGCAGCAAGCGAAGGATCAGCAACGGACATGCCAACCATCAACGCAAATACATGCGCCATAAATGGTTATAACAATTAACAACTTATATCCTTGACGTCGCATTACATTGCGAACGCAAGCCGCCACATGCAGTCGTGCTGTAAAGAGGCGATTACACCTTCTGTCTCGCGCTACTCAAACGACTCGACCACCAAGGTCATTGCGAAGGGTCGCACTGCCACACGGCGCGGTTGGGCACACGACGCCGTGGCGTATCGCTGGCGTTACAGCGCGGATACGGCCTGTCGCATGATTTTGCGAACACCTGAAGTGCGGTGGCTTCCGACTCTGCGCAGGAGCAAGCCCAGTGGCGGCCAGTGAATCCTGTGTTGACCAATGCTCAGCAGCAGGCTGCTCGCAGTCCGCCGCCAACATCGTTCAGTCGCGGCGCCAGAAGCGATTCATTTCCAGGTACGTGAACGAGGCTGACCAGGTGATCAGCACGAACCCGGCAAGCGCTTCAGTACCGGCCAGGAATCGCACGGGGCCGGCCGGGATTACGTCGCCAAAGCCCACCGTGGTGAAGGTCACCGCGGAAAAGTACACGTGATCGACCAGCGACCCGGCCGCAATGCCCTGGATATGTCCGAACGACGGGCTACCGATCTGCATCAGGTAGAACGCCACTCCGAAAATCCAGATCTCAAGGATGTGCACGCTGAGCACGCCGAAAATGCCGTAAAGCACCTTGCGGCGACGATGCCCATCGAGATGATCGAGATGCCCCAACCGCCGGGACAGCCACGACAGCACTTCGTAGTGGATCATCACGCAAACAGCTACAGCAACAATGGTGATCGCTACCACGGCGAGGTTCACCACCCAGTCGCCATATACGCCTTGCGTCCAGGCTGTCCCGGTCGGTGAGGCGGCGAGCAAGCCCATCAAAAGTGCCATACGCATTGCCGCTGCCTCACCCCGGGTTACGCGTCGAAAAGCTCAGCGCCGGTCGATCGGCACGTAGCTCTGATCTTCCGGGCCCGTGTAGTTGGCGCTGGGGCGGATGATCTTGCCGTCCTCGCGCTGCTCGATCACGTGTGCGCTCCAACCCGAGGTGCGGGCGATCACGAACAACGGAGTGAACATCGCCGTCGGCACGCCCATCATGTGGTAAGCGCTGGCCGAGAACCAGTCAAGATTCGGAAACATCTTCTTGACCTCGCCCATCACCTGTTCGATCCGCTCGGAGACATCAAACAAGGTGGGGTTGCTGCCTTCGGTGCAGAGCTTGCGCGAGATCTCCTTGATGATCTCGTTGCGCGGGTCCGACACGGTGTAAACCGGGTGACCAAAGCCAATGATGATTTCCCTGCGCTCGACCCGCGCACGGATATCGGCTTCGGCCTCATCGGCGCTGCGATAGCGGGCAATGATCTCCATCGCCACCTCGTTCGCTCCACCATGCTTGGGGCCACGCAAGGCGCCGATCGCACCGGTCAGCGCCGAATACATGTCCGAACCGGTACCGGCGATCACGCGGGCGGCAAAGGTCGAGGCGTTGAACTCGTGCTCGGCGTACAGCACCAGCGACTTGTCCAGCGCGTTTGCATGCAGCTCGCTGGGTGGCTTGCCATGCAGCAGGTGCAGGAAATGGGCGGCGATCGACTCGTCGTCGGTCTGCGTTTCAATGCGCTTGCCGTTATGGCTGAAGTGGTACCAGTACAGCAGCATCGAGCCAAAACTGGCCATCATCCGGTCGGCGATCTCGCGCGCGCCGGTGAGGTTGTGGTCGTCCTTCTCCGGCAGCACAGTGCCCACCACCGAACAGCCGGTGCGCATTACGTCCATCGGGTGGGTCGATGCCGGCAGCAGCTCCAACGCCGCCTTGACCGGGGCGGGCAACCCGCGCAGCCGCTTGAGTCGGGCGCGGTAGTTGTTGAGTTCCGCCCAGGTCGGCAGCACGCCGTGCACCAGAAGGTGGGCAACCTCTTCGAAGCAGCCCTTGGTCGCCAGCTCGTGGATGTCATACCCCCGGTAATGCAAGTCGTTGCCGCGGCGGCCGACCGTGCACAGCGCGGTATTGCCCGCCGCCACGCCTGAGAGCGCAACGGATTTCTTGGCCTTGGGCAGGGTTTGCGTGGTTTCGCTCATCGATGGAACCTCGATCATTGGAGGTGCGCCGACAGGACGGCACAGCTTGTGAAGGAATGCGTCAGTCAGTCCGATTTGCCACCGGCGAACAGCTCGTCGAGCTTGCGCTCGTAAGCGTGGTAGTCGAGGTAGTCATAAAGCTCTTCGCGGGTCTGCATGCTCGGCACGGCCGCTTGCTGGGTGCCGTCGCGACGTACGGTCTCATAAAAATTCAGCGCTGCCTTGTTCATGGCGCGATAGGCGCCACAGCAGTAAAGAATGATGTCGACGTCGGCGCTGGCCAGCTCCTCGCGAGTGAACAGCGGCGTTTGGCCGAACTCGGTGATGTTGGCCAGGATTGGCACCTTCACCGCAGCCCGGAACTGGCGATACTGCTCCAGCGTGTAGATCGCTTCGGGGAATATCATGTCAGCACCGGCCTCGACACAAGCCTGAGCGCGCTCGATCGCCGACTCCAGACCTTCCACCGCGATCGAATCGGTACGCGCCATGATCACGAACTGCTCATCGCTGCGTGCGTCGACTGCCGCCTTCACGCGGTCGACCATCTCATCCTTCGACACGATCGCCTTGCCCGGCCGATGGCCGCAGCGCTTGGCGGCAACCTGATCCTCGATATGCAAGGCACCGGCACCGGCCTTGATCATTGAACGCACCGTACGCGCAATATTGAAAGCGCCACCCCAGCCAGTATCGACATCCACCAGCAACGGCAAATCACATACGTCGGTGATCCGACGGATGTCGGTGAGCACGTCCTCCATCGAACTGATACCCAAGTCCGGCATGCCGAGAGAGTTGGCAGCCACCCCGCCGCCAGACAGGTAGATCGCCTTGAAACCGCTGCGCTGAGCCATCCGCGCCGCGTAGGCGGTGATCGCGCCGACGACTTGCAGCGGCTGTTCTTCGGCAACGGCAGCGCGGAATCGCGCGCCGGGGGATGCTGACTGTGGCATGTCACCTCCGCGTTCAAAAAATCATTTTAGCGCACTGGGCCCACCGCAAGCGGAAGATGAAGCGCCAGCGCTGGGAGTGACGAATGGATGACCGCAACGTACATTCGGTGCATGGAAAACTCGACACCGCTCGCAACACGCATCCTGTGGGGGCTGGCCATTGGCGTGGTCGCCGCCGTGGTCACCCTTGGCATCGGCCAGATCTTTCCGCCCGCGCTGGACCTTATGCGCAAGATATCGGTGGCGGTATTCGATCCGTTCGGACAGATCTTCCTGCGCATGCTGTTTTTCGTGGTGCTTCCGCTGGTATTCGCCTCACTGGCGTCCGGCGTGGCCCAACTCGGTCAACTGGAGAAGCTCGGCCCGCTGGCCGGGCGCACCTTCATCCTGTTCGTGGCCAACATGCTGATCGCGGTGACCATCGGCCTGCTGATGATGAACCTGCTGCAACCCGGCCATCATCTTGCCGCCGGTGCGCAGGACCTGTTGATGAAGGAGTACGGCGGCAGCGCGCTCCAGGCGGTGCAGACCGAAGGCAGCCGTCCTGGCATGAGTTTCGCCACCGTGGTCGAGATGTTCATGCCGCGCAACCTGTTTGGCGCGGTGGTGGGCAACAGCCGTGGCTCGCTGGGCGACGTACTTCCGCTGATCGTGTTCGCCATCCTGGTCGGTGCAGCCGGAACCCAGTTGCCTGAAGAACGGCGCCTGAAGCTGCAGGCTGGCCTGGACATCATCAGCGAGGTGATGACCCGTATCGTCGGCTTCGCCCTGCGGCTGGCACCCTATGCGGTGCCGGCGATGATTTACAGCGTGATCGTTAAGGTAGGGCTGGACATTTTGCTGACCCTGTCGGTATTCGTGGCCGGCTGTGCCCTGGCACTGGCCCTGCAACTTTTCGGCACCATGTCATTGTGGCTGCGCCTGCTGGCCAAGCGTTCACCGCTACAGTTTTTCAGCCAGATCCGGCCACTGCTGGTAACCGCCTTCTCCACCAGCTCAAGCAGTGCCACCCTGCCCGCCTCGCTGGCGATTGCGCACGACGAGCTGAAACTGTCGCCAAGCACAGCCGGCTTCGTGCTGCCGCTGGGCGCCACCATGAACATGAGCGGCACGGCGCTGTTCGAGGGCTGCGTGGTGCTGTTTGTGGCGCAGGCTTTTGGAGTGGACCTGAGCCTGGGCCAGCAAGTGGTCCTGATGCTGCTGGCCGTATTGAGCGCCGTGGCGGTGGCCGGCATTCCCGGCGGCTCGCTGCCGCTGATTGCCGGCCTGCTGGCCACCTTCGGCGTACCGCCGGAGGGTATCGGCATCATCATCGGCGTCGACCGTATCCTGGACATGCTGCGCACCACGGTCAACGTGGGCGGCGATATCGTTACTGCCACGGTGGTCGACGCCCAGATCAACGCGCGTGCCAGTCAGCCTGGCTGATCAAAGCCGCGCCAGGCCGACTCATGAGTCATAGCCAAAGACTATGGCTTGAATAAAAACAATCAATTTGATCGATCAACCACAACACCGTAACCTGCACCTCTCATCCACCCAAGGAAGCCACTGCACATGTCCCTGATCAACACTGCAATCAAACCGTTCAAGGCCAACGCCTTCAAGGACGGCAAGTTCATCGAAGTGACCGATGCCGACTTGAAGGGCAAGTGGTCCGTGCTGATTTTCATGCCGGCCGCGTTCACCTTCAACTGCCCGACCGAAGTCGAGGATGCCGCCGACCATTACGCGGAGTTCCAGAAGGCCGGTGCCGAGGTTTACATCGTCACCACCGACACCCACTTCTCGCACAAGGTGTGGCACGAGACCTCGCCGGCCGTTGGCAAGGCCAAGTTTGCGCTGGTCGGTGATCCGACCCATCAGCTGACCCGAGCCTTCGACGTGCACATCGAAGAAGAAGGCCTGGCCCTGCGCGGCACCTTCATCATCAACCCCGATGGCGTGATCAAGACGCTCGAGATCCACGACAACGCGATCGCGCGTGACGTCACCGAGACGCTGCGCAAGCTCAAGGCCGCACAGTATGTCGCCGCCCATCCGAACGAGGTCTGCCCGGCCAAGTGGAAGGACGGCGAGAAGACCCTGGCGCCGTCGCTGGACCTGGTTGGCAAGATCTGATCAACCCGATCAGATCACGATGACCTGATCTGACGGCGTAAAAACGCCACGGACCCGGAGTTCTTCCGGGTTCGCATGACCAAAATACAGTGCACCGCGACGCCCGGGCTTCCCCGGGCGCTCGCCAGACTCACCCTGAATAAACCGATCAACGGAGTCCGTCATGTTGGATGCCAATCTCACCGCCCAGTTGAAGGCCTACCTGGAAAAGGTCACGCAGCCGATCGAGATCGTCGCGTCCCTTGACGACAGCGCCAAGTCGACCGAACTCAGCGAGCTGCTTGAACAGATCGCCGCGCTGTCGAACATGATTACCCTGGTACGTCGCGACGACGACGCGCGCAAGCCCTCCTTTGCGATCACCCGGGTCGGCACTGATATTGGCGTGCGCTTCGCCGGCATTCCGATGGGACACGAATTCACCTCCCTCGTGCTCGCCCTGTTGCAGGTTGGCGGTCATCCGTCCAAGACCGCGCAGGACGTGATCGAGCAGGTCAAGGCACTCGATGGAAGCTACCGCTTCGAGACCTATTTTTCACTCTCCTGCCAGAACTGCCCGGACGTGGTGCAGGCGCTGAACCTGATGAGCGTGTTGAACCCGAACATCCAGCATGTGGCCATCGACGGCGCGCTGTTCCAGGGCGAAGTCGAGGCAAGGCAAATCATGTCGGTGCCCACCATCTACCTCAATGGCGAGGTGTTTGATCAGGGTCGCATGACGCTGGAGCAGATTCTCGCCAGGATCGACACCGGCGCTACCAAGCGCGATGCCGAAAAGCTCAATGCAAAAGAAGCCTTCGACGTGCTGATTGTCGGTGGCGGTCCGGCCGGCGCGGCGGCAGCGGTATATACCGCACGCAAGGGCATCCGCACCGGTGTGGCGGCCGAGCGCTTCGGCGGTCAGGTGCTGGACACCATGGGCATCGAGAACCTGATTTCGGTGCAGCACACTGAAGGCCCCAAGCTCGCCGCCGCGCTGGAGCAGAACGTGCGCGAGCATGAGGTCGACGTGATGAATCTGCAACGCGCCGACAAGCTGATCCCGGCCAGCGAAGCCACCGGTGGCCTGGTCCAGGTGCAACTGGCCAACGGCGCCACGCTGAAGTCGAAGACCGTGATCCTCTCCACCGGCGCGCGCTGGAGGCAGATGAACGTGCCCGGCGAAGACGACTACCGCAACAAGGGTGTCGCCTATTGCCCGCATTGCGACGGCCCGCTGTTCAAGGGCAAGCGCGTGGCGGTGATCGGCGGCGGCAATTCCGGTGTCGAGGCGGCGATCGACCTGGCCGGCATCGTCAGTCACGTGACCCTGCTGGAATTCGACAGCAAGCTGCGCGCCGATGAGGTACTGCAGCGCAAGCTGCGCAGCCTGCCGAACGTGGAGATCCTGGTCAACGCACAAAGCACCGAGGTGCTCGGCGATGGCCAGAAGGTCAACGGCCTGGTCTACAAGGACCGCACCAGCGGTGACATGCTCACCGTCTCGCTGGAAGGCATCTTCGTGCAGATCGGGCTGTTGCCGAACACCGAGTGGCTCAAGGGCACAGTAGAGCTCTCGGCGCGCGGCGAAATCATCATCGACGACCGCGGCCAGACCTCGGTACCCGGCGTGTTCGCCGCTGGCGACGCCACCACGGTGCCGTACAAGCAGATCGTGATCGCAATGGGCGCCGGCTCCACCGCCGCACTGAGCGCCTTCGATCACCTGATGCGACTGCCGGTGGCAGCCACGCAGGCCAAAGAGGCTGTTGCCGCCTGACCTGGATGCAGGAGCGCACCCTGTGCGCGATGGTCTTTCGTTACATGACGAAGAGCATCGCGCACAGGGTGCGCTCCTACAACAATCAACTGCCCTGGTCGGGGCCTCGCTGTAGCGCGCGACGGATATCGTCCAGCGCCGCAGGATCATCGAGGGTGGACAGGTCACCCGGATCGCGCTCTTCCGTCAGTGCCAACAGGGAACGACGCAGCAGCTTGCCCGAGCGGGTCTTGGGCAAGGCGCTCACCAGATACACCCGCGACGGTTTCGCTACACCGCCAAGCTGATCGACAACGCATTGCTGCATGGCCTGGGCAATCGCTGCCGCGGCGTTGCCGGCGTCCTGTTTCAGCGTGGCGAAAACTACCGGCACCTGCCCTTTCAACTCGTCGCGCACTCCAATCACGGCCACTTCGGCCACGGCCGGGTGAGTAGCCACCGACTCCTCGATTTCGCGCGTGCCGAGCCGATGACCGGCCACATTGATCACGTCATCGGTGCGGCCGAGGATAAAGGTGTAGCCATCCTCGTCGCGGATCGCCCAGTCCAGCGAGCTGTACAGCAACTCCTTGAAGTGGCTGAAGTAGCTGCGCACATAGCGCTCGTCGTCCGCCCACACAGTGGTAAGACAGCCGGGCGGCAACGGCGGCTCGAATACGAGCACGCCCTTCACGCCCGCCGGCACTTCGCGGCCATTGCTCTCGTCGATTACCTTCATCCGGTAACCGGGAGCAGGCAGGCCGGGCGAACCGAACTTCACGGTCTTCAGATCGAGTCCCGGCATCAGGGTAATCGCTGGCCAGCCGGTCTCGGTCTGCCAGTAGTTGTCGATCACCGGTACACCTAGAGCCTGCGTGATCCATTGCGCGGTGGGTTCGTCCAGCGGCTCGCCAGCGAGAAACAGCCACTTGAGCCGGGAAAGGTCGGACTGTTTGAGCCAACTTTCATCCTGCTTCTTCAACACGCGAATGGCGGTGGGCGAGGAGAACATCGTGCGCACCCCGTAACGTTCGCACAGGCGCCACCAGATGCCGGGGTCAGGTCGCGTCGGCAACCCCTCATAAAGCAGCGACGTCGCGCCGCCGATCAGCGGACCATAGACGTTGTACGAATGTCCCACCGCCCAGCCCACGTCCGAGGTGGAGAACATCACCTGCCCCGGCGCAATGTCGAACACGTAACGTATCGACAAGGCCATCGCCACCGCATAGCCCCCTACGTCTCGCTGCACGCCCTTGGGCTTGCCGGTGGTGCCTGAGGTGTACAGCAAGTAGCTTGGCTCGTTCGACTCAAGCCAGGTCACCGGCACCTCGCGCCCCAGATACGCCTGGCGCAACGGCGCATAGTCGATATCGCGATCGGCCTGATACGACAGCAAGGGGTCGAGCCCACGGTTGATCATCAGTACGTGCGGCGGCGGTGCCGATGCCTCGTTCAACGCGGCATCGACCAGCGGCTTGTAAGGAATCACCTTGCCTCCCCGCATGCCTGCATCGGCCGCAATCAGCAGCTTCGGCTGGGCGTCATCGATGCGCAGCGCAAGGTTGTGTGCCGCAAAGCCGCCAAAGACCACCGAATGGATCGCGCCGATCCGCGCGCAGGCCAGCATCGCAAACACCGCTTCGGCGATATTGGGTAGATAGATCACCACCCGATCGCCCTTGCCTACGCCCAACGATTGCAGCACGGCGGCAAAGGCATTCACCTCGACATGCAACTCGCGGTAGCTGAATTCGCGGGTGATGTCGGTTTCGCTGGAAATCGCCACCAGCGCCAGCTGCTCAGCGCGCTCGGCCAGATGCCGGTCAATCGCGTTGTAGCAGAGGTTGGTGGTGCCACCGACGAACCAGCGACGGAAGGGCGGGTTCGACTGATCGAGGATCTGCTGCGGCGGCGTGTCCCAGTGAATCAATCGCGCCTGCTCGCTCCAAAACCGTTCCGGCTGATCGATCGACTGCCGGTAGAAGTCTTCGTAGTTCATGCGTGCTCCTTCATGAAGCGGGACCAGCCCAGCCTAGATCAGACAGCACCCTGCCAGACAGTCGACTTAAGCCGCATGCCCAGGCCCCCGGGACTATCCTTGCAGTCATCGAAACAACCACTGTGCCACCCATGAGCCCATTGCAGCAGTTCATCCAGACCCACCCGCGCCTGTTCGTGTTGACCGGTGCCGGCTGCAGCACCGACTCCGGCATTCCCGACTATCGCGACCGCGAAGGCGAATGGAAACGTGCACCGCCAGTCAA
>JBBQQL010000062.1:0-22026 GCA_038215995.1 Lysobacterales bacterium
CCAGAGGCCGTAGCCTGGCGCGAGTGAAGTGAGCAGCGCGGCGCCGATCAGCAGCGCGCCGCCTAGCAGGCCACACGCGAGCAGGCGTTGCTGCCGCCGTGCCTCGTCGCGCATCAGTCCAAGCAGCTGCGGATCGCTGCGCTCGCGTCGTTCGCCGTGGCCGATCTGACGCAGGGCGTCGCGTACCAGCTCGGGGAATTGTGGTGCGTTGTGCAGCCACTCCGGCAAACGCTTGCGCACGTCGCGCAAAGTGCGCAACGGGCTGTAGCGCTCGCGCAGGATGCGCTTGAGTACCGGGTGCGCCACCGCCCAGATATCGATCTCCGGATCCAGCATGCGCCCGACGCCTTCGATGTTGAGCAGGGTCTTCTGCAGCAGGATCAGTTGTGGCTGAAGGGTCAGCTCGAACCGGCGCGCGGTCTGGAACAGCTTCACCACCAGCTCGGCCAGCGAGATCTGTGCCAATGGTCGCGTGAAGTAGGGCTCGCATACCGTGCGCACCGCCGCTTCCAGTTCGTCCAGTCGCACCTCGCCCGGCATCCAGCCGGCAGCCACGTGCAACTGCGCGATGCGCGCGTAGTCGCGTTCGAACAGGGCGATGAAATTCTGCGCCAGCCAGTATTGATCGGCCTCGGGCAAGGAGCCCATGATGCCGAAATCGAGCGCGATGAAACGCGGCTCGTCGAGGCGGGTGGTGTCGACCCAGATATTGCCCGGGTGCGCGTCGGCGTGGAAAAAGTTGTCGCGGAAGACCTGCTCGTAGAACACCCGCACGCCCTTCGCCGCCAGCGCCTTGCGATCGATGCCGGCCGCATCAATGGCCTCGATGTCGTCACTGCTGACGCCGTGCACCCGTTCCAGAGTCAGCACACGCTGGGTCGTCAGTTCCCAGAACACCTCGGGCACGTACAGGTCGACGCCGCTGGCAAAATTGCGCTTGAGCAGGCTGGCGCTGGCGCCTTCGCGCTGCAGGTCCAACTCGTTTTCCAGCATTTTCTCGACTTCGGCGACGACATCGAGCGGGCGGATCTTGTCGGCATTCGGATGCCAGCGCTGGGCCAGCTCGCCGAGCGAGCGCAGCAGACGCACGTCGCGGGCGATCTGCGCGTCGATGCCGGGACGCAGCACCTTGACCACCACGGTGCGGCCGTCCCGCAAGGTGGCTGCATGCACCTGGGCGATCGAAGCCGAGGCCAGCGGCGTCTCGTCGAACTGGGCGTAGAGCTGATCGGTGGATGCCTTCAGCTCGCGCTCGACGATGGCGCGTGCCTCGCCGCCGGGAAACGGCGTGACCTGATCCTGCAGCAGGCTCAGGGCGTCGGCGATATCGGCCGGCACCAGATCGCGTCGGGTCGAGAGCACCTGGCCGGCCTTGACGAAGATCGGGCCCAGTTCGGTCAGCGCCATGCCCAGCCGTTCGCCGCGCGACATCGTCTCCACCCCGGGTCGCGGTCGCGCCAGCAGCGGGCGCAACAGCTTCAGCGGACGGTAAAGATGGGCGGCGTCGACCAGTTCGTCGAGGCGCCAGGCCAGCAAAACGGAAGCGACCCGCAGCAGCCGCGGTACCACTTTCAGCGGCGTCACGCGCGTGGCCCCTGCAAGCGGTCGGCCAGTCGTTTGACCCGCGCTTCCAGGCGTTCGCTGCGCTCACGCACCGTATCCACGCCGTCGAGGAAGCCCTCCAGTTCGCCGGGGGCCAGCGCCAGCCGAGATTCGTCGCGCAGCCAGTCGGCGGCATCCTCGGTGAGATGGGATGCGGTTTCGCGGGCATGACTCAGGCCCTTGCGCACGGCTTGCGCCAGCGGCACGCCGATCACGTCGCCGAAGGTGCGCGCAAAGGCCTCCTCGAAATCCGGTGCGAATTTGCTCGCCAGCTTTTCCAGTCGGCGCGCCAGTTCGGCATCGCCGGCGATCTCGACCTTGCCCGGTGCGATGCCGTCCTCGTCGCGGCGAAACATCATCGCCAGCAGGCTGCCGGGCGAGGCGGCCACGCGCAGTTGGCTGTCTTCCTGAGGCGGCCCGACTTTCAGGTACGCGTCTTCGACGGTTACGGCGAGGGCGATTTCAGGCCCGCGCAGATGCAGTTGCACGCGGCGGCCGTTCAAGCCGGCCAGCTTCTGCTGGGTATCCGGATCGAGTGACAACGTGTGGTTGAGCGCGGTTTCCAGCGCGCGCCCGGCGAGCTTGCGCAGGGGTTGCGGCAACCAGGAATTGGGAGTGGCGGCATTCATCCGCCAATTGTAGCTTGCGCCGCGGCACCCTTGATGCGCCACGCTCCGTGCAGTGGCCCGCTCGCGGGCGATGCTTCTACTCTGATCTCCAGGCAGGGCGATCAAGGGCCGACGGCATCGCCCGCGAGCGGGCTACTACGGGGCGGGATCGAGCGAATGGGCGCCGGCGAAGCCGAGTTGGCGCCAGGCTTCGTAGACCGCCACCGCCACCGTGTTCGACAGGTTGAGACTGCGGCTGTCCGGCAGCATCGGCAGGCGCAAGCGTTGTTTGGCGGGAATCGTGTCCAGCACCTCGCCCGGCAGTCCGGCGGTTTCGCAGCCGAACAGCAGGGCGTCGC
The DNA here is from genome assembly GCA_038215995.1 of Lysobacterales bacterium. GTDB lineage: Bacteria > Pseudomonadota > Gammaproteobacteria > Xanthomonadales > Rhodanobacteraceae > Rhodanobacter. The sequence continues at coordinate 2,570 of JBBQQL010000062.1, forward strand.
CATCGGCGAAGCGCGCTTCGACATGAGCCACCCGGCCGCGGGTGGTGAAGGCGAACACGCGCGGTGAGCCGATCGCCGCCAGGCAAGTTGCCAGGTCGTCGTGCACGGCGAGGCGCGTGTATTCGTGGTAATCCAGCCCGGCCCGGCGCAGCCGCGCATCGTCCAGCTCGAAGCCCAGCGGGCGGATCAGGTGCAGCGCCGCGCCGGTATTCGCGCACAGGCGAATCACGTTACCGGTGTTCGGCGGGATCTCGGGACGAAACAGGATGACATTCAGCATCCCGCAATTATCGCTGGTCGCCGCTCGAGATGGGTCGATGTCGCCGTCCAGAGGGGGCGTTCAACCGTCGACGCGGGGACAGACCACGCCGTCGGGTGGCAGGGTGCAGCTGCTCGGCGCGCTTTGCAGGGCAGCGCTGATGCGGTCGCCCGTAGTCAGCTGCACATTGCTCGGGGTGGTGGTCAGCATCGCGCCCATCACCAGGCCGCAAACGGTGACACAGGCGAGAAACAGGCCACGCAACATCATCGCTTCGAATTTCATGATCAGGTCTCCAGCAGGGGTTTGAATATCCGTTGCTGGATCTACAGCAAGTGCTGTGCCAAGCACTTATGCGGATGCAGTCCATTGATAATGCTTATTTTTTGTAACCGACATCAGGATAGTCGCCGCGTCCGCGGACAGTCATTCGTGCGAAAGCGGACAGTCGGACAACGGCGCCGAATGCTCCCTGCCATGCATGACCGCAAGCATTTGCGATGCCAGCGCTGCACCGTGTAGCCTGCTGAATCTCATTCGTGCAACAGGAGGTTCACCGTGACGAAAAAACCACTTGCCCTGCTCATCGCCGGCCTGCTCACTCTGACCGGCGGCATGCCGCTGGCGCTGGCCGCCAGCGACGACGCGTCGGCGATCAGCGCCTCCGCAACCCAGCCGATTCCCGAGCTCGCCCATACCCGCTTCACCCTGCCGAATGGACTCACCGTGGTGGTGCACGAGGACCACAAGGCGCCGGTAGTAGCGGTGAGTGTCTGGTACCACGTCGGCTCCTCGTATGAGCCGAAGGGCAAGACCGGTTTTGCGCATCTGTTCGAGCACCTGATGTTCCAGGGCTCGGAGAATCACAAGGACGAATACTTCAAGCCATTCGAACTGGCCGGCTCCACCGACCAGAACGGCACCACCTGGCTCGATCGCACCAACTATTTCGAGACCGTGCCGACCACCGCGCTGGACATGGCACTGTGGATGGAGTCCGACCGCATGGGTCACCTGCTCGGTGCGATCGGCCAGCCGCAGCTCGACGAACAGCGCGGCGTGGTGCAGAACGAGAAGCGCCAGGGTGAAAACCAGCCCTACGGCCGCGCCGACGAGTTGATCCAGGCCGAATCGTTCCCGGCCAATCATCCGTATCACCACGACACCATCGGCTCGATGAAGGATCTGGATGCCGCCTCGCTGGGCGACGTAAAGCAGTGGTTCCGCGACTATTACGGCGCGGCGAACACCGTGGTGGTGCTGTCCGGCGACATCACCCCGGCGGTGGCGAAGGAAAAGATGCAGAAGTATTTCGGCGACATCGCCGCCGGTCCGCAGGTACCGCGGCCGCAGCCGTGGGTGGCGCCGCGTGACAGCTCTACCAGCAGCAGCATGACCGACAACGTGGCGCAAACCCGTATCTATCGCGAGTGGAACGTGCCTGGTCGCGGCAGCCAGGACGAGAACCTGCTGGAACTGGCCGCGTCCGTGCTCGGTGGCAGCAAGACCTCGCGGCTGTACCAGCGCCTGGTCTACCAGGACAAGTTGGCCGACAGCGTTTCGGTCGACGTCAGCCAGCATGTGCTGGCCAGCATGTTCCAGTTGCAGGTGGACGTGAAGAAAGGCGTCGATCCGAAAAAGGTCGATGCCGCGATCGCCGACGAATGGCAGAAATTTCTCAAGGACGGCCCGACGGCCGACGAGCTTGCCCGGGTGAAAACCGAAATCCGCGCCTCCTTCGTGCGAGGCCTGGAAAAGGTCAATACGCAGGCGTTGATCCTGGCCCAGGGTCAGTTGTATCAGGGTGACCCGGCCGCCTATCTGAAAGACTTCAACCAACTGATGGCGGCTACCCCGGCCAGCGTCACCGCGGTGGCGAACCGGTGGATCGCCAAGGGCGATTTCACCCTCACCGTGGTGCCGGGCAAGGTGGAAGACACCGATACCGCCAATGCAGCCGGTCGTGCCGCCATCGCCGGCGCGCCGGCACCCGTGCTGTCAGCCAAGGGCGACTACACCACGGTGGCCAGCGACGTCGATCGCAGCAAGGGCGTACCCCAGGTCAACCGCTTCCCCGACCTGAGCTTTCCGACTCTGCAGCGCGGCAAGCTGGCCAATGGTGTTGAAGTGGTGCTGGCCGAGCGCCATGGCGTGCCGGCGGTGCAGATGCAGTTGCTGTTCGATGCCGGCTATGCGGCCGACCAGGGGCGCAAACTGGGCACCTCGAGCTTCACCATGTCGATGCTCGACGAAGGCAGCAAGAACCTGGACTCGGTCGAGATCGCCAAGCGCAAGCAGCGGCTGGGCGCGATGATCATGACCGGTTGCGGGCTGGATTACTGCAACGCCACGCTCAACGCGCTGGATGATCAGCTCACGCCCTCGCTCGATTTGTTCGCCGACATCGTGCGCAACCCGGCTTTCCGCGCGGCCGACGTCAGCCGCGTGCGCGGCCAGTGGCTGGCCGGCATCGCCCAGGAAAAGAGCCAGCCGGTCGGCATCGCGCTGCGCACCCTGCCGCCGCTGCTATACGGCAAGGGACATGCGTACGCGATCCCGTTCACCGGCTCGGGCACCGAAGCGTCGATCAAGGCGCTGACCGAGGCGGACATGCGCCGCTTCATGACCGACTACATCCGCCCGGACAACCTCACCATCCTGGTTGCCGGCGATACCACCATGGCGCAGATCATTCCGCAGTTGAATGCGGTGTTCGGTGACTGGAAGGCCCCCGCCAGCCCGTTGCCGCAAAAGGACATCGGCAAGGTTGCGCCACCGAAACAGGTGCGCGTGTATCTGGTCGATCGTCCGGGAGCGCAGCAGAGTCTGATCCTCGCCGGCAGCCTGGCGCCGTCGACCGAGGCGGCCAACAACCTGCAGATCCAGACCATGAACGGCGCCTTCGGCGGCACCTTCACCTCGCGCCTGAACATGAACCTGCGCGAGGACAAGCACTGGGCCTATGGCGCCTTCAGCTTCCTGCAAAACGCGGTGGGGCAGCGCCCGTTCATGCTCTACGCGCCGGTGCAGACCGACAAGACCTCGCAGTCGATCGCGGAAATGCTGAAGGAAGCCCGCGGTGTGATCGGCGACAAGCCGCTCAGCGCCGAGGAGATCAGCAAGGTCAAGGTCGGTGACGTGCGCAGCATGCCCGGTCAGTACCAGACCACCTCGGCGGTGATGGGCGCGTTGCAGGGGATTGCCCTGTACCACCGCCCGGACGACTACGTGCAGACGCTGAAGTCGCGTATCGACGCACAGACTGACGCCTCGGTCGAGTCCGCCGCCAAGGAGATCATCCAGCCGAACCAGCTGACCTGGGTGATCGTCGGCGACCTGGCCAGGATCGAGGCGCCGATCCGTGCGCTGAAGCTGGGCCAGGTGCAGGTGCTCGATGCCGACGGCAAGCCCGTAGTCCACGCGGCCAAGCCAGCCAAGGCCGCCAAAGCCAGCAAGTAAACCCGGGGGCCGGCGCGACACGTCGTCAGCCCTCATTGCGGATTCATTCCGGGACGCGTTGGCGTCGCCGCGTTACGATACAGGCCGGGTCGGCAACGGCCCGGCCTTCCTACATTCAGCCACCGCCGCGGAGCCACCCATGCGCAAGACCCTGTTGTTGCTCGCCCCCGTATTGCTGCTCAATGCCTGCAGCTGGGGCATCACCATGGACCCCGCGGCGAAGCAGGTGCGTACGGCCTGGAGCGGCGATGTCTCCGGTTGCCGCGAACTGGGCAAGGTCACCGTGTCGGTGATGGATCACGTCGGCCCGGTCGATCGCAACACCATTACCGTGCGCGACGAACTTGAAGTGCTTGCCCGCAACCAGGCCGCCACCATGCAGGCCGATACCATCAAGCCACTGGCCGAGCCGGTCGACGGCTCGCAGCCGTGGGGCGCCTACCGCTGCGGTTCGCATCTGGTCACGCCCGGCCCCGCGCCCACCGGTGCCGCCTCGGCCCCCGGCGACGCCAAGACCTTTCCCATCAAGGGCAATTGAGGTTCCTTTGTTTTCGTTCCCGCCCGGTGAGCGGATGCGGATCTACCGTCCGCTGCGCGTGCTTGAAGATCACGTCCGGATGATGGGTCTGCGACAGGTTGCGCGATGGCACCGCAGGTTGAATCTTGTCCATTCCTCAGTTCGGACGCCGTTGCCGGGTTGCCGCCGTGCAGCCGCGGAAGATTCCGGCGCAATGAGCAGACCCCGGCCGCAGGCGCAGGTCTGAAGAAGACGCTCATTCCACGTTGACAACCAAGCGGTTTATGCTGGCCAAACCTTCGAAACGGTGTGTGTGGGGGGTGTCGTGAATCTTGCAAAGGTTTTTGCACGGCCGAGCGCGTTCCTGCCGGTGCTCATGTCGCTCGCCGCGCTCACCCTGGTACTGGTGCGTGTCGCCTTGTACGGGGCTGTGCGCGAACACGACGAGGGAGCGTCAGCGCATGTTTTTCAACTTCTCGTGGTCGGGCAAGTGCCGCTGGTGATCTTTTTCTCCCTCAAATGGCTGCGACGGGCTCCGCGCCTTTCGATACCGGTACTGGCCCTGCAAGCCGTGGCTGCCATGACAGCGCTTGCATCCGTGGCTTGTTTCAACCTTTGACACGACGCGGCCAGGACGAGCAAGGGCCGCTGCCGCAGGTGACGTGAGGTTGGCGTGCTGGAGCGGGAAGCAGGTACTGGCCAATCGTCGTCGGCTATCAGGCAGCGTGCTCCACTCGCAATCCGGGGATCTGACATGTCCAACTCCACAGTTCGACTCCATCGCGTCATTCGGGCGGCGCCCGAGCGCGTCTATCGAGCTTTTCTCGATGCCGAAGCGATGGCCAAATGGCTGCCGCCCCACGGCTTCACGGGCAAGACGCACGAACTGGATGCACGGGTCGGTGGCCACTACCGGATGTCGTTCAACAACTTCAGCACGGGCCAGTCACATGCGTTTGGCGGTGAGTATCTCGAGCTCGTTCCGTACGAGCGCATTCGCTACAACGCGGTGTTCGATACCCCCGGCCTCGCGGGAGTCATGCAGACCACGGTAACGCTCAGCGCATTGCCTTTCGGCAGCGACCTGAGCATCGTGCAGGAGGGCATTCCCGCGGTGATTCCCGTGGAGGCTTGTTACCTGGGCTGGCAGGAATCGCTGGCGCTGCTCGCGCTGCTGGTCGAGGCCCAGGTCGCCGGCTGAGGAGGCTTGCGCGGCATCCTGCCCGGCCCTGCCCTGCAACCCGAGCAGGGCGTGGGCATCGAACCTGTGATGGCGTGGTTGGCGGGCGTCACTCCGGCCAGAGGCGCGCGCCTGGGCGGCTACCCGACCACCACTTCGCTGATCTGCATCACCGGCGCGAGGTCGGTGTAGTTGGCGATGTCGGCCAGGATTTCCTCAGCATGCGGGCCGAAGCCGGCCTGAAACGAATCCACTGAATCGCAGAAGATGTGGCACATGCCGACATAGGTCGCCGGCGTGCCGGGGGCGCCGCCGGCCAGGCCCTTGTCCACCGTGTAGAACTTGCAACTGTCGCCCATGCGCTCCTGCACCAGCGGCATGTGCTTGTCGCGGTAGTAGGCGTGGTCGAATCGCGCGCCGGGGGTGTTCGGGTACATCACGCTTACCTTGATCATGGGAGCTCTCCGGGTAGTCGTTGCAGACGGGACTTCGCTGATTGCCTGGCGGTGATCATGTGCACACTAGCAGGACGGAGGTGTTCAGCGCCCGCTGGCTTCCGACCAGTCATGCGGCACCTTGCGGATCTTGTCCATCGGGTAGCCCAGCGCCTTCACCTTTTCCAGCAGGGCGTCGTAGTCGGCCTGCGAGATGGTGGGGGTGCGCGCCATGATCCAGGTGTAGTCGCGGGCATCGCGGGCAACGATGGTCTGGCTGTAGTCGTCCTTCAGGTAGGCCACGATGTATTGCGCCTTGATCGGCCAGAACACCTGCACGCCCCACACCGCATTGCCGCTGTCCGGTTTCACGAAGCCGATGGAGTGGATGCTCTTGAGCGGGCTGTCGAATGAGCCTTCGCGAAAATGGAACGAGGTATCGACTTCGCCGTCGGGCTTGAGCTTGTAGGTTTCCAGCGCGTTGTAGGCGTTCTTCTCGAAGCGGGTGGGGATGGTGGCGATCACGTACCAGTCGCCCATGAAGCGCGGCAGGTCGACGTGGGCAACCGGCTTGATCGGCGGCAGCGTGTTCGCGCAAGCCGTCGTGGCAGCCAGCATCATGGCGCAGGCAACGAGCGGGATCATCTTGAACAGGTGCATGGGTTCTCTCCGGGGAATCCTTGGGGTCAGGGCCGCACGAAGCGGTAGTGCGCGACCAGCCATTCCTGGCCGTCGGCGTAGCCGAACAACTCGGCGCAGGACATCCAGAACATGCGCCAGCGCTGATACCACAGCGGCGCCGACTTGCGCCCGTAGGCCTTGCCCAGCACCACCATCACGCGCTCGCGGTTCGCGTCCTGGTTGGCCAGCCAGTGGTTGGCGGTGCGTTGGTAGTGCCTGCCATCGACATGCCAGCGGTTTTCGATCTTCAGCGCCGACTGAAACCAGAGCAAGGTATCGGAGGCTGGCATCAGGCCGCCGGTGAAAAAGTGCCGACCCATCCAGTTGTCGTCGCCCTGGGTCTCGAACGGATACATCGCGGTCTTGTGCGCAAAGATGTGCACGAACAACTTGCCGCCGGGGCGCAACCAGCCGGCGATGCGATTGAGCAAGGTGTCGTAGTTGCGCATGTGCTCGAACATCTCGACCGACACACAGCGATCGAACTGCTGCGGATCGAGTTCAAGCTGGTTCGCATCGCAAGTGATCACGCGCACGTTGAACAGTCCACGCTTGCGGCACTGCGCCTCGATATGTTCGCGCTGCGGGTTCGAGTTGGACACGGCCGTGATCTGCGCCTTGGGGTAGCGCTCGGCCATCCACAGGGACAGCGAGCCCCAGCCGCAGCCCAGCTCCAGAATCGATTGCCCATCGGCCAGCTCGGCGCGTTCGCCGTACAGCGCCAGCATGGCGTTCTCGGCCTGCTCCAGCGATTCGTCGCCGCGCGGGTAGTAGCAGCCGGAGTACTTCAGGCGCTTGCCCAGGCACAGCTGGAAGAACTCCGGCGGCAGCTCGTAGTGCTGGGCATTGGCCGCGTCGGTATGGATCGCCACCGGGCTCTTGCGCAGCATCTCGATGCGCTCGGCGAAGCGCGCGGCCTGGGCATCAAGACCACCCTCCTGCTCCTCGCGCAGCCGCTGGGCGCACAGACGGCGGATACCCTGGCGCAGCAGGGCATCGGGAATATGGCCGCGTTCGGCCATGCCGAGCAGGCCGGTGGCGGGGCGCTCTTGCGGCAATTCGGTGCCGGCAATGGCGGAAATATTCATCGATCTATCCTCTTCGGAAACCATGGAACAAGCATCGAGGTGCTGCGCTGGTAGTCGCGGTAGTCGTCGCCGCGGCTGCGCAAGGCCTGCGTCTCGGTGTACGGAATGCCGCTGACCCAGCGCAGGAACACGTACATCACGACCGGCCCGGACCAGGCCAGCCAGCCGATCGGCGAGCCGATCGCGAGGCAGACGTAGGCGAACCAGTGCAACCACTCGAAGAAATAGTTGGGATGGCGCGAGTAGCGCCACAGCCCCTCGCGGCAGGTGAGCCCGCGATGGCTAGGGTCGTTGCGAAAGCGCGCCAGTTGCGCATCGGCAATCGATTCGCCGATCACGCTGAACAGCCAGATCGCCAGCGCCACGGCCAGCCACGGGGCACTGGCCGCGGGGTTGCGCGACACCGCCAGGAACGGCAGCGCAAACAGCACGATCAGCAGTGCCTGGAACTGGAAGAAGGCGAAGAACTTCAGCTGGTCGCCGTTCCAGTGCGCGCGCAGGTTCTGGTAGCGGCCATCCTCCGGTTCGCCGCGCACGCGCTTCCACAGATGGACGGCCAGGCGCACGCCCCAGCCCCCGCCGAGCAGGGCCAGCAACAGGCGGGTGGGCCAGGCCCCGTCGCCGACCAGCGCCAGCACCACCGCGCTGCCACCGACGCCGGCAGCCCACAGCACATCGACGATGCCGGCATTGGCGCGGGCACGCTGCCAGCGCCAGCCCAGGGTCATCATGGCTGCCGCCAGCAGCCACACCCCGAGCAGTTGCCACCACGGGTTCATGATGCCTGCCCCTGCAGCGGCAGCCGGTTTTCCGTCGCTGCCTGCGACCAGTGCCGCGCCAGCCAGGCAAGCAACGGTGTGGCGAGGCCCCAGCCGATCGCCAGCCACAACAGACCGTGCCACGCCGGTGCAGCAAAAGTGACCACCTGCCAGCCGCGAGAAGCACCCAGATAAGCCAGCGGACCGCCGACGGCGCCCAGCACCAGTGCAATCCACAGGCGGGTCTGCAGGTATTTCAGCGACTGCGTGAAGGTCAGCGCGAAGGTAGCCCACAAGGCCAGGATCCATAGCGGCGCCAGCGCATGCAGGGGCGCGGCCGCGGCGTAGCTGGCCAGCCCGAAATGAATCAGGCCGCCGTCGAGCAAGCAGCCCAGCAGCACCGCGCTGGCCATCATCTTCAGATCGGTGGCGCGTGAGAGCGAGCAGCTCAGTTGCCATCCGGCGTAGAGCGCCAGCCCCAGCACGCCGGGCCATGCCATGCCATGGCCGGCGCCGATCACGCTGGCGAACCAGACCACCTGGTAGCCGATCAGGCTGATCCAGAAGTTCATGCCGCACGCCCCTGACTGCTGCTGATCTCGGGCAGCAGCGCGGCGCGGCGATTGCCGGGTTTGGCCAGCAGCAGATGGGCCACGCCGATGGAACGCTCACGGAAGCCGCCTTCGCAATAGGCCAGGTAGAACTCCCACAGGCGCACGAAGCGGTCGTCGAAACCCTGTGCGCGAACCTGCGCCAGCTTCGCCATGAAGCGTTCACGCCACGCCTTCAGCGTCAGCGCGTAAGAGCTGCCGAAGTCTTCCAGCTGGGTCAGCGCGAGGTCGCAGGCGCGGGTCTTGGCTTCCAGCAGGGCATTGATCGAGGGAATGAAGCTGCCGGGGAAGACGTGGCGCTTGATGAAGTCGACCGACTTCAGCGCCTGTGCGTAGCGGTGATCCTCGATGGTGATCGCCTGCACCAGGGCCAGGCCGTCGGGCTTGAGCAGGGCGCCGAGCTGGTTGAAGTAGGTATCCAGATAGGGCGCGCCGATCGCCTCGACCATCTCGATCGAGACCAGCTTGTCGTACTCGCCGCGCAGGTCGCGGTAATCCTCCAGCAGCAGGGTGACATGGTCGTTGAGTCCGGCCGCGGCGACCCGCTCGCTGGCCAGCGCGTGTTGCTCGCGCGAGATCGTGGTGGTGGTGACGTGGCAGCCGTAATGCTTGGCGGCATACAGGGCAAAACCGCCCCAGCCGGTGCCGATCTCGATCACCCGGTCGCTCGGTTTCAGGTCGAGCTTGCGGCAAATGCGCTCGAGCTTGCGCGCGGAGGCCGTCTCCAGCGTGTCGGCCGGATCGGTCCAGATCGCCGACGAGTACATCAGGTCGCGCGACAGGAACAGATTGAAGAAATCGTTGCCGAGGTCGTAGTGGGCCGCGATATTGCGCCGGCTGCCGTCACGGGTATTGCGGCGCAGCGCATGCCAGCCGCGCATGGCCATGCCGCCGAGCCGGGCCAGTCCGCTCTCCATGCCGTCGAGCAGGTCGCGATTGCGCACCAGCAACTGGATCAGTCCGACCAGGTTGTCGCAGCGCCACTGGCCGTCCATGTATGACTCGCCGGCGCCCACGCTGCCGTTGCGTGCCACCGCGCGGTAGAAGCCGGGGTCCAGCACCTGCAGGTGGATCTGCAGATCGGTCGGCGCACCGACGGGTTCGCCCAGCTCTGCCTGGCCGCAGGCATCGTCGAGCAGCAGGCGACCGTGCCGCAGCCCGGCCATCTGGCCGATCAACTGCTGGCGCAGAAAACGGTCCAGGCCACCCAGGGCAGGGCGCACGTCGTCGGCGGTGTTGGCGATATCGTTCATGGCAAACCTCAGGGCGTACGGCTGTTTTTCGGGTGATCGGAATGAAGCGCCGGGTGATCGTGCACGGGATTGCGCTTGAGCCACAGGCGCAGCGCCTGCCAGTGAATCGCGCCGACCACCTGCGCGGTCATCAGCGGGTAGCGCCACAGCACGCGGGCGAGCGAGGCGCCGGTCAGCGGCAGGCGTTGCAGGGTGAGGGTGGCGTCGAACGCACGTGTTCCCTCGCGCATGACATCCATGTGCACCAGCAGGTCATCACCGGGCACGGTGAAGCGCCAGTCGTACTGGCAGTCCATTTGCATGAAGGGCGAGACATGGAAAGTCTTGGGGAAGGTCCAGTGCAGGGCGCGACCGTGGATCTGCGCCTGCTGGATCGGCAGCACATAGGCGTGGCGTTCCTTCCACGGCGTGTTGGTGATCTCGGCGACGATCGCCGCCAAAGTCTGGCCGTCCTCGGCGTAGCAGTAGTAGAAGCTGACCGGATTGAACGCCACGCCGACGTAGCGCAGATGGGTGAGTAGCCGGACCGGCCCTGCTGGCCGGTGGCCAGTGGCCTGTTCGACCCGCTGGCGTACCGCTTCGGCCAGTGACAACTCGTTCGGCCCGAGATAATCGCTGCGCCGAAATTCGGCCACGTTGGCGTGCTCGCAGGACCACAGCCAGCGACCGGCGAACACCTGGTCGATCTCGTCGAGGTCCAGATAGAGCTGCGCCATGCGGTAGTGGAATGCATGGGCATGCGGACTGTAGCGACGATGGCGCACCACGCCCTCATAAACGGCGCTGGCCAGCTGCAGCTCTGCGGTGGCCGGTTTCACCGTCACGCGGCCAGCTCCTGGGGTGGTGCTGCCGAGACCGGCGACGAATCGATGCCGGCAAGCCAGTTCACCCCCAGCGCCGCGGCCACTTCCACCGCGCTGCGCATGCCGTCTTCGTGGAAGCCCCAGCCCCAATACGCGCCGGCAAACCAGGTGCGACGCCAGCCCTGGATCTCGGCCTTGCGGGTCTGCGCCGCCACCGAGGCCTGGGTGTAGACCGGGTGGTGATAGCGCATGCGCGCCAGCACCTTGTCGGGGTCGATCGCCGCGCTGCGGTTCAGGCTGACCACAAACGGCTCGGGTGATTCGATGCCCTGCAGCAGGTTCATGCAGTAGCTGACCGTGCATGCCTCGTCAGGGTTGCGCGGCAGCCAGGCGTTCCACGCCGCCCATGCCTTGCGCTGGCGCGGCAGCACGCTGGCATCGGTGTGCAGCACGGTGTCGTTGGCCTGGTAGCTCATCGCGCCCAGAATGGATTGCTCGCGCTCGCTGGGGTCAGCCAGCAGGGCCAGCGCCTGATCGCTGTGGCAGGCCATCACGATCTGGTCGAAGTGCTCGACACCGGCGGCGCTGTGCACCTCCACGCCATTGGCGTCGCGATGGATCGAGCGCACCGGGCAGTTCAGCCGTTCGTGCACCGACCATTGCGCGCGCAGCGCGGCCACATAAGTCGAGGAGCCGCCCTGCACCACGCGCCATTGCGGACGGTCACTGATCTGCAGCATCTGGTGATTGGCCATGAACTGGACCAGATAGCGCGCGGGGAACTGCAGGATCTGCGTCGCCGGCGACGACCACAGCGCCGACGCCATCGGAATCAGGTGCTCGTCGCGAAAGGCCGTGCCGTAGCGGTGCTGGTCGAGGTAATCGCCCAGCGTGGTCATGTCGTCGCGGCGCAGCAGCAGTGCTGGCGCCTCGCGATAGAAGCGGGTGAGATCGCGCACCATGCCCAGAAAGCGCGGCGAGAACAGGTTGCGACGCTGGCAGAACAGCGTATCCAGCGTGGCGGCGTTGTATTCCAGTCCACTGGCTTCGCTGTGCACCGAGAAGCTCATGGTGGTCGGCTGCGAGCCGACACCGAGCTGCGCGAACAATCGGGTCAGCAGCGGGTAGTGCGCCGGGTTGTGCACGATGAAGCCGCTGTCTATCCGATAGCGCTGGCCGGCCTGCTCCACCTCGTGGGTATGCGTGTGGCCGCCGAAATAGCCGTTCGCTTCGAACAAGGTCACCTCATGCTTGCGCGACAGCAGCCACGCCGATGCCAGGCCCGCAATACCCGATCCCACCACGGCAATACGCATGGTCTAGCTCCTCGCCCGGGTCAGTACCCAGGTTGGTACCGGCTTGAGCCCGCGTACCAGACCCAGCGCGGACATCAGCTTGAGGCCGTACCAGGTCAGGTCGATCTCCCACCAGCGGAAGCCCTGGCGGCTGGAGCCGGGGAAAAAATGATGGTTGTTGTGCCAGCCCTCACCAAAGGTCAGCAGCGCCAGCCAGACGTTGTTGCGGCTGTCGTCGCGGGTATCGAAGCGACGTGTGCCATAGCGATGCGCCAGCGAGTTGATGGTCACGGTGGCGTGGAACAGCACGATGGTGGACACGAAGAAACCCCATACCAGCATCTGTCCGCCACTGGTGCCGAGCTCGGGGGCGACGTGATGCAGCAGCACACCAAGCCCGTACATGGCCACCGCCAGCAGCACCGGGATGGCGATATCGAAGCGATCCAGCCAGCGCAGCTCCGGGTATTTGGCCAGGTCGGGCACCCGCGACAGGTCGGTGCGGAAATTGCGTGGGGTCAGGAACCAGCCCACGTGGCTCCACAGGAAGCCATGCACGGCGGGCGAGTGGGGATCGCTGGCGGTGTCGGTGTGGCGATGATGGTGGCGGTGATGCGCCGCCCACCACAGCGGCCCGCGCTGCACGCAGGAGGCACCGATCGTGGCAAAGATGAACTGCACCGCGCGCGAGGTGCGAAACGTGCGATGCGAGAAGTAGCGGTGGTAGAAGCCGGTGATCGCGAACATGCGCAGCGCATACAGCGAGCCGGCCACGATCAGCGCCACCGGCGACACGCCGACCCAGAGCACGCCGAGGCAGGCCAGGTGCATCGCCACAAATGGCGCCGCGCGCAGCCAGTCGATCCGGTCCTCACGACTCTCGTCGACCATCACCGTGGCGCTGGTATCGAACCAGCGGCGAACGGTGCGCACCAGCCACGAGACCCGCGCGACGGTATGATCGTCGACGCCGGGCGCCGAGGCATCCGCCGTGGCAACGGGCGCGATCGCGAGGGGCTGGGGTGTTGCCATGGTGGATCCCGGTGTGTAGTTCAAGGATTGATACGAAGGAACCCGGGCAACGGATGCATGGACCGGTCAGTCGCCTCGTCACGCCGCTTCACCACAGCCTGTGCGATCAAGCAGATCCGTACCGTGACCGCTTGCGTAGCCGGTCATATCAAAGGAAGACACGCATGTCAGGCTTGAAACAGACGTTTGGATTGTTCGGCTGGCTGCTGCTCAGCTTTGCCGCCGCCGCGCTCGGTGCCGTCGCCTCGGTGCAGGCCGCCAGCTTCTACCAGCATCTGGCGCAACCGTCGTGGGCGCCCCCTTCGTCCGTGTTCGGCCCGGTGTGGTCGCTGCTGTACGCGATGATGGGCATTGCCGCATGGCTGGTCTGGCGCGAAGGCGGCTGGCGCCGGCAGCGCGGCGCGCTCACCCTGTTCGTGATCCAGCTGGCAGTCAATGCATTGTGGAGCTGGCTGTTCTTCGCCTGGCATCACGGCGCGCTGGCCTTCGCCGACATCGTCCTGCTGTGGTTGCTGATCGCGGCCACCCTGGCCGCCTTCTGGCGCGTGCGGCCACTGGCAGGAGTATTGCTGCTGCCCTACCTGTGCTGGGTCAGCTTTGCCGCGGTGCTGAACTTTGCCGTATGGCGTTTGAATCCGGGGATTCTGGGCTGAGCGCCACGGCTAACGCGGCCGGGCACTCTCGCTGCCGCCCTCCGAACGTAATGGACGACACGATCCCGGTTTGGTGGACAGCCCCCAGGCGTCATGATCACGGCAGCCTCATACAACTCGATGTTCTGCTGGAGTCAGCCTTGCCCGTCATCCGCCGAGCCGAACCATCCGATGCGCTGCCTCTCGCCGAACTGGCCGAGCTGACGTTTCGAAACACATTCGAGGCGAGCAACACGCCTGAAGACATGAATCTCCATTGCACCAGCTACTACAGCGAGGCCATTCAGGGGCGGGAGATTGCGGACCCGAAAATGGCAACGCTGATCTGTGGTCACGAGGGCCAACGGGTCGGATTCGCCCAGCTTCGGTGGGGACCCCCGCCCGATTGCATCGAGGCCGACCGGCCTGCAGAGATTCAGCGTCTCTATGTTCGCGAGGCGTGGCACGGGAAGGGCGTCGCGCAGGACCTGATGTCCGAGTCCATGGCGCTGGCAAAGGCCGCTGGCGCCGACCAGGTCTGGCTGGGCGTGTGGGAGCACAACCCCCGCGCCCTCGCTTTCTACAGCAAGTGGGGCTTCTCGGAAGTGGGGGAACACACTTTTCCCGTCGGGACTGATCCGCAGCGCGACATCATCATGACCCGGATGATTGGCCTCAGGTGATTGAGCGCCGGAAGCCGGGTTCAGTGTCAAACGTTCGAAAAGTGCACACTGTCCATGGTTTCGCTGCCGCCAAATACAGCGTTGGGAGCAAAGGAGTTTCACATGGCCAACAAAGAAGTTACGTCCAAAGCGGTTGCAAGTAGCGCCTCGAAGACACTTTCGAGTTCCTCTACAGGTAAGGCTTCAAAATCAGCAGCGGGTAGCGCGCTGTCACAACGCAAAGCCCCGCAAAAGCTCACCTCGACGGCTGCCGCAACAGCGGCATCGAAGACGCTCAGGGATGGCCGCACCTCCAGGGACTCCAAGTCTGCAGCAGGCAGCGCCCTGACGCAGAAGCCCGATACCAAAAAGAAATGATTGGCCTCCAGCCAGGCCTCAGACTCCTCGGCAAAGGCTGAGGTCGCTGGATTCCTGCTTGACCCACCATCCGGCGGTTGAAAGTCGCAGGCATGACGAAAAACAGAGCCTCTCGCTCAAGCAAGCACCACTCGAATCTGTCTCTTTTTCTGGCCCGGCTTGTTCACCTGGGAAAACCCATGAAGCTACTCTGCGCCCTCCTCTCGCTCGGGGTGATGGCTTCGGCACAAGGCGCCGAACCGCCCCGGCACAAAGACACCAGTGCCATCGGCGCGGACGGCACTGCGTACATCAGTCGTGTGGTGCCCATTCCCCGCACCGTCAGCGCGCAGGCACAAGCCAGCCTCGCCCGCCCCGCTTCCGACGTGGACACGCACGCATCGATCGCTGAGCAACGCCGCGCGGTCGATGCCTGGCAGGCCGGTGCGGCCGAAGCGTTCCGCGCCATTTACCCGGTCAAGCTGGAAACGGCGGCCATCGCCGGCGTGCCCGTGCGCATCGTGACGCCGCCCAAGATCCCGCCCAGCCACCGTGGCTACGTGTTGATGAATGTTCACGGTGGCGGTTTTATCGTCGACTCCGGTTCGCTGACCGAGTCGATCCCGATGGCCGGCCTCACCCGGACCGAAGTGGTCTCGGTGCTTTACCCGCTTGCGCCTGAACACCCTTATCCCGCCGCGCTGGACGCCGCGATCAAGGTCTACCGGGAGCTGCTCAAGACCCACCCAGCCGATCACATCGTGATCTACGGCAGCTCGGCCGGCGCGATCCTCACCGCAGAAATCGCGGTGGCGCTGAAGCAGCGCCACCTGCCCGAGCCCGCCGCACTGGGCATCTTTTCCGGCCTCGGTGATTTCTCCCGACCCGGCGATTCGGCCTCGCTCTTTGGACTGAACGGATTGTCCGGTTACCTGGCCCCGCCGGCACCCGGCGAACGGCTGAGCCGCGACTATGTGGGCAAGACCGACCCGCGCGATCCCTTGCTGTCTCCCGGCTACGCCGATCTACACGGACTGCCACCGACGCTCTTCATCACCAGCACACGGGACCTGCTGCTCAGCGGTACCACCATCCTCCATCGCGCCTTCCGCCGCGCCGGCGTTGACGCCGACCTCATGGTGTTCGAAGCCCTGCCGCATACCTTCTGGAACGATTCTGCCTTGCCCGAATCCCGCGAGGCCCATCACGCAATGGCGGATTTTTTCAGCGCGCATCTTTACGGCGCAAAGGCACCGCGGTAAAGCTTCGACTTTTCAAGGCGTAAATTGTCCCTGACACCGGTTTTGATCAGACACCGGTTTTGATCAAGGAGGTGAGTCATGAGCTCGAATCTTTTCGTTCACGCCATGCTGGCGGGAATGGTGGTCGTGTTGCTGGCCGCCGGCTCCTGGCGACGAGTATTGAAGGACTGGCCGTCCGACAGGCGCTGGATGCGCTTGGTCGTCACCGGACTTCTTCTCGTCACCACCGCAGGCGTGGGACTGGTTTTCCTTACCGGCCCGAATCCGTGGCAATACTCCGCCTTGTCTGCCGCTCTGTACGTTCTCGCTTTCGCGCTGGGTCTTTGGGCTCGGCGCATGCGCCTGGTCATTAAATAGCATGGTCTTTCCGATCCCTTGGAGGCCGCGAGTCGACCCGAAACATTGACTCGAAAGCGCACTCTGACCCTGAGGTTTCGTTTTTGTAGTTGGCTGCGACGCCGAACAGCACATGCCGATGTTCACAATGGATCAGCCGCGCGGCTTATCCATCGCACACGCCAGCCTCCCCCGTTGAGGGTCCAGAGATGAGCGAATCGAGCGCCTTCCTGCACGCACTGGCTGGCACCGATGGCGCAGAACCGCTGCGTCCCGGTGATCAGTGCGCTGTCGTCGCCGATCGCGCGCACGGTCATGCTGCCTGGCAGTACCTCCCGATGCAGGTTGGCGCAGATGCGATCGCGCGCCTCGATCACCGGCTCGATGCGCCGACCGTCGGGCATGCCGATCGTGGTGCCGGCGAACAGGCTGGCGCGCAGGGCATGCAGGTTGCACGTGTTGTAGGCACGGCTCATTGCCGCTTCGCGAGTGGCGACGGTTCGGCTGAGCCACGAGTCGGCGGCTTGCGGTCGCGGAGACGGTGAAGTCGAGCACGCGGAGACAAGCAGAAACACTGACAGGCCGAACGCGGTGCGACGCAGAGCGATACATTTCTTCATGGCGCGACTCCTGGCGTGGTTGAATTTCAGGAAAAGGGGTCCGATGCGGCCAGCCGGGGCTAGCCGCCGCGTGAGCGGAACGGATAAAGGGCCGGTCAGGACCAGTACGAGGGATACCGGTTACGACCAGTCGGCGGCAGATTGATGGTGTCGAAATGCGCTCAGCAGAGCGCCATCAGGGCCACGACCAGTGCGACGATTTTCGTGCTTTGCGCCTGCTTGCCCTCGCAAACGTCATTGCCGAATTTGTTGACCTCGGCGAAGGTGTCGAGCCGCACTGGCACCAGCTTGGCAACGTCACCCTCGCGCGAGGCTTTGCGCCGGACGCAGCTGCGAGCCAGCTCGGCACTTATGCCGGACAACGATCAATTGCGGATCGGACAAAGAGTTTCTGATCACGATGGCATCTCCGTTGAGTGAGTGCGTTCGAGACTAGCGACCTCTCCCCGGCAAGTACGCTGCATTGCGACGAAATGACAACCACGGCGACGGAGGCCCCAGTGGATGGTCTGAAGCGCGTGCTGGGCTGCTGTCCGGCAAGCCCCTCGCGGGGCATCCGTAATGGTCGAATTCGACTACGGGTGAGTACCGCAAGCGGTTGCCCCGTGTTGCAAACCGATCTGAGCACTCTCGTCAGCCAGGTGGCCATCCACCTGAAAGACTGGTTGCCGCCACCCATTTCTGCTGGTCGTGAACGACTGCTTTGGGGAAGGCTGGGCGCTACCCTCAGCCGGAGGGCGGATGGGCGGCTGACGCGAAATGAGGTCCAAGGGTGGCCTCCTCTTGCGCAGGAGTGCTGAATGGAGGACATGAGCCACCACGAAAAACTGCAGCACACCGAACCCAAGAAGAAACAGGTGAGTCGCTTGGTCGAATTCCGCGTAAATAATAGAAGACTGCTGTCGGGGTCGACTTTCCCGTGCCTCGATTTCGCTGGGCCGAACTTTTCGCTCTTGGCTCCTCTGCTTTCGCCGCCGCTATTCGGTGGCGCGCCGCTCTGCCCGGGGCCCCTGTGCGCCAAGTGGGGTGACCTTGCTCGGTTGGTTGCTTATCTCCTGGCCACGCAAGAGATAAGTAACCCGGGCCGCGAAGCGGCACGAAACGCTCTTGCTTGTTGCCCGCGAGATATCGGTGGCTACATCAGAGTCAAAGACACTGGACCCCAGCTTCCGCTGGGGTGACGAGAGGGAGTAGGGGCATCACCGCCAACATCACCGTCAACGCGCGAGCGCCCCATACGCATCCAGCGCCAGCTGCCGCGACTGACCCAGATCCACCATCGGCGCCGGATACCCACTGCGCTTGAGCAAGTCCGGCTCCTTCCAGGGCTCATGCAGCAACGCCAACGGCGCATCCGCCAGCTCAGGCAACCAGCGCCGCAGATAGTGCCCCTCCGGGTCGAACCGCTTCGCCTGCGTCACCGGATTGAAGATGCGGAAATACGGCGCCGCGTCGGCACCGCAGCCGGCTACCCACTGCCAGCCCATCGTGTTGTTGGCCAGGTCGGCATCGACCAGGGTGTCCCAGAACCAGCGCGCGCCATGGTGCCAATGCTGGCGCAGATTCTTGGTCAGGAAGCTGGCCACGATCATGCGCACGCGGTTGTGCATCCAGCCGGTGTGCCACAGCTCGCGCATGCCGGCATCCACCAACGGAATGCCGGTGCGACCTTGTTGCCAGCGTGCCAATGAAGCCTCGTCCGGCGCGGCCCATGAAAAATCGGCGAAGCGCGGGTTGAAGTTGTCGGTCGGCGTGGTCGGGAAGTGATAGAGCAAGTGATGGGCGAACTCGCGCCAGCCCAGTTCGCGCAGATACGGCTCGATGTCGGGTCGGAGCTTGGCATCGGTCTGTCGGACAAGTCGATCGAGCCTGGCGTGGATTTGCCGCGGCGAGATCTCGCCGAAGTGCAGATGCGGCGATAGCCTGGAGGTGCCGTGGCGGCCAGGCAGGTCGCGTCCGTGCGCATAGTCGTTGACGGCGTCGTCGCCGAAAATCTCCAGCAGCTCGGCGGCGCCTATCTCACCCGGTGTCCAGTGCTGCGCCATTCCGGTATCCCAGCGCACGCGAGGCTGCAGGCCGAGTGCCGACAGTGGCACACCATCGGCCGGTTCGCGCCAGCCAGGCAGGGTAGGTTCCGGCAGCGGCTGCGGTGCCGGCAACTGTGCCCGCAGGTTGCGCCAGTACGGGGTGAACACGCGGTACGGCTGACCCTGCTGAG
>JBBQQL010000063.1:0-21958 GCA_038215995.1 Lysobacterales bacterium
GACCTACTCGCCGATGAATCGCAAGACGGGCTACATCAAATATGTGCAGCCGATCGGCAACAGCACCGAACTGACCTTCCTCAGCAACTACAACTACATCACCTTCAACAAGCCGAACAAGGGCAGCCTGACCACGTCGGACATTGCCACGCTCGGCCGCGACTACGGGCTGACCAACGACCCCACCAGCGTCGACTACTACGGCTACAACTACCAGACCAAGGAGACCGACCTGGAATACGCGGGCATCTCCAGCCAGCTCAGCGACAACTGGCATCTGGACGACAAGTTCTATACCTACGCCTACGCCAACACCAGTCACGAAAAAGCCTTCCAGGGCACCGTCGCCTCGGCCGCCGCGATGGGCGGCTACATCAAGATCAACAACTATCGCGCCTGGGGCGACACCTTCCGGCTGAGCCACCGTGACGACGCCGGCGAACTGCGCATGGGCGGCTGGTACGAGTGGCTGCACAACGACCGCAGCAGCAAGGCGATCGATTATTCCATTGGCGAACAGCTCAACCTCAAACCCGGCAAACCGCCGCTGAGCGCCTACAAGTACCTGATGCACGATTCGATCTACACCACCCAGCTCTTCACCGAGTATGCGTGGAACGCCAGCGACGACCTGGTGATCGTGCCCGGCGTGAAATACTTCAACGCAAGGCGCACCATCGACGCGCCGTCCAACCAGACCACCAAGTTGCCGCTGAACTACGGGCAAAGCTGGGACAAGGTGCTGGGGTATCTCAGTGCGAACTATCGACTGACCGATTCCTGGAGCACCTACGCCCAGGCCGCCCAGGGTTTCCTCACGCCCAATCTCGACCAGTTCTACGTGGTTGATCCGGCCGCCAACAAGGCGAAGCCGCAGCAGACCATGAACTATCAGTTCGGCACGGTATACAAGACCGACCGTCTCGATGCCGACATGGACGTGTACTACATCGACTACCAGAACTTTCCGATCACCCAGGTCGATCCGGTCACCAACGAGGACATCTACATCCTCGCCAGCGGCGCGCGCATGAGCGGCGTGGAAGCGGAGGCGACGTACTACATGGGCAATGGCCTCAGCCTATTCGCCAACGGCTCGATCAGTCGCGCCAGGTTCAAGCGTTCGGGGCTGGATGTTCCCAATGTTCCCAACAGCACGGCGGCGCTGGGCGGCATCTTTGAGAAAAGCGGCTTCTTCGCCTCTTTGACCGAGAAGTATGTGGGCCCGCAGAAAGTCTACGACGGCAGCTTCAATCCGGACGTGTTCGCCAGCGTCACCGATACCGGTCGATCGGGTGGCTTCTGGCGCGCGGCCATGAGCGTCGGCTATGGCCAGAACCTCGCCGGTACCTTCATCAAGAGCTACAAGCTGCGCCTGCAGGTGGACAATCTGTTCGATGCCAGGCAGAACGTGGCCGACTCGATCAAGAGCGGCAGCACCTATTACCTGGTGCTGCCGGGCCGCAGCTGGTTCGCCTCGGTCTCGATGGCGTTCTGAGATGTCAACGAAATGCGTTTCCCGCCGGCACCTGCGCCGCCTGGCCACGCCGATCGCGCTGGCGCTGGCCTTGGTTGCGTCACCCGGCGCGCGCGCCGGCGTGCAACTGATCGCGGTCGGCTCACTCGATGGCCACGGTGGCGACAAGGCTGTCCTCACCGCGGCACCGCTGGAAAATGGCACGCCCGGAAACCAGCTGGGCGGACTCGGCTCGGGCCTGGTGCACCTGCGCTGCGATCAGTTCCTGGCGATGCCGGACCGCGGACCCAATGCGGTCCATTACAACCCTGCGGTCAGCGACACCACCTCGTACATCGCGCGCTTCCACACGCTCGGCCTGCGTCTCCAGCCGACACCGCATGGTCGGTTGAAGTACGCGCTGGTGCCGACCCTGCAGGCGACCACCCTGCTGTGGTCGCCTGTGCCGCTGGTCTACGGCGACGGCAAGGCGGTGGGCCTGCGTTCCGGCAGGCCGTCGCTGGACCGCGACGGCCACGACTACTTCACTGGGCGTTCGGACAACTTCTCGGCCGCTGCCGACTCGATCCAGCCGAAGGCGGCTCGGCTCGACCCGGAGGGCATCCGCACAACCGCCGACGGCAAACGGCTGTACATCAGCGATGAGTACGGCCCGACCATCCGCGAGTTTGACCGGGCCAGTGGGCGCCAGCTTCGCGTGCTGGCGCTGCCGCAACGGCTGGCCGTGCCGCACCCGTCGCCACGCACCAGCCAGGAATTGCATGACAATGATCGTGGTCGGGTCGCCAACCACGGTATCGAAGGGCTCGCCATCAGCCCGGACAACCGCACGCTGTTCGCGATCATGCAGGGCGCGTTGATCCAGGATGGCGGCAAGCACGCCGGCATGACCCGGCTGCTCAGGATCAACCTGCCAACCGGCACCGTGACCCAATATGCCTATCCGCTCGATCGTGTCGGGCACGCCGGTCATGCAGACTATGCCGGAGCAAGTGATCTGCTGGCCGTGAACGGTCATCGTCTGCTGGTACTCGAGCGCGACAGCAGTGGCCTCGGTGCTGGCAGCAAGGCGAAGATCAAGCGGGTGTATGAGGTCGACCTGACTCGAGCCACGCCGATCGGCGACAGCGAGGGTGAGAAGACGTTGCGCGCGCTGGCGCTGCACAAGACGCTGTTTATCGACGTTGCTGCCGAGCTCATTGCCGCAGGTGAAAATCCGGCCGATATCCCGGAGAAACTCGAGGGGCTCGCGTTCGGTCCGCGAACCCGCATCGACGGCAAGCTCATGGACACGCTCTACATTGCCAGCGACAACGATTTCCTGCCTGACATCACGGATGCACTGCACCCTGAAGGCAGTGCCAATCCCAACCGCTTCCTCGTGTTCGCCTTCGGATCGGCCGATCTACCGGGGTATGTGCCGGCGTCCGCCACGGTGCACTGCAACGACTGAGGTGCGTCTGTCCCGCCCCACGTGGCCGATGCCGCGTGGGGCGGGGAGGCTGTGCAGGATCCATTCCACCGCGCGGTGCCATGTCCTTATTCCATCACCGGGTTTGATGGATGCACGAAACGACGATCATTCCACGGGGTGATATCAGGTCAGCCCGGCGCCTGCCACACCGTTCACGACGTCAACTCGTCACCGGTGTTCACCGTTGCCTTGCGCTCCTGCTTGCCCCAGCCGACGGACGGTCCACGGATGGCCGTCCATACCGAGCGGATGACGACGTAGTACATCAGTTGGCGGTAGCCGAAGCGTTGCAGTACCAGCCACCACATCAGGCTCCACTTTTCCTTCTTTTCCATGGCGAAGGCGAGCGCGGCGGCGGCGAGGTCGACGGTCATGAAGGCGGCGTAGAAGATCAGCATGCGCAACAGGTTGGTGTCGTCGAACTGGCCGCGGTGCTGCAGGTAGTCGAGGCCGGTGGAGATCAGCTGCCAGACCAGCACCAGATCGACCAGTGGTGACACCACCGAGAACAGGATCTGGAACAGCCACACCTGCGGCAGCGCGATCATGCCAAGCGCGCCGTAGCGCGGGCGGAAGGTGGCGTCGCGGTGCTTCCACAGGCATTGCAGGGTGCCGTAAGCCCAGCGGAAGCGCTGGCGGGCGAGCCCGCGGGCTGTATCGGGCGCCTCGGTCCAGGCGACGGCCGCGCTGTCGAACAGGGTGTGGTAGCCGGCCTTCTGTACGGCGAGGGTGAGGTCCTGGTCTTCGGCGAGGGTGTCGGCGGGGAAGCCGCCGAGTTGCTCCAGTGCCTCGCGGCGCCAGGCACCGACGGCGCCGGGCACGACGGTGATCGCGCCGAGGGCGGCCAGCGCACGCCGCTCCAGATTCTGTGCGGTGATGTATTCCAGCGCCTGCCACACGGTGATCAGGTTGACCCGGTTGCCGACCTTGGCGTTGCCGGCGACGGCGCCGACCCTGGGGTCGGCAAACCAGCGCACCAGCCGTGGAATGGTCTCGGGTTCGAACTGGGTGTCGGCATCCAGCGCCACCACCACGTCGCCGTGCGACTCGCGCAGCGCGGTGTTGACCGCATGCGCCTTGCCGCCGTTGGGGATCGTGATCAGGCGCACCCGTGGCTCGTTGGTGAAGTGCTCGGTCACCACCGCCGAGGTGGCGTCGGTGGAGCCGTCGTCGACGACGATCACTTCGAGGTTGGCGTAGCGACTCTTGAGGATCTGCCGGATCGAGCTGGCGATGACTTTTTCCTCGTTGTAGGCCGGAATCAGTACCGAGACCAGTGGCGGGTTGTCGCCCAGCACGGGCACCGTGCGGCGGCGTTCGCGTGCCTGGTTGATCAAGGCGAGCAGGCCGAGCAGCAATAGACGTGCGACGCCCAGGCTGATCGCCACCACCAGCAACCAGCGGATGAAATGTCCGAGCATGCCCATGGTCAGGAAGACCGAGCGATCGGCCCAGCGCGAGAGCGAGCCGGGCGGCAGCGGTGGCATGGTCTGCTGCTGCGTCAGGCCAGCCAGGGCCGAGACAGTGACGAAGTCGTAACCCTTCGCGCGCAGGCCGTCGATGATCCGCGGCAGCGCGGCGATGGTTTGCGAGCGATCGCCACCACCATCGTGCAGCAACACCACCTGACCCTTGCGGTCGGGGGTGGTGATGTCCACCCCGGCCAGCACGTTGTTGACGATGGCGTCGACGCCGGGGCGCTGCCAGTCTTCCGCATCAATATGCAGGCCGACCGCAAGGTAGCCCATTTTCTGGGCAATCTCGATCGGCACCAGTTCGTCCGCGGTGGTCGGTTCGGCGTCGCCGAAGTAGGGCGCTCGGAACAGCCGCATGGAGCGTCCGGTAAGCGCCTCGAACAGCCGCTGGGTGGCGTTGAGCTCCAGCGAAACGAGGCCGGGCGGGGTTTCGCCGAGGTTGGGGTGGGTAAAGGTGTGGTTGCCGACGTCGTCGCCCTCGTTCACCTCGCGCTGCACCAGCTTGGGCGACATCTCGGCGTTGGCACCGATGATGAAGAACGTACCCGGCACATGCCTGGCCTGCAGGATGTCGAGGATCTGCGGCGTCCATTCCGGGTCGGGGCCGTCGTCGAAGGTGAGTGCGATCTTGTGCGGCAAGGTGCCGGCACGCTGGATCACGTACGAGCTGGGCAGGGCGGTGTAGCTCTCGTCGCTGATGCTGCCATCGTCCTTGTCGACGCTGAGGGTGCGCGCACCGGGTGAGGGCGTGGAGGCGATTTCCAGTACCTCTCCCTGGCCTTCGATGTCGAAGTCCTCACCCTGGCCGATGGTCTGCAACTGCGGCGGCATTGACATGTCGTAGTGGCGCCCGAGCACTGACCACACCGACGGATCTTCCGAGCCCAGCCGCCACAGCGCGTAGCCGTAAGGCTTGTAGTCATCGGCGGCGTGGATCTCGTTGTATGCAGTGACGCCATCGAGGAACCACACCTGGTGCTTGGTGCCGTCGTCCTCGCTGTAGGAGAAATACGGGTTTTGCGTGTCCGGGTCGAACACGATGTCGGCCTGCGCATCGGAGGCGCGATCCATGGCGTCCTGGAAAGTCAGTGCTTCGGCGCTCTTGCCCTGGGCCCAGTCGTAGCCGTAGCTGCCGATGGCCACGATGGTCTGATCCGGATCGAGCACCTTCATGCGCTCTTCCAGCGTGTGCTCGAACCACTGCTGGCCGGCGATGCTGCCAGGATCCTTGCCGGCCCAGTGCTGGTCGTAGGCCATCAGCAGTTCGAAGTCGACGATATCGGCGTAACCGGCGTAGTCCCAGTCCGGATCGTCGAATGGTACCGACAGCACGATGCCCCAGCCATGCGCGTCAAAGGCATCGTTGAGCTGGGTGAGGAAGATCTTGAGGTTCTTCTGTGCAGCCGGAGGCACCTCCTCGAAGTCGATCGTCAGGCCCTGAAAATGGTTGGCTGCGAGGAAGGCAACAATCTGCGCGATGCGCTGCTGGCGCAGCGCAGGGTCAGCCAGCATGCGGGCCAGGCCCTGGCCGTCCCAGGTGGCGTTCACTGCGTTCTGCAGCAGGGGCAGGATCGGGGTGGAAGGCTTCTGCGTGCGGATCAGGTTCAGTGCCTTGGCGTCGATGCTGGTGTGCAGCGCCATGTCGGGCCCGCTCAGGCTCATCCAGGTGGGAATGACCCAGTCCAGTGTCGGCAGCGCCCGCTTCAGTGCCGGATAGCTGTTGTCATCCCAGTTCACGTAGAAGGCAATCGCCAGCGGCCGATCCGTCGGTTTGTTCAGCGAGGGCGGTGGGACATGCAGGGCGGCTGGTTTGGTCGCATGTGTGCGAGCGGAATGCAGCAGCTTCTGGCGCGCACGCAGCTCGGCGGCAAGCCGCGCCGCGGGTTTCAGCAACTCGGGTTCGGCCGCCTTGACTCCAGCCAGTGGATGGCGCGTCTTGCCCAGATGCAGGCCACTCATGTTCGGTCCGACGAAAAGGCTGACGGCGCAGGCCACGACGAACAAGGTACTGACCACGCCGGCGAACAGGGCCACTCGCGAGACATGCGTGGCACGCCGGCCGGTGGGGTCGAAGAAGACGGGTTTCTTTTGCATGCCTGATCGGGGTTGGCGAACGTGGAGCGTCGCCTCTTGGAGCCTCGTAGTTTAGACGGCTCCGGCCCGCTGGAGAGGACGGGCGTGGGGGGCCGTTCAGCTGATCACGGCACCTGGATCGGGTTTGCTGAAATCGCGTGGGACCAGATCCCGGGTCAGGCGGAATACGCCCTCGTGCACCTTGCGCGGCAGCACCACGTCGAGCACGGTGGTCTGGTGCGCACCCATGGCGCCGATCAGATCGTCGCTGATCGCGCTGCGCGCCAATGCGTGATGCACCAGCCCGGCGAGGTCGGCCGGCACCACGCTGGCGCTATAAGGCCCGTGGCTGCTCATCGCGGCACGCAGGGTCTTGCGGCTGTTGCGGGGGTCGGGTACCCGGTCATCGCCGACCAGCACGGTGTGATTGAGGAACAGCGAGATCGTGCTGGGTTGCCGGGTGTTGGCCTGGCGGTCCAGCATGAAGCCGGCCGGCATCAGGTCGGGACTGGCCGCGCGGCCCGCATTGAGCAGGAAGCCGGCGTCGGTCAGCGGCTCGCCGGCTTCGTCGGTGAGCCGCACGATCAGCAGGCTGCGCGGGTCATGGATGTGCACGCGCGGCGCAAACGGCCCGGCCGGCTCGAGTTCCACCTTGCTGGCGTCGCGCTCAGCGTTCTCCGCATCAAACGCGTCGCACAGGCTGGCGTATTCGCCGGCACTGCGCACCGCCAGGCAGCGCAGGATGGATTGCACCGTGGCTGGCGCGGCGCTGGCCATGATGCCGTGCCCGGCGCCGGAGTGGGCGGCATCGGCGACCATCTTGAACGCACAGCGCGGGCTGCGACTTAGGTTGAGCGCGAGCGTGTCGATGCTGCCCGGCGTGCTGACCTGTGGCGACAGCACGGCGTGTTGCGCGTTGAGATTGGCAGCGGCCAGACGCACCACGCCATCGGAGCCGTCTTCACCGGTATAGCTGTTGAGGTGGTCGTACAGCGAGCGATCCGGGCGATCGCCGATCAGCACGAACGGGAATTGCCCACGGGTGACGGGATCTTCGCTGTGGATATGGTCAAGATTGAGTGCCAGCGATTCGGCACTGCCCAGCTCCAGCCAGTCGAGTATGCGCTGGCCGGGGTCGACGCCGGCAAACCACGACTTGAGCCGACCCAGCATGCCCTTGCCCAACCTGGCCAGGGCGGAGCCGAAGTTCGCCGGCGCCAGCATCACCAGGTGGGTGAGTCGCATGGTGGTGTACAGCGAGGGCTTGTCGCGTTGGGCGCGCAGCCATTCGCGCACCACCGGGCCACCGGTGGAATGAGTGATGCAGGCAAAGCTGGCGTCGAGCAGGTGCAGATCGCGCAGGGCATGGTCGAGTGCCCGGACCAGGTCGCGCATGGTCACCGCGTCGTCAAAACTCACGTACTCGGAAATCCAGACGTCGGCCAGCGAGAGTGACAGACCGGCAGCGGCGGCTTGCTGCTGCAGTTGCTGCGGCAGTTGTCCGTAGGTCGAGGTGTTGCTGACGCTCCAGCCGTGGACGAACACGAGAGTAGTCATGGCTTCGCTCCGTGGTGCGGTTCAGCTGTCCGCAGGTATGTCGATCGCAAGCATCCAGGTGGACAAGGCCATGGCTGCAGCCGAGACTGATCGTCGCGCAGATGGGGCCGCCAGGGAAGTGCGCCTCGCTCGCGACGCGGCATGGGTTACGCTGCGCACCCGTCTGTCGATCCGCCGACCATGATCTTCATCCCGTTCGCTGTCTTGTTGTTGTTGGCGCTTGTCGCCGGTTGGCGTCGATGGCGCCGGCTTGCTGCAAGCCTCGCTGCACTGACCGCACTGCTTTTCGTGCTGGTCGCTTGTGGTCCATTGCCACGCTGGCTGATGAACGATTTGCAGGCGCCTTACGCGGTGCGGCCGGCGCTGCGGTGGGCACCATCCAACGCGATCGTGTTGTTGACCGGCGATGCAGTGAGCGTCCCTGGTGACGAGGTCGAACCGAGCATGGGGGCGTATGCGCGCATTGCCGAGGCAGCGGTGCTCTATCGCGATTGCCGGCTGGCTGGCGTGGCTTGCCGCTTGCTGGTCACTGGTGGTGATCCGTCGCGGCTGGAGACCACGCTGGCAGCGTCATATGCGGTCGTGTTGCGTGGGCTCGGTGTGGCCAGTGACGACCTGATGCTTGAGTCGCGCAGCAATACCACCTGGCAGAACGCGAAGTTCTGCCGCCCGCTGCTCGCTGCGCTCGGTGCGCAGAGGATCTGGCTGGTGAGTTCGGGTTTTCACTTGCGTCGCAGCGTGCTGTATTTCACCCACTTCGGCATCATCGCAACGCCGGTGCGCGCCGACTACTGGCGCGCCAACATCAGCGTCTGGCCGAGTTCGTTCAACTTCGTGCTGACCGATATCGCCGTGCACGAGTATCTCGGCATTGCGCGCTACTACGTCTACAACGCGCTGGGCTGGAATGCGCCGAAGCTGCCGTCCTTGGCGGCGACACCGGAGCGGACCACCACCGGGGCGGTGGTCCAGCCGGCTCAGGCGCCCTTGTCGAGCGAGGCCAGGTCGATCACGAAGCGGTAGCGAACGTCGCTTTTCAGCATGCGCTCGTAGGCCTCGTTGATGTCCTGGATGCTGATCATTTCGACGTCGCTGGTAATCCCGTGTTCGGCACAGAAATCCAGCATTTCCTGGGTTTCGGCGATGCCGCCGATCAGCGAGCCGGCAATCGAGCGACGGCCGAAGATCAGGTTGGCCGCGTGCACCGGCGGATCGATCGGCTCGACCAGGCCCACCAGCACGTGCACACCATTGATCTTCAACGTGCCCAGGTAGGGGTTCAGGTCGTGCTGCTGCGGCACCGTATCGAGGATGAAATCGAACTGGCCGGCCACGGCCTGCATCTGTGCCGGATCGGTCGACAACACGACGTGATCGGCACCGAGGCGGCGTGCTTCGCTTTCCTTGCCCGGCGAGCGGGTGAACAGGGTCACGTCGGCACCGAGCGCCTTGGCGAACTTCAGACCCATGTGGCCCAGACCACCCAGGCCGACCACGGCGACCCTGCTGTTGCGGCCGATGTTCCAGTGGCGCAGCGGTGACCAGGTGGTGATGCCGGCGCACAGCAGCGGTGCAGCGGACTTCGGGTCCAGCGCTTCGGGAATGCGCAGCACGAACTTGTCCGACACCACGATGCGCTCGGAGTAGCCGCCGTAGGTCATGCGGCCGTCCTGACGATCCTTGCTGTTGTAGGTGAAGGTGGGCATCTCGGCGCAGTACTGCTCCAGGCCCTGGTCGCAGGCGGCGCAGTGCTGGCAGGAGTCGACCATGCAGCCGACGCCGACCACGTCGCCGACCTTGAACTGGCTCACCTGGGCGCCGATGGCGCTGATCCTGCCGATGATTTCGTGGCCCGGCACGACCGGATAGGTGGTGCCATGCCATTCATTGCGGACCGTATGCAGGTCGGAGTGGCACACGCCGCAGTACATGATGTCGACCACCACATCGTCCGCGCGCGGGTCGCGCCGCTCGAATGAAAGTGGTGTCAGCGGGGTCGTGGCGGATGCGGCGGCGTAGCCACGGATATTCAGAGGCATGCAGTTCTCCTGGGGGTGGGCGGCAAGTGGGGCAGTATGGTCAACGGGGCGCTGTTGCCGGTAGCCGGATCCTGCGAGATGCTTGCCTGATCCTGCAAGGCTGCTCTTGCAGCCTCGCATTGACGTGCAGGAACAGGCAATCTCGGTTCTACACATTCCCGGTTGCAAATGGCATGGAAACTGGATCTTCACTGATTGACCGGGACGCGCGGCGGCAGCGTGATCGCGAGGAATTGGCAGCCCGCATTGAACGATTGGCCGACGCCGACGGTCATCATGCGACGGCGCTGCCGGCGCTGAGCTTTTATCGCGCCAGCATCCTGGGCAGCCAGGTGTGCGCGATGTACGAGCCTGGCCTGGTACTGGTGGCCCAGGGCGCCAAGCAGGTGCTTCTCGGCGATGAAATCTTTCAGTACGACCCGGCGAATTACCTGGTGACCTCGCTCGACATGCCGGTGACCTCGCGGGTGCTGCAGGCGACGCCGCAGTCGCCCTATCTGTGCGCGATGTTGCGCCTCGATACGCGAGGCATCAGCGAACTGCTGGCCGATGCTGACCTGACTGCCATGCCGCAGACAGCAGGTCGCGCGCTCTCGGTGAGTCCGCTGGGCGATGACCTGCTCGATGCCGTGTTGCGGTTGGTGCGCTTGCTCGATTCTCCGCGCGACTTGCCGGTGCTGGCTCCGTTGATCGAGCGCGAAGTGCTGTATCGGCTGCTCGCCGGCGAGCAGGGGCCGCGCCTGCGTCAGATGGCCAGCGTGGGCAGTCGCAGCCATCAGATCGCAGGCGCCATCGAGTGGCTGAAGGCTCACTTCCACGAACCTTTGCGGATCGACGCGCTGGCCGGCACGGTGAACATGAGCGCCTCTTCGCTGCACCATCATTTTCGCGCGATCACCGCGATGAGCCCGCTGCAATACCAGAAGCAACTGCGTCTGCAGGAGGCGCGCCGCCTGCTGCTGAGCGAGCGCGGCGATGTCGCCTCGGTGGCGCATCGGGTCGGTTACGAAAGCCCCTCTCAGTTCAGTCGCGAATACAGTCGGCTGCACGGCGCGCCGCCGCTGCGCGATGTGGAGCAGTTGCGGCGCGTGGCGGGTCGCTCCGACCGGTCTTGAGCGGAATGCGCCGGCCTCACAGCTCGCGCATCACCATCAGGCGGATTTCGGTCATGTCCTCGATCGCGTAGCGCACACCTTCGCGGCCCAGGCCAGACAGCTTGATGCCACCGTACGGCATGTTGTCGACGCGGAAGCTGGGCACGTCGTTGACTACCACGCCGCCTTGCTCCAGCTCGTTCCAGGCGCGCATGGCGTGGTCGAGCTGATTGGTGAAGACGCCAGCCTGCAGGCCGTAGTCGGAGTCGTTGACCATCGCGATGGCCTGGTCGAAGCGGTTGAACGGGGCGAGCAGGGCGAACGGACCGAAGGCCTCCTGCCGGTTGGCCGCCGCATCGGCGGGCACGTTCTCCATCAGCGTGGCCTGCAGCATGTTGCCCTCGCGCTTGCCGCCACACAGCAGCTTCGCGCCGGCCTTGCGTGCATCGAGGATCCAGCCGTGCAGCCGCTCGGCCGCGGCTTCGTCGATCATCGGGCCGAGAAAGGTGTTCTTGTCACCGGGGTCGCCCGCGACCAGCTTGCGCGTGGCGGCGACCAGCTTTTTCTTCAGCGCCTCATAGATGTCTTCGTGGGCGTAGATGCGCTGCACGCCGATACAGCTTTGGCCGGATTGATAGAACGCGCCGAAGACCAGCCGCTCGACCACCCGGTTCAGATGCGGGCCCTGGTCAGCGTCGACGATGCAGGCCGCGTTGCCGCCCAGCTCCAGCACCACCTTCTTGCGACCGGCGCGGGCCTTCAGTTCCCAGCCGATCTGCCCGCCGGTGAACGAGAGCAGCTTGAAGCGCTCGTCCTCGACCAGCGGCGCGGCATGTTTGCCGTCCATGGTGAGGATCGAGAAGGCACCCTTGGGCAGATCGGTCTCGGCCAGTATCTCGCCGATGATCAGCGCGCCAATCGGGGTCTTTTCGGCCGGCTTCAACACGAACGGGCAGCCGGCGGCGATCGCCGGCGCCACCTTGTGTGCGACCAGGTTCAGTGGAAAATTGAACGGCGTGATGAATGACACCGGCCCCAGTGGCACCCGCCGGGTGTAGCCGTGATAGCCGTCCAGGCGCGAGGCCAGCTCCAGGTTCAGCGTCTCGCCATTGAGCCGTACGGCCTCTTCGGCGGCGATGCGAAAGGTCTCGATCAGGCGGGTGACTTCACCGGCGGCATCCTTGATCGGCTTGCCCGCCTCGATGCACAGCGCCTCGGCCAGTTCGTCGTGTCGCTCGGCAAAGCGGGTCACGCAATGCTGCAGCACCGCCTGGCGCGCCCACGGCTTGAAGTTGCGCATCGGGGTGGTGGCCTTCACGGCGGCGACGATCGCCTTTTCGATCGCCCTGGCGTCTGGCACGGCGACCCGGGTGGCCACCTTGCCGGTGTACTTGTTCAACACGGCGAGGTCGCTATTCGGTTGCTGCGGCTGGTTGGCGAGGTAGTAGGGGTAGGTCTTCCTGAGCATCGCTGGCGCCTTGGTCAAAGTCGCGCAAAGCATAAAGGTCCGACCTGTTCAGTGGGCGTGAGTGGGTCGAGGTGAGCGGGAAGTGTGGCGAAAAAACATCGGCTTCCGAACTGATGCTGATCAACGCCCAGCCGCTCGCGGACGCGCCTAGCGCAGCTGGAACAGTTCCTGATGGAAGTCTGGGGCGGGCAGTCCGTTCCGGAGGAAGTCCTTGCGCAAGGCCCGGCCGAAGGCGGGCGGGCCGCAGAACCAAAGGCTTGCGTTAGGCCATTGCGGCACGGCGGCGCGAATGCCGTCCGCGCTGAGTCGACCGTCACGGGCGTCCACCAGCACATGCAGGCGCACCTTCGCTGCCAGCGCCGCGGCGGTGAGCTTGTCGATCGCGCCCTGGTCGAAGTCGGTGGTGGTGTGGAACAGGTCGATCGTCTGCGCGCCTGGCTGGTGCGCGAGGTACTCCAGACGTGCAATGAACGGAGTGATGCCGATACCGGCGCCGACCCAGATCTGCCGCGGATGCTCGTCGCGAAAGTCGAAGCGGCCGTAGGGCCCCTCGATGCTGACCGGCATGCCGACCTTCAACCGTTCGGGTAGCTGGCCGGTGTGGTCGCCCAGTGCCTTGACGATGAAGACGATGCGGTGCGTCGCCGCGTTCCAGGCGGAGGCGATGGTGTAGGGATGCGCGCCTTCACCGGGCGTGGCGCGGACGAAGGCGAACTGCCCGGCATGATGGCCGGGCCACTCTGGCTGCACCTGGATCGCCGCCTCGACCACCCGCAGGGCGGGGTAGTGGATGATCGACTCGATCGTGCCCTGCACCTGGCGGCTTCGCGCGACGCTGCCGGTCAGCACCAGCAGCGCGGCGATGGTGCCGCCGAGCAGCAGCATGGCCAGCAGCCAGCCGATCGGCTGGAGCCAGTAATCGGCCTTGGTCAGCATGATCGCGTGGAACACCAGCGCCAGGTAGGCCACCGCGATCACGGTGTGCGTCCTGGCAAACCAGTGGTAGGGAAAGCGCTTGATCAGGGCCAGCGCGATCAGGATCACCGCGGCGTAGAAGGCCCACTCACCCACGGTTTCGGCCAGCCCGCGCTGGCCATGCAGCCAGCCTTCGACCACACCCAGCGTTTCCGCACTGCGCGCTCCGCGTTGTGGTCGGGACAGCCAGCCCCAGCCGACCATCCACTTTGTACCCTTGGCCCACCACCAATGGACGAGGGTGACCACCAGCGCGGTGATACCCAGCCGCTTGTGCAGCCGGTACAGCTTGTCCAGCCCGCCGAATCGCTGTTCCAGCCAGCGTGGCCGCGTGGCCAGCATCATCGCCACGCTCATCACGCCGATGCCGAGCACGCCGGTGTACTGCACGAACGGGGTGCGGAAGGAGAAGTACGTGAACGGTTCGGGCAGCAGCGTGTCGGCCAGCAGCCACAGCACGCTCAACAGCAGCAACAGGGCAAACAGGGCCAGGTTGATGTTCTTCATGGCGCCTCCGGCCGGGTTGTCGTCACGTCGCGACCGACCGCGGCCGGTTGTGACGCCTGCGCCCGCCTAGCGATGCAGGGTGCGGATCGCATCGACGATGACTTTCGGATGGTGCAGCCCCTTGTAGACCGGTGGCGGCACGCGATCCAGATCAAGCAAGGTATAGACCGCGTTCATGGCCGTGCGTACCGAGTACTCCACCGTGAATACCACGTCGTCGGGCTGCTCGGCGTACTGGCCGATGAAGGCGAGATTGGTCGAACCATCCGGAATCACTGCCGGTCGGTCACTGCCATTGCGCACCATGAACTGGCTGGTGATGTAGGGCATCGCGCAAGGAATGCAGTTGGACTGGGCGATGATCGCGTCCTTGTCCGCCTGGCTGAAATGCAGGTGGCCGAGTACCTCCTCAAGGATCTCGCTGCCGTTGCATTCGATCATCGGCTTCTTGACGTAGTCGCCGGGGCGATCGTGGAACAGTGCATAACCCCACCACACGAAGGTGCCGTCAGGCTGCTCCGGGAAGAACGGCTGGTGGTAGATCGAGATGGTGATCAGCCAGTTGGAGTCCTTGAAGGTGATCAAGCCACCGGCACCCGGTTCGCTGCCACTGAAGGTCTTCATCAGCTCGAAGAACAGCGGATCCTTTACCGTGACCGTATAGGAGATCCAGGAGGACTCGGCGATGTTGCCGTTGAAGGCGGCAGGGTTGCCGAACAGCGGCCGGCCTTCCGCCAGGGTTTCCCACAGCCGCCAGGCGCCGGCCTGGTTGCGGCGATCCATCACCGGTGGCCGGGTCATTGATCCGAACGCCTTGTCGGCGGTCATCGAGCCGTTGGTGATGAACACATTGTCGCTTTCAGCGACCGCGACATGGCCGTTGTCGCCGGCCTTGCTGAAGTCGATCCCGGTGACCGTGATCTCATCGGTGCCCGATGCAAAGTGCAGGTTGTTGACGCGGATGCCGCAGCGGAAATCGACGCCCCGATCCTTCAGCCAGCGCAGCAGCGGCACCGCAAAGCTGTCGTATTGGTTGTACAGGCTGCGGTAGATACCTTCCTGCGTGTCGATGCTGGAGAAGTGGTGGACGAATCGCTGCAGGTAGCGCTTGAACTCGATCGCGCTGTGCCAGCGCTCGAACGCAAACAGCGTGCACCATTCGAGCCAGAAATGGGTCTGGAAAAAGTGCTCGTCGAAGCAGTCGGTGATGCGCTTGTCATCGAGCAGGTGTTCGGGCTCGGCCATGATCCTGACCAGGTCCAGGCGATCCCGCTCGGTGAAGCCCATGCTGTGGAAATCCGGGATGTTGCCGTCGCGGTCGACCAGCCGTACCTTGTTGTGCCACGGCGTTGCCGCGCGGGCCTGCTCGGTTTCCTCCTTGATCGAGATGTTCGGGCTGCTCAGCGAGGGAATCGATGCCAGCAGATCGAAGGTGCAGCGGTATTCGGCCTCGAACATGCGGCTGCCACTCATGTAATAGCCGCTATCGGCATTGCCGTGCGCGTCGAATGCCCCGCCTGACTGGTGTGACTCCTCGAAGATCACGATGTCTTTGCCCGCCACGTGACCATCCCGGATCAGCAGTGCTGCCCCGGCCAGCGAGGCGATGCCGCTGCCGACGAAATAGTGTGTGCTCATGTAAAGCCTGCCCTGTGGCGGTGCGATGGTAATTCGATGAAAAGCATATACATGCCCGATCCTCGTGCAGATGACTCTGGTCAACTGCTACGCAGGAAATACGGAAAGAGAATTCATGGGGGGCCGGTTGCAGCAGGCCATCGGGTTCTCATGTTGCAGAACCGCGCCCGCTGCGCCGCGATCAATCGGTCGGCGCGTGACGCAAATTTTCAACCTGGCCGACGCTCACCGTGGCGGCCCGGTTCGACCAGGACTGGCGGATGTAGTTGACCACGGCGGCGATGTCGACGTCGGTCAATGGCCGTGCAAACGGCGGCATCGAGTAGGGCTGCGGATTGCCCGCCGTGACCGGTGGGAAGCCGCCGAGCAGGACCGAGCGGATGGCGTTGATGCCGGTCGGTTCATTCACCGAGGTATTGCCGTCGAGAGGCGGATAGATGGCCGCTACACCGCTACCGTCGCTGCCGTGACATTGCGCGCATTGGCTCTCGTATATGGCGGCGCCCTGGGTGTGGCTGGTCGCGATCGTCATGGCTGGTGTGTTTGCGGGGACGGTGCGCGGTGGCAGCGTCTCAAGATAGGTCGCCATCGCCTGCAGGTCGGTGTCGGTGATGTATTGGGTGCTGTTGTGCAC
This sequence comes from Lysobacterales bacterium, assembly GCA_038215995.1. Taxonomy (GTDB): domain Bacteria; phylum Pseudomonadota; class Gammaproteobacteria; order Xanthomonadales; family Rhodanobacteraceae; genus Rhodanobacter. Next base: position 16,412 of record JBBQQL010000063.1, read on the forward strand.
GATTTCGGCCATGGGGCCGAACGCGGCGCCCTTGGCCGACTGGCCGCGCTTGAGCAGGTCGACGATGTCTTGCGTGCTCCAGCCGTCCAGGCCACCACCGCGCCGGGTACTGAGGTCCGGCGCATACCAGTGCGCCTGCTGAATCTGGCCGCCGGTCAGTTGGCCGTTCGTGTCGGTAGCGCCGAGGGCGTTGCGTGGTGCGTGGCATTCATTGCAGTGGCCGAGTCCCTCGACCAGGTAGGCGCCGCGGTTCCAGACGGCAGATTTTTGCGCATCGGGCTGGAACACCCCAGGCTTGAAATACAGCGCTCGCCATGCAAACAGACTGCTGCGTACGCTGTAGGGGAACTTCAATCCAAGCGGCGAGGCCTCCTGGTTTACCGGCGGCAGCGATTTCAGATAGGCAAAGATCGCCAATGCATCCGATCGCGTGACCCGGGTGAACGAGGTGTATGAAAAAACCGGATAGAGCAGCTCGCCGTGCCGGCCTTTGCCGTCATGCAGTGCCTGCCAGAAATGGTTGAATGTCCACTGCCCCAGGCCGGTATCCGGATCGGGGGTGAGATTCGGCGCCGGTACCTCGCCGAAGGGTGTGCTCAGCGAGCGCCCGCCCGCGTAGCGAACACCGCCTTGCGCGGTGTGGCAGGCCGCGCAGTCGCCCACCGTGGCAAGGTATTGGCCCTGGGCTATCCGAGCCGGTTCATGCAGCGCGGCAGCGTCGGCATCCTGTTGCGCCGCCGAGGGTGGTGGCCGATCAGCATGGTCAACGTGGCGCCAGGTGAATGCTGCCGCGATCACGACGGCAAGCGTCAGCAGTATCTTCGCCCACCGCTTCACGGGATGCCTCCGTTGCCACTCATGACGCACCAGCCCGGCAGCGGGATGGTCTGCGCGCTGGCCGGCTCCGGCTGCATGCCTGCAGCAGGAGTCTGGCTGGCCAACCATGCAGAAACAGCCGTCACATCAGTCGCGTGCATGCGATTGGCCACCACGCCCATGCAAAAAGGCTCCCTGGCCGCACGCGTCTGGTTGCGCCAGGCGGCAAGTTGGGCTTCGACGTAGTCTGACGACAGACCGATCAGGCCTGGGATCAGCGGCTGCACGCCGGCAAGCTTGCTGCCGTGGCAACTGTTGCATGCAGGCACACCGACGGCGGGGTCGCCATGCAGGGCGAGTTGTTCACCACGGATCAGCGTGGCCGAGGACACCGTGGGCCGCACCGGCTGACGGTAGGGGACCTGCTGTTGTGCGAAAAAGTCGGCCAGCTTGCGCAGGTAGTCGAGATCGAGTTGGCGCAACACGTATTCCATCGCGCCATTCCTGCGCTGGCCACTCTGGAAGTAGCGCAGTTGCAGCAGCAGATAGCCGGCCGGTTTGCCGGCCAGGCGCGGGCCCTCGGTGCTGTCCGGCGCGCCTTCGCCGTGCTCGCCGTGACAACTGGTGCACGCCTTGGCACGCTGCTGGATGGTGTCCGGAATGGCCGGATGGTTCGCGCTGGCCGGACGATCCGTCGCCGAGGCCAGCGCTGCGCTCGTGGTCAAGGCGAGCGCGAGACACGTGAGCGCGCAGCGTACCCGGGCAGGAGTACGGTCTTTGCCGTGCCTTGCGGTGGGCCGGATCATCGCGTCGTGGTGCGCGTACAGGTCATCCCGACAGAATGCGGCAGGGGTCCGCTGATCGCCTTGACGCAGATCAATGCGGGCGTGATCCGAGGCTGGCTTGTCGTTACCCGCAGCGGGGCTGCATTTACACGACTGGGTTCAGTTGGCATCGACCGATGCCCGTCTGGTTCCCGCTTGTGCTCGCGGTTCGCACGGCGACTGAGGCCGTTCCGGTCCGTCGAGCCACGGTTCGCATGGTCACTGCAGGGGAGTCGTGGACGCGCACGCTATGTGCGGCGCAAATACGCAGGGTAGGCGAACGATCAGTCTTCGCTGACCCGCAGCGGCAGTTCGCCGTCGGCCAGACGCGCGCGCAAGGCGGTGCCCACGCGCACGTCCGTGGCCGAGCGCAGCACCTGGCCTTGCGCATCGAACAGGATGGCGTAGCCGCGTTCCAGCGTGGCTAACGGGCTCACCGCGTTCAGCGCGTGACCGGCGTGGCGGAGTCGGGTTTGCTGGCGTTCCAGCCGCACGGTGATGGCGCGGCGCAGGCGCTGGTCCTGCTCGGTCAGGCGACGCGCGAGCAGGCTGAGGCGGTTGCGTGGATGCTGCGCGAGCAGGCGCGCATGGAGTCGCTCCAGCCGGTGTTGGCGTTGCTGGCTGTGCTCGCGTACGACGCTGGCGAGGCGGCGCTGCAGATGCAGCAGGCGTTCGTGATCGCGCGCCAGTCGTGCCTGTGGTCGTTGCGCCTGCAGGCGCGCCTGCAGATGATCGAGTCGCTGCGCGAATGCCTGCAGCCGGCCTTGCTGCAGGGTGCTGATGCGTTGCTGCAGTTGTTGCAGGTGGCGTTCAACCGCCACCACGTCGGGTACCAGCAGTTCGGCGGCGGCCGAGGGGGTCGGCGCGCGCAGGTCGGCGACGAAGTCCGCAATGGAGAAATCGATCTCGTGACCGACGGCCGACACCACCGGCACCGTGCAGGTGTGGATCGCGCGTGCCACCGCTTCCTCGTTGAACGCCCACAGGTCTTCCAGCGAGCCGCCGCCGCGGGTCAGCAGCAGCACGTCATAGCGACCGCTGGCCGAGGCACGGCGCAGCATCGAGACGATCGCTGGCGGCGCCTCGCGGCCTTGTACCGGCACCGGCAACACCTCGACCTCGGCCAGCGGCCAGCGTCGGGCCAGCACGCTCAACACGTCGCGCACCGCCGCGCCGGTGGGCGACGTGATCACGCCGATACGGCGGGCATAGAGCGGCAGCGCGCGTTTGCGGGCGGGCTCGAACAGGCCCTCGGCATCCAGTCGCGCCTTGAGTTGCTCGAACTCGCGTTGCAAGGCGCCTTCGCCGGCCAGCTCCATGTATTCGGCCACCAGTTGGAATTCGCCGCGCGGCTCGTACAGGCCGACCTTGGCCCGCAGCAATACCTGCACCCCGTCAGCCGGACGAAAGCGCAACGCCGCGGCCTTGGGCTTGAACATCGCGCAACGGACCTGGGCGCCGCTATCTTTCAGGGTGAAATACAGGTGGCCGGAGGAAGGCCGGGCCACGTTCGACAGTTCGCCTTCGATCCATACCTGGGGCAGGGCGTCGCCCAGCAGGTCGCGTACCAGCCGGTTGAGCGAGCTGGGGGTCAGGACGTGGCGCGGCGAGGAGTCATCAAAGGGCGCGTGCATAAGGGCGCGAGCCTAGCATGGCGGCAGTATCAAGTCGTGAGAAAACATCCGCTTGAGACGTCAAGCGAATGCAGAACATCAAGTGGTGCCGGCGGATTCAACGTTCGCAGCCATCGAGCCGGGCACGCCGCCGTTTCCGCAACATGCGTACCCCGCGAACAGCCAGGTTCAGGGCGAACCAGCCCGACAGCAGGGCAAATGGCCAGCCGATCCATGCCGGTTGCAGGACTCCCACCGCGGCCAGCAGCAGCAGCACCAGGCTGGCAATCAGCGGCATGGCCACCGAGTCATCATCGAGTACGCGCCGATGGGTCAGCGCGGCGCTCACACTGTTGGCCAGGCGCAGCGCACCGGCAGCGGCGCGGCCCGAGCTGCCGCCGCCACGACGCACGTGCGGTGGACGAGCCTCGCTGCTGCGCACCCGTTCACCTGTGCGGCGGCGGCGCGGCGCCAGCACGATTTCGGTGGCATTGCCCAGGTCATGCTCGTACTGCGTGGCCAGTTGGGTGGCGAAGGCGGCGTCTTCAATCGCCACGTCGAGTTCGCGATTGCTCAGCCAGCTGGCGACATTGAGGTTGGACGAGCCGACCCGCGCCCACTGCCCGTCGGCGACGGCGGTCTTGGCGTGCAGCATCGAGCCATTCCATTCGAATACGCGAACGCCAGCCTGCAGCAGGGACCGATAGCCCGAGCGCGACATGTTGGCAACCGCCGGGATGTCACTGCTGCCGGGCACCAGCAGGCGTACGTCCACCCCGTCGCGTGCGGCCGCCACCAGCGCCTGCACGTAAGGGGCGATGCCGACAAAATAAGCATCCGTGAGCCATAGTGTCTTGCGCGCCATGGCAGCGATCAGCTGGTCGAGCCGGTACATGCCGGCGGTGGCGGGTTGGGTGGCGATCAGCCGTAGCGAGACGTCGCCGATCGGCTCGGCCGGTGACGGCGCGGGCGCGAACGGGCGCAGCTCGGCGCCGATTTCGCTCCAGCTTTGTGCAAAGGCGGCTTCCAGTTCCACCAGCACCGGGCCGCGCACGGCCACGCCGGTGTCGCGCCAGGGCGGCACGTTTCGAGTGGGGTCGCCCAGCCATTTCGCACTGATGCACACGCCGGAAAGGAAACCCAGCACCCCGTCGACCACCAGCAACTTGCGGTGGTCGCGACTGACCCAGCCGAAGGGCTGTCCCAGTTGCGGCGGGTTGAACACGCGCACCTCGCCGCCGGCCGCGCGCAGCGGCGCCCAGAACCGGCTGCCCGACTGACCCAGGCAACCGACCCAGTCGACCACCACCGCCACGAACACACCGGACTGCGCACGTTCGACCAGGGCGTCGCGGAATTCGCGGCCGACCTCGTCGTCACGGATGATGTAGTTCTCCAGCAACACGCGCTGACGGGCGCCGCGAATCGCTGCGAGCCATGCCGCGTAATTGGCGGCGGCATCGATCAGCAGTTCCACGGCATTGCCGTTGACCAGCGGCGCACCGGCGGCGCGGCTGAAAGCTTGTTCCGCCAGCAGGCGGCTCGGGAGCGTGGGGATCAGTGGACCGGACATGGCTGGAGTGTAGGCGATCAGCATGTGCAGACGCCGTCGCCGCCAGCCTTCTGGCATGATCAGCCGCATGCCGATCAAGCACTTTTTTACCGACACCGCCGCGTGCTCAAAATATGTCACCGATGCCTTGGGACCCGACCTGCGCATTGCCGCGCCACTCGGGCTGGGCAAACCGCACGGCTTGCTCAACGCGCTGTACCAGCGGACCGCGGCCACGCCAACGCGATCGATGCGTTTGTATACCGCACTGTCGCTGACCCGACCAACGGCGAAGCCCGGACTGGAACAGCGTTTTCTGCAGCCGTTCCTGGAACGCCATTTCGGTGCCGACCAGGTTGATCCGCAATACGCACTCGACCAGGCACGCAACGCCCTGCCGCCCAATGTCGAGGTGCACGAGTTCTATCTGCAGTCCGGCGTGATGCTGCATTCGGACAGTGCCCAGCGCAACTACATCAGCCAGAACTACACCCACGTCGCGCGTGACCTCGCGGTGCAGGACATCAACCTGCTGGTGCAACTGGTGGCGCGGCGCGAGGGGCCGGAAGGCGTCCACTACAGCCTGTCCTGCAACCCGGACCTGACCCTGAGGTTTCCCCACGAATTTCATGCTGGCACACCCAGTTGATCGAGCAGTTGTGGGCTTGGGTGTCGCAGCTGATCAATGAGTTCGCTCAAGCGTGTAGTTGACCATCGCCTGACCAATGCTTCACGCCCCAGC
>JBBQQL010000064.1:0-21792 GCA_038215995.1 Lysobacterales bacterium
GGTGACAGGTAAACGGTGACAAACGAGCCGTTGCGAAACGGCGCCGCGGCGGCTTCGTCGCCGCCAAGCAGCTCGGTAGCGGTGTAATCCTGTCCCTTGGCCTGAAAAATACGCCCGTCGACGATGGCGCCCGATTGGCTGATGCGGCCATCGGCCGGGCAGAGCAGGGCGGCCGGATCGCTGTCGGCGGTGCGGGCATCGGCGCGCAGCTTGCGGGTGAAAAATGCATTGAAGTGCTGGTACGCCAGTGGATCAGGCTGCGCGGCCTCGCTCATGTCGACGTTGTAGTTGCGCACGATGGTGCTGATCAACCAGTTCTTCCACGGCGCGAACGTCCAGCGCGTGGCCCAGTAGACCACCCGCGACAAGGCGCGATGCGGCAGGATGTATTGCAGGAGCAGTTTGAAAGTCATCGCGCCAGTATAGGGGTGAGTCTTTCTGCTGGCCTTATAATGCCCGGCCATCTTGTTTGTCCCTGGATCGCTGTGACTGCCGAACTCGCCTCCATCATCGACTTCATCCGCTACGGCGCCAGTCGCTTTTCCGCGGCCGGGCTGACCTTTGGTCACAGCCACGACAACCCGATCGACGAGGCCACCCATCTGGTCCTGGCCAGCCTTCACCTGCCGCCCGACATTCCGCCTGCCTACGGCGCAGGCAAGCTCACCGCGGCCGAGCGCGAGAATGTGCTGTCGCTGATCGATCGCCGCATCAACGAGCGTTTGCCGGTGGCTTATCTGGTTGGCGAGACCTGGTTTGCCGGACTCAAGTTCAAGAGCGACCGCCGCGCGTTGGTGCCGCGCTCGCCGATTGCCGAGCTGATCGAATCGGGCTTCGCGCCGTGGCTGGACGAGCGCCATATCGAGCGGGCTCTGGATATGTGTACAGGTTCAGGATGCATCGGTATCGCCATGGCCGAGTACAACCCGGGTTGGCAGGTCGACATCGCGGACATCAGCGAAGAGGCCTTGTCGCTGGCCCGCGAGAACATCGTGTTCCAGCATCTCGAGGGCCGGGTGGAGGCGATCCAGTCCGATCTGTTTGCAGGAGTGAAGGGGCGTCGCTACGACCTGATCGTCTCCAACCCGCCGTATGTCACCGAGGACGAGTACGGTGCCCTGCCAGGCGAATACGCGCATGAACCGAAGCTTGGCCTGACCTCGGGCGTGGATGGTCTGGACCTGTGCCTGCGCATGCTGGATGAGGCCGCTGACTACCTCACCGACGACGGCCTGCTGATCGTCGAGGTTGGCGAGAGTGAGCATGCCCTGATGGCGTTGTTGCCCCAGGTGCCCTTCATCTGGATCGAGTTCAAGGTCGGCCAGATGGGCATCTTTGCGCTCGATCGGCGTGATCTGGTCGAGCACGCTGGAGCGATCCGCGCCGCCGCCACAGCGCGGCGCGGCGCCTGAAACCTGCCGTCATGGAGCTGCAGACGTCGCGCCTTTGCCTTGATGCCTTGCGCGCGGAGGATGCCGAGGTGTTGTTTGCCTATCGTGCCGATCCGGCGGTTTCCCGTTACCAGGGCTGGTGCCCGGCCAGCGTGGCCGAGGCGCGAGAGTTTGTTGAACGCCAGGCCGGCACGTCGCTGGCTATGCCCGACAGCTGGGTGCAGCGGGCGATCAGGCTGCGGGACAGCGGTGAATTGATCGGCGACCTGGGCATTCACGTGCCGGCGGATACCGGCGGTTCGGTCGAGTTCGGCATCACCATCGCCCCGGCCTGGCAGGGCTGCGGTTACGCCACCGAAGCGCTGCGCGAAGTCTTCGGACGTTTGTTCGGCACGCTCGCGTATCGCCGTATCCATGCCTCGGTGGACCCGCGCAATGGGGCCAGCATGGCGATGTTGCGTTCGTTGGGCATGCGCCAGGAGGCGCATCACCTCGAAAGCCTGTGTCTGCAGGGGGAGTGGGTCGATGATGTGGTCTTCGCGCTGCTGGCCCGTGAATGGCATGGTGATCCGTCGGCCCATTGACGGGCGCATCGCGCTAAGCTGTGGCGGTTTCCTTCGGACGTCCAAACAACGTGTCCAGCAATTCCTTCGGCAAGCTCTTCACTGTCACCACGTTCGGCGAGAGCCATGGGCCAGCCATCGGCTGCGTCATCGACGGTTGTCCGCCTGGACTGGCGCTCGATGTCGAGGAATTCCGCGCCGATCTGGAGCGACGCGCCACCGGCCGCAGCCGTTTCACATCGCAGCGACATGAGGCTGACGAGGTGGAAATCCTCTCCGGCGTGTATCAGGGCAAGACCACCGGCACTCCGATCGCGCTGCTGATCCGCAATGTTGATCAGCGCAGCAAGGACTATGGCGACATCGTGTCGACCTTCCGTCCAGGACATGCCGACTACACTTATTGGCAGAAATACGGCATTCGCGACCCGCGAGGTGGCGGTCGTTCGTCGGCGCGTGAAACCACCATGCGCGTCGCTGCGGGCGTGGTTGCCAAGAAATGGCTGGCCGAGCGGCAGGGCGTCACCGTGCGCGGCTACCTGGCGCAGATGGGCGAGATCACGCCCGATGCGTTCGACTGGTTGGCGGTGGAGCAGAACCCGTTCTTCTGGCCCGATGCCGCCCAGGTGCCTGCGCTGGAGACTTATGTCAACGCGCTGCGCAAGTCAGGTGACTCGGTGGGCGCGCGGGTCAATGTGGTGGCCGATGGCGTGCCGCCGGGCTGGGGTGAGCCGATCTACGGCAAGCTCGATGGCGAACTCGCCAGTGCACTGATGTCGATCAACGCGGTCAAGGGTGTGGAAATCGGCGACGGTTTCGCAGCGGTCAGTCAGCGCGGCAGTCAGCATCGCGATGAAATGAGTATGGACGGCTTTGCGTCCAATCACGCAGGCGGGATCCTGGGCGGCATCAGCAGTGGTCAGCCGGTAACCGCCTCGATCGTGCTGAAGCCGACGTCGAGCATCCTGATTCCCGGTCACAGCGTTAACCTCGCCGGCGAGCCTGCCGAGGTCATGACGAAGGGGCGCCACGACCCCTGCGTCGGCATTCGCGCTACCCCGATCGCCGAAGCGATGATGGCGCTGGTGCTGATCGACCAGGCTTTGCGCCACCGTGCCCAGTGCGGTGACGTGGGCGTAGTCGCGCCGCGGATTGCGTGAGGCGACGATGCGCCGGAGATCATACTGATGAGCGGCAAGCCCAGGGTGTGGATATCGCGTCCCAGCTTTCCGGACATCGTTGCCCGGCTTGAGCCGTACTTCGAGGTCACCGAGGAGCGCGCGGAGCATGTTTTCAGTGGTACTGAACTCGCGGCTCGGCTGGCGGGGCAGGATGCGGCGATCGTGGGCTTGAAGGATCGCATTGGCGCTGACGAGGTTGCGGCGGCGAAGCGGCTGCGCATCGTCGCAAACCTTGGGGTCGGCTATGACAATCTTGATGTGACCGCGCTGAGCGCGGCCGGCGTTGTCGTATCCAATACGCCCGACGTGCTCAATGAGAGCGTGGCCGACTACGCCTGGGCACTGATGCTCGGCGCGGCGCGGCGGGTGAGTGCCGCCGAGCGCTGGTTGCGCGAAGGCCATTGGCATGCGACCGATTTCACTGCCTGGCTGGGTCTGGATATACATGGACGCACGTTGGGCATCCTGGGCATGGGCCGGATCGGCCGGGCCATCGCCCGTCGCGCCGTCGGCTTTGGCATGCCGGTGATCTATCACAACCGTTCGCCCTTGCCCGAGGCTGACGAGCGAGCTTGTCATGCAAGCTACGTCGACAAGGCGCGGCTTCTGCGCGAATCCGACTTTCTGATTGTGGTGCTGCCGTTGACGGCGCAGACCCGGCACGCCATCGGCCCCGCCGAGCTGGCGCTGATGAAGCCGTCGGCGGTGCTGGTCAACCTCGCCCGCGGCGGCATCGTGGACGACGCGGCCTTGGCCTTGGCACTTCACGAACAGCGCCTGGCCGGCGCTGCGCTGGACGTGTTCGAAGGCGAGCCGGCGGTGCATCCGGGCTTGCTGCGGCAGGACAACGCGTTGCTCAGCCCGCATATTGCCAGCGCCAGTCAGCAAACCCGCCGGGCGATGACCTCGCTGGCAGTCGACAATGTGCTGGCGCTGTTTGGCCATGGCCCGCATGCGGGGCGGCCACCCACGATTGTCGATCCCGTGCTGCCGGCAGCATGACCGGCGCGTTCACCCAACTGATAAAAGAAGCTTACCCATGAGTCTGAAGAGCAGTTACAAAGTTGCCATGGTCGGTGCGACCGGTGCGGTTGGCGAGACCTTGCTGTCGATCCTCGCCGAGCGCGATTTCCCGGTCAGTGAACTGGTGCCACTGGCCAGCGAGCGCTCGGCTGGCGGCAAGGTCACTTTCGCCGGAGAAGAGATCACCGTGCAGTTGCTCGATACCTACGATTTCACCGGGGTGGATATCGCGTTCTTCTCCGCGGGTGGTTCGGTCAGCCGCGAACACGCGCCGCGCGCCGCGGCAGCCGGCGCGGTGGTGATCGACAACACCTCGGAGTTTCGTTACCAGGACGATATCCCGCTGGTGATCAGTGAGGTCAATCCGCATGCGATCGCGCAGTACACCCAGCGCGGCATCATCGCCAACCCGAACTGCTCGACCATGCAGATGCTGGTGGCGCTGGCGCCGATCCATCGCGCGGCGCAGATCGAGCGGATCAACGTGGCTACCTATCAGTCGGTTTCCGGCGCCGGCCGCAGTGGCATGGAAGAGCTCGGGCGACAGACGGCGGCGCTGCTGAACTTCCAAACCGTGGAGCCGGGCAAGAAATTCTCCGCCCAGATAGCGTTCAATGTCATTCCGCAGATCGACGATTTCATGCCCAACGGTTACACCAGGGAAGAGATGAAGCTGGTGTGGGAGACCCGCAAGATCCTTGAGGACGATTCGATCCAGGTGAATCCGACCGCCGTTCGCGTGCCGGTTTTTTATGGTCATTCCGAGGCGGTGCATATCGAAACCAGCGACAAGATCACCGCCGAACAGGCGCGGGAGCTCCTGAGTCAGGCGCCGGGCGTGGTACTGGTCGACGAGCGCAAGCCAGGCGGCTACCCGACCCCGGTGGGAGAGGCGGCGGGCAAGGATGCGGTATTCGTTGGGCGCATCCGCGAGGATATCTCGCACGAGCGCGGGCTGGATTTGTGGATTGTGTCGGACAACATCCGCAAGGGTGCGGCGCTGAATGCGGTACAGATCGCCGAGCTTCTCATCGAGAACTATCTCTAAAAAGCAAAATGACTAAAAGACAAGCCATTGTTTTCATTGCATTTGCTGCGGCGTTTTCGGCGGGCGCGAATGCGTTTGTCCCGCCGTCAGTCCGGCAGCAGCCCGCCAAGGCCGCTGCCGAGTCGCTGCACAAGGTCGAAAAGCGGGTGGAGCGCGACCGCTCCGAGGTGGAGCGCCTGCAGCAGGACGTGGCTGCACAGGAAGCTCACAGCGAGCACGCTGCGGAGCGCCTGCAGCAGCAGGACGAGGCGATCAGCGAATTGCGCAAGCAATTGGAAGCGTTGAAGTCCACCCAGGCTGCCGGTCAGCAGTGAATCGGCCGACCGGTGAGAACAAGTCAGAACAATGTGCTGCAAGTATTCGCCACAGCTATTGTTGATTGCCCTGCATATAACTAAAGTGGCAGCACATTGCCACCGTACTCGCCATGGCGGGTACGTCCAATATTGAGAGTTGCGCCAAAGATCGTTCGGGGGAACACGCATGAATCGTTCGTTGAAATTGTCGATGCTGATGGCATTGGCGCTCGGTAGTAGCCATGTCCTGGCCTTGGATCTTGGTCAGGTCCAGGTCAAGTCGGCGTTGGGGCAGCCATTGCTGGCAGAAATTCCGCTGCATCCGGCTGATGCGGCGGAGCTGAAGAATCTGACGGTGCAGCTCGCTTCAGGTGACGAGTTCACCCGGGCCGGCATTGTCGGCGGCCGACCCAGCATCCCATTGCATTTCAGCGTGGTGAACAGCGCATCGGGAGCGAAGGTGATCCGTATCACCAGCACGGTGGCGGTGGATGATCCCTATCTCGACCTGTTGATCGAAGTGAATGGCCACGCCGGCAAGAGCGTGCGCGAATTTGCGATCCTGCTCGATCCACCCGGTGCCAGTTCGGCCCCGCCCGCAGCCGTGGCGGCAGCGGCGCCCAAGTCGACGGCAACGCGCGCGAAGGCTGCAGCGACGCCGGCGCCGACGCGCTCGGCTCCCGCGGCAAACCCGGCCAAACCTGCCGCCAAGCCCGCCGCCGTCGCGAGCAACGGGGAGTACGGCCCGGTCTCCACGGGGCAGACCTTGTCCGGAATTGCACGCAGCACAGCGCCGGCCGGGGTCGATGTACAGCAGATGATGCTGGCCTTGAAGCAGGCCAATCCTGATGCGTTCTACCGCGACAACATCAACGCGTTGAAGAGCGGCGCGGTATTGCGCGTGCCCAGTGCGGCCGAGGCGCAGGCCATGACGCTGGCGGCGGCGATCGCTGAAGTGAGTCGGCAGAACAGTGATTGGCGTGCAGGCACTCCAGGCAAGCCCTCGCTGGTCGCTGACGCGGCGACTCGCTCGAATGCTGCAAGCGGCTCCAAAGGCGACACAGGCGTGGTCCAGGATCGTCTGGCACTCGTGCCGGCAAGGGCTGGTGCTGCTGGTAGCCAAGGCAACAATGCCAGCAGCAAGGGTGACAAGTCGGTCGCCGGACTGCGTCAGGATCTCCTGCGCGCGAAGGAGATCACGGCCAGCTTGCAGCAGCAGAGCGACGACCTGAAGTCCCGTCTCAAGGACCTGTCCGACATCAACGGCAAGAACGAACGCCTGCTGTCGCTGAAGGACAACGAAATCGCCGAGTTGCAGAGCAAGTTGGCCGAAGCGCGCAAGACGGCAGGCTTGCCCGCGGCCACTCCGGTGGCAAAAGCCATGGAGCCGGCTGTTGCGCCGCCGCAGGCCGCGCCAGCCACGGCGGCCAGCGTGCCGGCTGTGGCTTCGAGCTCCGCTGCGTTGGCGACCAACATGATGGCATCGGCTGGTACGGCGTCCAAGCCAGCTATTTCCGCCACTGCAGAAGCGGTGGCACCCGCCGTGGTGAAGGCTGCCGCGCCGGAGCCCAGGCCGGTCGCCAAGCCCGCGATCAAGCCGGCGCCGATGCCGGTGGTCGAGGCCCCTTGGTACATGCAGACGTGGGCGTGGGCTGCAGGCGGTGCTGCCTTGCTGCTGCTGATCGTGCTGGGGCTGCGTGGGCGCCGCGGCAAGCAGGCGGCGAAGGCCTCTGGCGCGAAGTCAGCCTCGTCACTGGCTGACCGGTTCAATGCCGCGCCGATGCAGGGCGGGGATGATCTGGGTGAGGATGATGTCGATCAGGATGAATTGCTCGATCAACTCGCCGAACATCCGGATGACATCGATCTGCATCTCGAGTTGGTGACGCTGTACTACTCGCGCCGTGACGTCGAGCGTTTCGAGGCCGCAGCCGAGGCGATGCATGCGCATATCACTGACCCCGGGCAGGACGAGTGGCAGGACGTTCTGCACATGGGCGAAGACCTCGTTCCAGCACATCCGTTGTTCGACCATCATCCCGAAGCAGCCATGTCTGAAAACGCCGAGCCACATGGCGCTTTCGATATTGACGACTACGGCCATGATGAACACGACGCACCGGCTGCTGCATCTTCGATGCCACCGCTCTCGCCCAGCGGACCGAAGAAGGTCAGTGAGTACAGTTTCAATTTCGACCTGACTCAGCCGGTGCCCAGCGATTCGGCGCCGGGGCATCATTCGACGGCGGCGGAGGACGCGACCGTGATGGCGCCGCGTCATGATTCCAGCCATGTTGAGCCTGCGCTGGATGACGACTTGAGCTGGCAGGACACCTCTGGCAGCAATCATTCGTCCGCTGAGGGTCAGAGCTTCGATATCACCGAGTTCAGCGATGACCCGGTTGATACCAAGCTCGATCTGGCACGTGCCTACGTCGACATGGGTGACGCTGACGGTGCTCGTGCCATGTTGGGCGAAGTGGTCAAGGAAGGTACCCAGACGCAGCAGGACGTCGCCAAGCGCCTGCTTGAGACTTTGCGCTAGTCGATAGCGGTTGCGGCGAAATCAAGCAGGGCCGGCTCGCCGGCCCTGCTTCGTTGTGGGATCGCCATTCGGCGGCGCATAGCTGGCTTTCGCTTCGACCACCTCCGCCGGCAGGCTGTTAACCTTCGCCGTCTTTCACCCATTTTTCGTACCCATCCATGCGTATTGCCCTGGGCGTTGAATACGACGGCACTGATTTCTTCGGTTGGCAGAGGCTTACCGAAGGGCCGAGTGTGCAGGCGCGGCTGGAGCAGGCGCTGTCAAAGGTCGCAGCCCACCCGGTCGAGGTCACCTGTGCGGGGCGTACCGATGCGGGCGTGCACGGCCGCTGCCAGGTCATTCATTTCGACAGCGACGCTGGCCGCCCGATGCGTGGATGGGTGCTTGGTGCGTCGTCCAATTTGCCGACCAGCGTGGCGGTGTTGTGGGCACAGCCGGTGCTGGACAGCTTTCATGCACGTTTCGCGGCGCGCAGTCGTCGCTATCGGTATCAGATCCTCAATCGGCCGGTGCGTGCTGCGCTGGATGCGCGCTATGTCACCTGGGAGCGCCTGCCGCTGGATGCCGGGCGGATGCACCTCGCTGCGCAGGCGCTGCTGGGCGAGCATGACTTCAGCGCATTCCGGGCACTGTCATGTCAGGCACATCACCCGCGTCGAACCGTGCTGGCCGTAAGCGTGCGACGTGAGGGTGAGCAGTTGTTTGTCGAGATCGAGGCCAACGCCTTTCTGCATCACATGGTCCGCAATATCGTGGGGTCGCTGCTGATGATTGGTCGCGGCGAGCGGCCGGTGGAATGGATCGCCAGGTTGCTGGAAGGATGCGACAGGCATGTGGCCGGGCCCACGGCGCCAGCGACTGGTTTGACCTTTGTCGGGCCACGCTACGAACGACACTGGGGCTTGCCTGAAGAAGTGTCACAACCGGAGTTGCCTGCATGACCCGCATCAAATGCTGTGGCATGACCCGTACCGAGGATGCGTTGCTGGCTGCGCGCCTTGGCGTGGATGCGATCGGTCTGGTGTTCACCGCGCGCAGTCGGCGCCAGGTTGGCTTGCGCCAGGCGCGCGCGATCGTCGAGGCCTTGCCGCCTTTTGTGTGCACGGTGGCCTTGTTCATGGACGATGATGCGACCTTGGTGCGACAGGTGCTCGATCAGGTGCGACCGGCCCTGCTGCAGTTCCATGGCGGGGAGAGTGACGACTGGTGTGGCCAGTTTGATGCACCGTTCCTCAAGGCTATCGCGATGGGCGAGGGCGCCGCGTCGGTATCCCGGTTGAGCGATTACCCGCACGCGGCGGGCCTGCTGCTCGATGGTCACGGTCTCGGCGAGGCGGGTGGCAGCGGCAAGGCATTTGACTGGTCAATGCTTTCCCGCGAACTGGCGCAGCCGCTGATCGTGGCGGGTGGTCTGCATGCCGGCAACGTGGGCGAGGCCATAAGCATGCTGCGTCCCTGGGCGGTGGATGTGGCCAGCGGTGTGGAAGCGGCGCCGGGGATCAAGGATTCCTCCTTGCTGGCCGATTTTGTCCGCGCTGTTCGCGTGGCGGATGCGGGTCTTTTGGCGTCTGATTCGTGCTCTGATCGCTGAGGCAAGCTGGCGGCCATGACGCATGCTGGCTTGCACGATACGATGTGCTGCGACCGCCGCGCGGCAACGGATCAAAAGCATGTCCAGGCCCATTGAGGAATATCGCGACAGCAGTCAGTCAGTGGCGCTGAGCGATGTCGTGGGTCACGACCGTCCGCTGGTGATGCGGGGTCTTTGCCGCGATTGGCCGCTGGTGCAGATGGCTGGCCAGTCCGATACCGCCTTCGCCAGAAAGCTGGCGGACTGGGACAGCGGCGCCGAGGTCGATGCGTTGCTGATGCCGGCCGATCAGGAGGGAGTGATTGGTTACAACGATGCGTTCGATGGCTTCAACTATGAGCATCATCGTGTCTCGATCACCCAGGTTCTGCAGCGTCTGGCGACGTATAGCCGCCAGCAGGATCCCCCGGGGCTGGCGATGCAGAGTGCGCTGGCGTCCAGTTGCATCCCCGGGTTTCTGGACGCTCACTCGTTGCCTTTTCTGAATCCCGCCATTCAGCCACGCCTGTGGGTGGGCAACCAGGTGACCACGCCGGCGCACTTCGACGAGTATCACAATATCGCGTGCGTGGTGAGCGGTAGCCGGCGCTTCACGTTGTTTCCCGCTGGACAGATCCGCAACCTGTACATCGGTCCGCTGGATTTTGCGCCGACCGGTGCGGCGATCAGCATGGCTCGTCTGGATCGGCTCGATGATCCGCGCTTTCCCCGGCTGCGAGAGGCCATGGCGCATTCACAGTCAGCCGAGTTGCAGCCGGGTGACGCGATCTACATCCCTCCGCTGTGGTGGCATCACGTTGTCTCGCTGCGGCGAGTCAATGCGCTGGTCAATTACTGGTGGATACCCGGTGCCGGCGCGGGCCGCGTCACGGAGACCGCGTTGGATGGCCTGATGCACTGCATCCTCAGTTTCAAGTCGCTTGATCGGGCCGATCGTGCCGCCTGGCGGGAGCTGCTCGACTATTACGTATTTGATGATGAGGACCCCGCGGCGCATATTCCGCCGAAGGCGCGAGGAATCCTTGGGTCGCTATCACCTGACCTGGTGGAAAAGCTCAAGGGCATGATTCGTCGCTATCTGTAACGTGCTGCAGACGTTGCGAGATCAACCACTCGCCAGCTCCTCCCGCAGCCAGGTCGCCAGTGCGGCGCAGCGACGATCCGGTGTTCGCAGGGGTGTCGCCAGAACCCATGCCGACCCGGTGGGTTGAAAGCCCCAAGGCGCCAGCAGGCGGCCGCTGGCCAGGTCGTCCGCTACCAACGGCGCCGGCGCGATCGCCACGCCCAGCCCCGCAATGGCGGCTTCCAGCAGATGATAGAGATGGGGGAAGCCAGGGCCAGGCGCGCTGCGTGGTGGCGGCAGATCCATACTCCGCATCCAGTCGGGCCATGCCTGTGGCCGCGATGCGGTATGCAGCAGCGGTTCGTCCAGCAGCTTCGCCGCGGAGTGTCCCTGCAGCGCGGGCCAGCCGGCATAGCGTGGGCTGACCACCGGGCCGATCTGTTCCGGGGCCAGTGTCTCGACGTGCCAGTTGGCCGGCCACGGCGGTGCGGCGAGCATCAGCGCGGCGTCCAGGTTGCCGAGCTCCGGCGTCATGGAGGATTCCTGCGCCGACAGGTGCATGCGCAGTTCGGGCAGGTCACGTTCGATGCGGTCCAGCCGGGGAATCACCCAGCGCGCCAGCAAGCTGCCCGAGCAGCCCAGCACGAAGGGCGCCTGGGCATTGCGCTGGCGCAGGCTGGACCAGCTCTCGCGCAATTGCTCGAAGGCGGTGCCGGCCCCCTCGTGCAATTGCTGGCCAATCTCGGTCAGTGCCAGGCCGCGCCCCTGGCGCGCAAACAGCGGTCGACCCAGGGCGTCCTCCAGCAGGCGCAACTGCCGGCTGACTGCACCATGGGTGACGTGCAGTTCCGCGGCAGCCTGGGTGACGCTGTGCAGGCGCGCGACTGCTTCGAAGGCCCGCAGGGCGTTGAGTGGTGGCAGTTCGCGCTCGATCATTGTTGAGTTTTACTGACGTATTGCAGCGATCTTATCGCTTTTTGGTGGTGCTTCGGTGGGATATTCTAGGTTTCAACAAGAGCACTACCCGTTACGACTACCAGTTTTTCGCACAGGAATCATCCATGTCTACGATCCAGGACTACCACCTTTGGCCCGATGCCCACGGCCGCTTTGGCGACTATGGCGGCAGTTATGTGGCCGAGACCCTGATGGCGCCGCTGGCTGAATTGAGTGAGGCCTACGAGCGGCTGCGCAGCGATCCCGCGTTCCTGGCCGAACTCGATCGTGACCTGAAGTACTACGTCGGGCGGCCCAGCCCGATTTACCACGCCGAGCGGCTGTCACAGCATGTCGGCGGCGCCCGGATCCTGCTCAAGCGCGAGGATCTGAACCACACCGGCGCGCACAAGATCAACAACACCATTGGCCAGGCGCTCGTCGCCCGGCACATGGGCAAGCGGCGCGTGATCGCGGAAACCGGCGCCGGCCAGCATGGCGTGGCCAGTGCCACCGTGGCCGCCCGTTTCGGCATGAAGTGCGTGGTCTACATGGGTTCGGTCGACATCGAACGGCAGAAGATCAACGTCTACCGCATGAAGCTGCTCGGTGCCGAAGTGGTGCCAGTAACCTCGGGCTCGAAGACGCTGAAGGATGCGCTGAACGAGGCCATGCGCGATTGGGTCACCAACGTGGACGACACCTTCTACATCATCGGAACGGTGGCTGGCCCGCACCCGTATCCGAAGATGGTGCGCGATTTCAACGCCATCGTCGGACGCGAGGCGCGTGCGCAGATGCTGGAGCAGTACGGTCGCTTGCCGGACGTCCTCACGGCTTGTGTAGGCGGCGGCTCGAACGCAATCGGCCTGTTTCATGAATTCCTCAACGACGCCGACGTGCGCATTGTCGGTGCCGAAGCAGCGGGCGAGGGCATTGCCAGCGGCCATCATGCCGCTTCGCTGGCGGCCGGCCGGCCCGGGGTGCTGCATGGCAACCGCACCTACGTGCTGTGCGATGACAACGGGCAGATCACCGAAACCCATTCGGTTTCCGCCGGGCTGGACTATCCCGGCGTTGGCCCCGAGCATGCCTTTCTCAAGGACACCGGTCGCGCCGAGTATGTCGGCATCACCGACGACGAGGCGCTGGAGGCGTTCCACCTGCTGGCCCGCACCGAGGGCATCCTGGCCGCGCTGGAATCCAGCCATGCCGTGGCGCAGGCGATGAAGCTGGCGCGCGAGCTGCCGAAGGACGGCATCGTGTTGTGCAATCTTTCCGGACGTGGCGACAAGGACGTGCACACCATCGCCGCCCGTGAAGGAGTCGAGGTATGAACCGCATCGACTGCCGCTTCGCCGAGCTCAAGGCTGCCGCTCGCACCGGTCTGATTCCGTTCGTCACCGCCGGTGATCCCTCGCCCGAACACATGGTCAGCCTGATGCATGCGCTGGTTGACGCGGGTGCCAGTCTGATTGAACTGGGCGTTCCGTTTTCCGACCCGATGGCGGATGGTCCGGTGATTCAGCACGCCAGCGAACGGGCTATCGCCAAAGGTGTTGGACTCGTCGACGTGTTGCGTTGGGTATCCGAGTTCCGCCAGCGCGACGCGGATACGCCGGTAGTGCTGATGGGCTACCTCAATCCGATCGAAATCCACGGTTACGCGCGCTTCGCCAGCGAGGCGGTGGCAGCCGGGGTGGATGGGGTGCTGCTGGTCGATTGCCCGCTGGAGGAATCGGCTGTTCTGGCGCCTTTGCGTGAGGCTGGCTTGCGCCGGATCATGCTGGCGGCACCAACCACCGCACCCGCGCGTATGGCGCAGCTGTGCGGGATGGCGGAGGGTTTCCTGTACTATGTGTCGTTTGCAGGCATCACCGGTGCGGGGCATTTGAGCACTGCGGATATCGCCGTTCGGGTGGCTGATATTCGCTCTCGCGCCAGTGCGCCGGTGGCGGTGGGTTTCGGCGTGCGCGACGCGCAAAGCGCCAAGGCCATCGCCGGGTTTGCCGATGCGGTAGTTATTGGCAGCGCATTGGTCGAGCGGTTGGCGGGTGCCACGGATGCGGCGGATATCGCTCGCCGTGTGCAGGATTTCCTGCAGCCGATTCGCGCTGCGCTGGATGCACACTGAAACGGTCATCTGGCCGTTTCGGGTCAGGAACGTTTGAGGTGTTGCGATGAACTGGTTACAGAAAATCATGACTCCGCGTGCGCGCACGCAGAACACCACCGCCGGCAAGGGCTCGGTGCCCGAGGGCGTGTGGGAGAAGTGCGGCGGTTGCGGCACCGTGCTGTACCGGCCGGAGCTGGAGCGCAACCTGATGGTTTGCCCGAAGTGCGATCATCACCACTACATCAGTGCGCGGATGCGGCTGGATGCGTTGCTGGACGAGGGTTCTACCCAGGAACTCTGGGCCAGCATGGAGCCCACCGATCCGCTGAAATTCCGTGATTCGAAGAAGTATCGCGATCGCATCTCTTCGACCCAGAAAAAGCTCGGCGAGAAGGATGCGCTGGTTGCAATGAGCGGCCAGTTGAAGGGGCGCCCCCTCATGGCGGTCGCGTTCGAGTTTGCCTACATGGGTGGCTCGATGGGTTCGGTGGTCGGCGAGAAGTTCGCCCGCGCTGCCGAGCGGGCGCTGGCCGACAACAGTGCGCTGGTGTGCTTCTCGGCCACCGGTGGTGCGCGCATGCAGGAGGCACTGTTCTCGCTGATGCAGATGGCCAAGACCGCGGCCGCGCTGGCTCGTCTGCGCGATGCGGGCGTTCCGTTCATCAGTGTGCTGACCAATCCGACTACCGGCGGCGTATCCGCCAGCCTGGCGATGCTCGGCGACATCAATATCGGTGAGCCGAAAGCCTTGATCGGTTTTGCCGGCCCGCGGGTGATCGAACAGACCGTGCGTGAGACCTTGCCTGAAGGCTTCCAGCGTTCGGAGTTCCTGGTCGAGCACGGTGCGATCGATCTGATCGTCGATCGCCGCGAGATGCGCGACAAGCTGGCTGACCTGCTGGGCATCCTGACCCGGGCCAGTCGTGCGGCCTGAGCTGCGCCGAGTGGATTGAGTGCGATGCCGCCTGCGGGCGGCATCGTCGTTTCAGCGGCAGAGTTTTCCACAATCGCTGTGGACCCGCTCCGGTAAAGCCTGTGGAAAAGCCCCGGTTGACGCTTGTTGATCAACGACTTGCTACGCGCTGATCAGTTACTGCGCACATGCGGATGAGGAGGTTTTCGCTGGCCCGTTCACGGGCACGCAAGAGTTTTCCACAACAAATGTGCGCGCCTTGTGTATCAGCCTGTGGACAAGCCATGACATGCCCTTTGCTGACAGGCACTTGCTACGCGTTGCTTGTTTTTTGCGCAGCGGCGAGCAATACGCGCAGAGTTCTCCACAGCGATTGTGGAGAGTGACGGGTAAAGCCTGTGGACAAGGTAGGCTATCTGTCTGACCACAAAGGAGCTTGTGACGGCGTGCGCAAATACTGCGCAGATCAAGCTCGAGTTTCAGCGACTGAGGTTTCTCAGATCGGCAACGGGAAAAGCCACAGCGAGGTGGCTCCCAGACTGCAGCCAATCAGCATCGCCGCGAGCACGTCACTGGGATAGTGCAGGCCGAGGATGACGCGCGAGGCGGCGACCAGCGATGAAAAGCCAAACAGCAGCGGCGCCAGCAAGGGATACCAGGCCACCGCAACGATGCTGAAGCTCACCGCCTGCAAGGTATGCCCCGATGGGAAACTGAATTCGTCCAGCGGCGGCACATGGGCGATCACCCCCGGGCAGGCACGAAAGGGGCGGGGACGGCGCGTCCAGCGCTTGAGCAGGCGATAGAGCAGCAGGGCAGTGAGGCCGGTGGCGGCCATGTGCGCGGCCGCGAGCCATCCACGGTGACCACCCAGCAAGGCCAGTACGGCCATCAGTGCGTACCAGAAGATCCCGTCGCCCAAGCGGCTGACGGTGCCAAAGAACAGGCCCACCAGCCGTCGCGCACCCCAGCGGTTGGCGGCCACACATACGCGACGATCCAGCGCGAAGCGTGGCCCGAGGGGAAGCTCAGGCGTGGGCAGGGGAGGCAAGGTGCTCATGCAGATTTTCCTCGGCCATGTCGCGAAGCAGGGTCTCGAAATCGCGGATCACCGCGTCCGGCGACAATCCGGCCATGCTGGCGTGGGCCGCACGACCCATGTGCCGGATCAGTCCGGGGTTGCTGGCCAGCCGGGCAGCGGCGTCGACGAAGGCGTCAGCGTTGCCCGCGGCAATGCAATAGCCGTTGACGCCATCGACGAGGTGTTCGCGCGCGGCACCCTCGGCGTAGGCCACCACCGGGAGCCCGGCGGCGAGCGCCTCGAGGATCACGTTGCCGAATGTCTCGCTGAGGCTGGGAAACACGAACAGGTCTGCACTGGCGAAATGGCTGGCCAGTGTCTCGCCGCGTTGCATGCCGGCGAAGATGAAATCCGGGTGCGCTTCCTGCAATGCGGCGCGGGCGGGACCGTCGCCGACCCAGACATAGCGTGCATTCGGATTCTGCTGACGGATTGCGGCAAAAGCCTGCACCGCGAGTTCCAGGTTCTTTTCTGCCGCGATGCGTCCCACATACAGCACCACCGGTGTGGTTGCATCGACGCCCCAGCTCCGGCGCAGCGCGTTGTCGCGTTTGTCCGGATGGAACAACTGCGTATCCACCGCGCGGCGCAGCATTCGGGCATTGGAGATGCCCATGCGCTGCAATTCCTGCGAGAGCGCATCGGTCGGAACCAGGGTGGCGACGGCACGCTGATGAAAGCGGCGCAGGTAACCGCGCACCAGCGGCGTAAGAAAGCCGACGCCGTAGTGATCGGCGTAATGGTCGAATCGGGTGTGGAAACCGCTGCTGACCGGAATGCCCATGCGCTTGGCGGTGCGTATGGCCGACCATCCAAGCGGGCCTTCGGTGGCGATGTAGACCGCGTCCGGCCGGTTATCTCGCCAATGCTTGCCGAGCTTGCGGCCGGCTGGCAAGCCGAAGCGCAGGCCCGGGTAGCGCGGCAGCGCACCGCCGCGCATGCTCAGCACGTCGATACCGGGCTCGTCATCATGGGGCTGCGATTGCCGCGGGCGGATCAGGTCCACGCTGTGGCCGCGCCCAGCCAGGCCGACGGCCAGGCTCTGGACGGTCAGCGCGACGCCATTGATTTCCGGGGGATAGGTTTCACTGACGATGCCGATGCGCATGACGACGGTACCCGTGTTGGCTGGGTGCAGTCTGAGTGGGGGGCGTTGCGCCTGGATGGCGCCTGCGTGACATCACGATGACGTGGTTTCTTCTGCGTTCGGGCGAGACAGCGCGGTGCCAGGAAGGTCAATGTTCAAGAAATATGGATATCCCCAAACCAGCCCACCAGTCCGGCGCCGCGCCGGAAAGTCGGTGGCGGAAACCCGCGTCAAGCTGCAGTCGGCGCGTGGCTTGCCAGGCCAGACCACCACCTCCCAACATCCCGCTGGCCGCTCCGGCCTCGCGCTGCCATCCCGCTTCGACGTAGAACGAAAGCGATTTGCCCAACGCCTGGCTGTGGTTGATCACGGCGGTGTAGCTGTCGCGACCGCTGGCGCGCACATCCTCCAGATAGGTGCCGATACTGCTGCCTTCGTTCAATTGCTGGCTGGCAGACAGGCCCAGCAGATACTGCCGCTGGTTGTTGCGGAAATCGCGACGGCCGTCGGTGAACTCGACGCTACCCAGCAATCCCCAGCTGAACGAGGTGCTCGGTGAGGGCAGTACGTATTTCAATGCCAGGTTGCTGTCGCCACGACCTTCGCTGTTCAGAGACATGCTCGCGCCGCGTTCCCGCAAGTGGTTGTACAGCGAATCGCCAAGCTGCAGTTCCAGCGAGTGGCCCAGGCCCAGCCGCAGCAGGCTGTCAGCGCTGTACTGGGTGCTGCTGACACCATCGCGCTGGTCCTGGCTCCAGCTTGGCAGGCCTTGCTCGATCGTCATGTCGCCGGCGTCCAGCGCGGCAGGCGTGAAGCCAAGCCCGGGGCGGTCGTAACCGGGGTTGTCGGCCCACGCTGATGGCGTGACTGCCAGACCCGCGATCAGCATCGCGAACAGACTCTTTCGTCCTGCGCAGGCGCTGCGTGGCCTCAGGTTCGGGTGGTTGCCACGGGATCGGCTAAAATCCGTCACTTCGCTCCATGCCTCCTGAAAGAATCTCATGACCGTACGCACCCGCTTTGCCCCCAGTCCCACCGGTTTTCTGCATATCGGCGGCGCCCGCACCGCGCTGTATTGCTGGCTGGAGTCGCGCCGTCGTGGCGGTGAATTCGTGTTGCGCATCGAGGATACCGATCGCGAGCGCTCGACGGACGCCGCGGTGCAGGCGATCCTCGACGCCATGCAGTGGCTGGGCCTCAATCATGACGAAGGTCCGTTCTACCAGACGCAGCGGCTGGAGCGATACAAGCAGGTGGCTGATGAACTCGTCGCTGCCGGCAACGCTTACTACGCCTATGAGAGCAAGGACGAGATCGAGGCGATGCGCGAGATCGCCATGGCCAAGGGCGACAAGCCCCGTTACAACGGCTACTACCGCGATCGCAACGAGCCGTTGCGCGACGATCCGAACCGGGTCATCCGCTTCCGCAACCCGAGCGAAGGCTCGGTGGTGTTCGATGACAAGGTGAAGGGCCGGATCGAGTGGAGCAACAGCGAGCTGGATGATCTGGTGATCTTCCGTTCTGATGGCTGGCCGACCTACAACTTCGCCGTGGTGGTCGATGACATCGACATGGGCATCACCGAGGTGATCCGCGGCGACGACCACGTCAACAATACCCCACGCCAGATCAACATCTACAAGGCGCTCGGCGCCAAGGTGCCGGAGTTTGCGCACCTGCCGATGATCCTGGACAAGGAGGGCAAGAAGCTCTCCAAGCGCACCAGTGCGGTGAGCGTGATGGACTATCGCGAGGACGGCTTGCTGCCGCATGCGCTGCTCAACTACCTGGTGCGGCTGGGCTGGTCGCACGGTGATCAGGAAATTTTCTCGCGCGAGCAGATGATTGCGCTGTTCGATGTTGCCGACGTGAACAAGGCGGCATCGCGCTTCGATACCGAGAAGCTGGCCTGGCTCAACCAGCACTACATCAAGACGGACGAGCCGCAGTCGCTGGTCGCGGAGTTCGCATGGCATCTGCAACGTGCAGGCATCGACGTGACGGGAGGCCCTGCGCCGGTCGATGTGATTGTCGCCTTGCGCGATCGCGTGCATACGCTGAAGGAAATGGCAGAGCGGGCGAAAATCTGGTACGGGCCCATCCTCGAATGGGACGAAAAGGCCGTCACCAAACATCTGAAGAACGACACTGCGGCCGCCGTGTTGGGCGAGACGAAGTCCCTGCTTGCCGATTGCGAATGGAAGCCCGAGCCGATTCATCAGGTCATCGAGCAGGTGGCGGCCAAACTGGCCCTGGGCATGGGCAAGATCGCCCAACCCTTGCGCGTGGCGATGACCGGCACCCAGGTGTCGCCTTCGATCGATCACACCATCTATCTGACTGGTCGCGACGAGACGCTCAAGCGTATCGATGCGGCAATTGCCCTGATTTAGGGTCCGTTCTCCTTCCCCGCATGACCAGATTGAATCTGCTGCATGGATGAGTTTCTCGCCAGGGCGACCCAGGGTGTCGACATGGACTCGCCCGGCGCGTTCTGGCACGTCTTCTTCAACCTGTTGAATATGGTGCCGTGGGCGGCCATGTTCTGGTGGAGCCTGGTTTTTGTCGTCGTTGGACTGTTATTGGGTTGGTGGCGCGGACGACCACTCGAAGGCGCATTATGGGCGTGGGCGTTGGGGCCGATCGGTTGGGTCGTGGTATTGCTCAAACCTCGCCGCAAACCACGTGTGGAACCGCCGCCACTGAATCAGAGGCGGCGGACATATCATCGAAAGCGGAGTGAACGCATTGAGTGACCAAGGCACCGACAACCTGCACGCGCATCATCCGCATCGTCATGACGCGAAGGGGTTCGTGCGCAAGGTCGAGCGCGCAAGCAAGGAGCGCGGGCTGCGGCTGACCCCTTTGCGCAAGGAGGTGCTGGAGTTGATCGCGGCCGAGCACAAGCCGGTCAAGGCCTATGACTTGCTCGATCAGTTGCGGGAAAAGCATGGCAACGCGGCGCCGCCGACGGTTTATCGTGCACTCGATTTCCTGCTGGAAAACGGCTTTATCCACAAGCTTGAGTCGGTCAACGCGTTCGTCTCCTGCCATCACCCGGCCGAAGCGCATCAGGTGCCTTTTCTCATCTGCGATGTCTGCTCCAGTGCGCAGGAAGTTTGTGACGAGCGGGTTGCCGAGTTGATCGAAGCTCAGGCTGAAGCGTTTGGCTTTCGTCCGCAGGCGCAAACCCTCGAAGTGCACGGTGTTTGCAGGCTCTGCCACAAGCCCTGAGCCACCTTTCCGCCAAGGTGTGGCGCATGTTAATGTTATAAAGTAACATTACTGCGCCGGTGACTGAATCGCCACGTTTGGCGGTGCCGGGGCAGGTCTGGATTGCATGGAATTCGAGTCGGAAAGCAAAACCCGCTGGTGGCGTGTGGCTGATCGTGTCGGTGCCACGGCATCGTTCCTGTGTGCCATCCACTGCGCCGTGCTGCCCTTCGTGCTGGCGCTGTTGCCTTTCGTGGGGCTGGAGTTTCTGGCCGATCACCGATTCGAGCGCGGCTTCGTCATCTGCGCCTGCCTGCTGGCAACTTTTGCAATGGTGCGCGGTTATCGCCGCCATCAGCAACCCCTGCCGTTGCTGCTGGCTACTCCTGGCCTGGCCTTGCTGCTGCTGGGGGTCACCTACGCCGAGCACTACTCGGTCGTTGTGCATAGCGTGATGGTGACCAGTGGCGGCCTGTTGCTGGCCGCTGCCCACTTTGTCAATTTGCGCCGGGACAGCGAGCACAAGCGTGCGCACGTGCATGGGCCTTCGTGTGCGCACTGAGTGGCGTACTCACTGTTGTGATTGTGTAACGGCGAGGGCGATCCCTAGCATTCGCGGATGAGCATGCCCCACAGCCACGATCACTCCCATTCCCATCATTCCCGCGCCTCCGGTTCGCCCGAGGCGCACGGTCATGCCCATTCCCACAGTCACGATGCCGCTCCCTCGCTGCGCGGTCGAAAGTTGCTGTTTGCCTTTGTGCTGACCACGGTGATGATGGTCATCGAGGTGATCGGTGGCTTCTGGTCCGGTTCACTGGCGCTGCTGGCGGATGCGGGCCACATGATGGTGGACGCGCTGGCGCTCTTGCTGGCGGTGGTCGCTGTTGCCATGGCCGCGCGGCCCGCTGATGCTCGGCGCAGTTACGGCTACGGTCGGATCGAGGTGCTGGTTGGTTTCGTCAATGCGCTGAGCCAGTTCGTGCTGGTCGGCTGGATCATCTACGAGGCGATCACCCGTCTGCTTCATCCGGCGGAGATCCTCTCCGGCGTCATGTTTTTCGTGGCGATCGCCGGCTTGCTGGTGAATGTGCTGGTGCTGCGTACTTTGCATGGCCATGCGCACGATGACGTCAACCTCGCTGGCGCCAGCCTGCATGTGCTTGGTGATTTGCTGGGCTCCCTGGCAGCGGTGGTGGCGGCGCTGCTGATTCGCTGGTTCGGCTGGCTATGGGCCGATCCGCTGCTGTCCATCCTGGTAGCCTTGCTGATCCTCGTCAGCGCGTGGCGGCTGTTGCGCCGATCTGCCCATATTCTGCTGGAGGGTGTGCCCGAGGGCCTGGACAGTGCTGTGGTCGCTGCCGCACTGAACGGGGCCGATCCGGCCATCCGCAATGTCCATCATCTGCATGTATGGCAACTGGCCTCGGGCTCACGCATGGCCACCCTGCACGCGGAGCTGGACGACGCCGCCGACTGCGCGCGCGCGCTGCGGGCGATCAGGCATATCTTGCTGGAACGGTTCCAGATTCAGCATGTGACCGTCCAGATCGACCCTGACGAGTGTCCGGACGGGTCGCATGGCTGTGCCGGTCATGGACATGCCTGACTATGGTGTTTGCTCCGGCACTGCTATCATGGTCGGCCGTTCATCCAACAAATCAAGGTGTTCCCATGGGCAAGGGCGATCGCAAGACCCGTCGCGGCAAGATCAACCGCAAGAGCTACGGCAATTCCCGTGC
>JBBQQL010000065.1:0-21256 GCA_038215995.1 Lysobacterales bacterium
GGCCTGCGTCTCAGTGACGCCCGCAGGCCACGCCCGCGCAACCCATCGTGTTGAAGTCATACAGCGTCGAATGGCCCATCTGCCCGGTCGGACGCGGTACGCCACGAGGGACAAAGAAGGTGGCCGAATTGGCGCCATACAAACCCGGCGGAAAGGTATAGGCCTTCAGCACCACGTAGCCGCGGAAGATGGTGGGCATGCGCGGCGGCGGGACGCCGCCAGCAATCGGCGGTGCATCGCCGCGGCCACGCGAACTTGAGCGGACCGCCGCCGCCCAGGCGGCCGCATCAGAGGAATCCGCGGCACGCAGGAAGCCATCACGCACCGCCTGCTCAAGTCCGGCCGGGCCGGCCAGCTGCGAATTCGGCAGGCGAAACGATGACGGTGACCGGGCACTGCCATCGGTCACCAGGCTCGCCCCGGACAACGGCAGGCCCACCACGACCTTGCCGCCACGCGCGGGATACAGCATGTCCACCGGACGTCCAAACAGCCGTCGTGCCACCGGATTGAGCGCGCCCGCCCTGTCGATCGAGACGTAGGAGAAACTGCAGCTGCCATGGTTGTCATGCGTACTCACCAGCACCGGCACGTTCGCCGGCAAGCCGGTAACCAGCTGGCGGTGATAGCCACCCACCAGCACCGCCAGTATCCGCGTTCCCGAAGTCCAGCCGACACTCCACACCGTGGGCTCGTAGCTGCCAAGCATCAGCACCACCGGCGCATTCGGCTGGTTGACCGCCACGTCCATCCGGGTCGCCTCATGTCCGCTGGCATCGATCTGGAAGCCTTGCTTGCTGCCGCTGTAGGCACCCGCCGCGAAGACCTTGGTCGAAGGCGGCAGCTGCAACCCGGTGAACTCGCAACCGGTCGCGCCCGATGACACCGACTCCGACGCAAAGGGAAAAGGCTTGGTTGGCGCGGCAGCGGCTATCTTGGGCGGCATGGCCAGCGTGGCGGGCGTGGGTGCCGGCACGGCAGGACTCACCGTTGCAGCAGTTGCAGGCGCCGGCGGCGCAGAGGTGCCGGCCCACGGTGCGTTATCGGGGTTGCAGCCGGCTAGAGCCAGGCAGGCGGGCAGCAAAATCCACGGAAACAGCTTCTTCATCGGCAGAGATCCTTTCTCGAAGTGTCCGAAAGCCTCGACGCCGTCGGTCAACAACGTCGACGTTCAACCCTGCCTGAAAAACTCCCTGAAAGCCACGACCGTGCGCTCGATACCGTCATCATCGACATCCAGATGCGTGACCAGACGCAGGGTCGGCAGATAGCCGATGCTGATGCGGATGCCCGCCTCGCGCAGGTGTGCATCCAGCTCGCGCAGGCGCTGGGCCGGCACGTCGATGAAGACCATGTTGGTGTACTGACCGAGCAGGTCGATGCCGGCGATCTCGCGCAGGCAGCCGGCCAGATACGCGGCGCGGCGATGATCATCGGCCAGCCGCTCCACATGATGATCCAGCGCATGCAGGCCCGCCGCCGCCAGCATGCCGGCCTGGCGCCAACCGCCACCGGTCACTTTGCGCCAGCGCCGCGCCTTGTCGATCAGCGCATGCGAACCGACCAGCACCGAGCCCACCGGCGCACCCAGGCCCTTGGACAGGCAGATCGACACCGTGTCGAAATGGCGGGTGATCTCGCGTGCCGGCACGCCGCACGCCACCACCGCATTGAACAGCCGCGCGCCATCCAGATGCAGACCCAGCCCGTGCGAACGCGCCACGTCATGCGCGGCAACCAGGTAGTCCAGCGGCAGGGTGCGGCCATGCCAGGTGTTTTCCAGCGCCAGCAGACGGGTGCGCGCGAAATGCGGATCGACCGGCTTGATCGCCGCCTCGATCTGCTTCAACGGCAACGAACCGTCCGCCGCCTGCACGATGGGTTGCGGCTGGATCGAGCCCAGCACCGCCGCGCCGCCGCCCTCGAACTTGTAGGTGTGTGCGTCCATGCCGACCAGGTACTCGTCGCCACGCTCGCAATGCGCCAGCAGGGCCAGCAAGTTGGACTGCGTGCCGCTGGGTACGAACAGGCCGGCGTCGAAGCCGAGCTCGTCGGCGAGGCGCTGCTGCAGCGCGTTGACGGTAGGGTCCTCGCCGTAAACATCGTCACCCACTTCCGCCCGCAGCATGGCCGCGCGCATCGCGTCGGTAGGCCGGGTGACGGTGTCGCTACGCAGGTCGATCTCACGCATCATCGCTTCCTCATCAACTGATGCAAGCTGGCGCCCCCTCTGCGGGCGATCAGATCCGCTTGCGGAAATACAGCCACGCTCCGCTCGCCAGCAAGGTCGCCGGCAACAGATTGGCAAGCAGCGGCGGCATGCCGTAAACCGTGCCGAAGTTCACCATCGCCTGCTGCAGGAAATACCAGCCGATCGCCAG
Source organism: Lysobacterales bacterium (assembly GCA_038215995.1). GTDB lineage: Bacteria > Pseudomonadota > Gammaproteobacteria > Xanthomonadales > Rhodanobacteraceae > Rhodanobacter. The sequence goes on from JBBQQL010000065.1 coordinate 2,382, forward strand.
CAGCATGCCGATGAACATGCGCTTGCCCAGACCACCCGAACGCAGCGCGCCAAATGCAAACGGCATCGTGCACAAGACCAGCACCAGCACGTTGAACGGATACAGCGCACGCCCCCAGAACGCCACCGCATACGCGCCGGGGCTCTCGCCGTTGCTTTCCAGATAGTGCATGTTGCGGCGCAGGTCGCGCATGGAAAGGTACTGCGGCTGGATCACCGACTGCGCCAGCACCTGTGGATTCAGGCTCGATTTCCATGGCAGGCTCGCGTCGGTCTCCGTATGCGTGCCCTGGTCGTCCAAGGTGGTGCGGCGGACATCGTGCAGGACCCACTGGCGACCATCATGATCGGCCGTCTTGGCCCACTCGAAACGGCTGAGCTGACCATCATCGGTGAAGGTGAACACCCGTACGTCACTGAGCTGTACCGCGCGCACACCGTCCCGCTGCTTCAGCGAAGTACCACGTGCATTGATGATGTCCTGCCCGTCGCGCGCCCACAGGCCGCTCTCGGTACCCATGCCCAGACCACCGGATTTCATGCGCAACTGCATCACCTGGGCTTGCTGGTCGCCCCAGGGGGCTGCCGTTTCACCCAGGATCACCACACCAACGATCAGCACGGCGACCACGCCTGCCGCCGATCCGGCGATGCGCAGGCGTGACATGCCGGCAGCGCGCAGCGCGGTCAGTTCGCCGGTGCCGGCCAGCCCGCCCAGGCCAAGCAGGCCACCGATCAGGGCGGCGTTGCCGAACATCTCGTAGGCACGACGTGGCGTCGTCACCAGCACGTAGACGATCGCGTTGCTGACCGTATAACCGTTCTTGCCCACGCTGCCGAGCTGGCGCAGCAACTGCGTAACCGCATCGAACCCGGTCAGCACCAGCCATACCATCAGCAACGAGCCAAGCACGCTCATCGCCACCAGCCGGTCAACCCGCTTGATGTTGAACACGCTCATGCCGCCGCGCTCGTCGACTTCGGCGGGAGTTTGCGTGGCGAGTACTGCTTCCACAGCATCCAGCACGCCAGGGTCAACACCACCAGGTGCAGTCCCCATAACGGCAACTCGTTGTGCCAGTGGCCCTTGGCGATCTGACCGCGCCCCAGTGCCAGCAGCAGGTAGTAGAGGTAGAAACTCAGAACAGCCAGCAGCAACCGGCCATAGCGCGGCTCACGCGGACTCTGGCGCGACAGCGGCAACGCCAGCAACAGCAGCACCAGGGTCAACGGCGGCGCATTCGCGCGCCAGGCAAACTCGGCACGGTCATCAGGGTCATTCGACTGTGCCAGCGTCCAGCTGTCCTTGGCGTGCGACAGATCCTCATCGCCATCGGCCTGCACCACGGACAACGAGGTGTCGTTGCGTTCGTACTGCATCTTGCGCCAGTTGTCGGCGCCCAGCGGAACGTCGTACTGCCAGCCGTTCTTGAACGAGATGAAGCGGCCGCCGCCGTTACTCTCCTGATACAGCGAACCGCTGCGGGCGCTGACCACCTTGAGGTGCTGACTGCCGTCCTTGCTGGCGCGCTGGGTCGCCACGAAGGTACGCCCCAACTGGGTGCCATCACGGCTGAGGCTGTCGACGAAGATGATGCCGCCCTTGCCCGGCAGGTTGGTGAAGCGCCCGGCATCCAGGCCCGCTGCAATCACCGAACGGTTCGCCGCAGCGACCATCGCGTCGCTGGTGCGAACTGCCCATGGCCCCAGCCACAACGAGACCACCGAGGTCAGCGTGACCAGCACCAGACCCAGCAGCAGTACCGGGCGCAACAGACCGGCCGGGCCCATGCCGGAGGACGCCAGGACGTGCATCTCGCTCTCGCGGTACATGCGCCCCAGCCCCATCAGCACGCCGATGAAACTGGCCAGCGGCATCAGGTTGGTAAGCCCGTCGAGTGTCTGCAGGCCGAGTACCTGGAACATTACGCTGGCGGGAAAACTGCCATTGGCCACCTGTTGCAACACCTTGGCGAACGCGCTGCCGGCGACGATCACCAGCAGCACTACCACGGTGGCAGCCACCGTCTGCGCCAGTTCGCGCAGGAAATACCGGTCGAGAATGCTCAGCATGCGATAAACTTGTCCGCTTACCCGCCAGCCCGATCGGGTTGGCAAACCACAAGTCTAGCCTGTCCGGCCATGGCCGGGCTCATACAGGAAACCCCCGATGACACTTCAGTTCAGCCTCGCCACCGCCGCTCCGGAAACCATTGACAGCGCATGCATCCTGGTCGGCGTTTACGAACAGGGCGTGCTTTCGAGCGCGGCAGCGCGGGTGGACAGCGCCACCGACGGGCTGATCAAGCGTCAGGTCGAATCCGGCGACATCAGCGGCAAGGCCGGCAGCAGCACCTTGCTGTTCGCCCCGGCCGGGATCAACGCCAAGCGCGTACTGGTCATGGGCCTGGGCTCGCAGAAATCATTCGACGCCGCCCGCTTCCAGAAAGTGAACCTCGAGGCGGCGCGTGCCTTGGGCCGCGTGCCGGTGGAGGACGCCACCTCATACCTGACTGAACTTGACGTGGCCGGTCGCGACAGCGGTTGGCGCGTGCGCGTCGCAGCGCTGGCCAGCGACTATGCCGCCTACCGCTACACCGCCACATTCAAGCCGCGCGACAAGAGCAAGCAGCCTGAGTTGGCGACGCTCGCCTTCGCCGCGGGCGAAGAAGCCCAGGTCGGGCTGGATCAGGGCATGGCCATCGCCGAGGGCGTGCGCTTCGCGCGCGAGCTGGCCAACCTGCCGCCGAACATCTGCAATCCGGCGTGGCTTGCTGCGCAGGCACAAGCCTTTGCCGAGAGCCAGGCCAATACCAGCTGCCGCGTGCTCGATCATGTCGAGATGGAGCAGCTCGGTTTTGGCTCGCTGCTGGCCGTGGGCCGTGGCTCGGTCAACAAGCCCAAGCTGGTGGTTCTGGAATACAAGGGCGGCAACGAGGGCGAGAAGCCCTACGCGTTCGTCGGCAAGGGTGTCACCTTCGATTCCGGCGGTATCAGCCTCAAGCCCGGCCCGGGCATGGAGGAAATGAAATTCGACATGGGTGGCGCGGCCGGCGTGCTGGGTGCCTTCGTGGCCGCGGTAAAGATGGGCCTCAAGCTCAATCTGGTTTGCGTGGTGCCTGCCGTCGAAAACATGCCCGACGGTGACAGCTATCGCCCCAGCGACGTGCTGACCAGTCTGTCCGGGCTGACCATCGAAGTGCTCAACACCGACGCCGAAGGCCGCCTGATCCTGTGCGACGCATTGACCTGGACCGCCAGGACCTTCCAGCCGAAGGCGATGATCGACGCCGCCACGCTCACCGGCGCCTGCGTGATCGCGTTGGGCAAGCATGCGTCCGCCGTGATGAGCAAGCACGACGACCTCGCTGCCGAACTGATCGCCGCCGGCGAGGAAACCCTCGACCGCGCCTGGCGCCTGCCGTTGTGGGATGACTATCAGGTCCAGCTCGACTCCGGCTTTGCCGACGTCGCCAACATCGGGGGCAAGAGCGCCGGTGCGATCACGGCCGCCTGCTTCCTGTCGCGCTTCACCGAAGGCCAGCGCTGGGCCCACCTGGACATCGCCGGCACCGCCTGGGAAGAGGGCCGCAAGGGTCTCGGCACCGGTCGCCCGGTGAGCCTGCTGGTGCAGTGGCTGTTGAACCAGCAGTGAGTGCAAAGGAGTGAGAAACGAGTGCGGCGCGAGCCGTTACACTTGTTTCTCATTCCTCGCCACTCGTTTCCCGCCCTATGCCACGCGCTGATTTCTACCTGATCGACAAGCCCCGGTTCCGTGAGCAGCCGCTGCTGCTGGTGTGCGAACTGGCGAAAAAGGCGTTTGCCTCGCAGCAGCCGACCCTGATCCTGACCCGCGACCACGAACAGGCACACGAGCTCGACGAACTGCTGTGGGCGTTCGACGACGACGCGATGATTCCGCACCAGCTAGCCGGCGACGATGACGACGAGCAGACGGCCGTGCTGATCGTGCCGCCCGGTGTCGACACCGCGGAGCGTCCGCTGCTGATCAACCTGCGCGAAACCTGCCCCGACGGCCGCTACCAGCGCGTACTGGAAGTGGTGGCCGCCGACCCGGCCGCTCGTGACGGTTCACGCACCCGCTGGCGCGAGTACCAGCGCCTGGGCTTCGAGCTGCACAAGAACGACATGTAGATCAGGCCGACGCGCTAGCGGCCAAACCCGCCTGCCGCAACCATCCGGGTCAGTGCGGCAGCGAGTTGTTCGCCCGTGAGCGGCTTGCGCAGGAAACCATCCATGCCCGCCGCCTGCGCGCGCGACTCATCCTCGCTGCCAGAACGCGCGGTGACCGCCACGATCGGCAGGTGTTCGCCGGCCTGTTCACGCTGACGGATCAAGCGGGCGATCTGAAACCCATCCACGCCGGGCAGGTCCAGGTCCAGCAGCACCGCGTCGAACGTTCCGTGCGCCAGCTCGGCCAGCGCGGCCAGCCCGTTGATCACGTGCACCACGCGGTGATCCTGCCGTTCAAGCAGGCCACGGATCACCGCCGCCACGATGCTGTCGTCCTCGACCAGCAACAACCGGTAGCTGCCCGTGACAGGAACATGCTCGGGCAACGCTGCAGAATCCGCCGGTTCGATCAACGGCAGGCGCACACGGAACGTACTGCCATGGCCCAGCCGCGAGACCAGCTCGATGCTGCCACCCATCATCTCCACCAACTCGCGGCAGATCGCCAGACCCAGCCCGCTGCCTGCCCGCCGCTGCGGCCCGTCTTCCTGCTCGAAGCGCTGGAACAGCCGCGCCTGACTGGCTTCGGGAATGCCCGGGCCGGTATCGCTGATCGTGAACAACAGTCCATCGGCCAGCCGCTGGGCCCGCAAGGTGACCTGGCCGCGCTCGGTGAACTTCAAGGCGTTGTTGGCCAGGTTCAGCAGCACCTGCTTTATTCGCAGCGGATCGCCGATCATCTGCAGCGGCAATACCTCGACCCCCTCCAACAGGAAACGAAGGCCCTTGGCCTGCGCCAGGCCCTGTTCGAGTTGCGCCACATCCTGCAGCAACTGGCGCGGGTCGAACGGCGCCGGTTCCAGCTCCAGTTTGCCGGCCTCGATCCGGGCCAGGTCCAGCGCGTCGTTGAGCAACTTGAGCAACATCGTCCCCGAACGCTGCATCGCCTGCGCGTAGTCATGCTGCAGCGGATTCAGCGGTGTGCTCAGCAACAGCTCGGCCATGCCCATCACTCCTGTCATCGGCGTACGAATTTCGTGACTGAGCGTGGCCAGAAACTGGGTCTTTGCCGCACTCGCTGTCTCGGCCATCTGCCGCTGCTGCTCGATCAACAACACGTGGTGCCGTTGCGCCAGGCGACGGCGCCAGCCGCGCAGGCCCAGATACACCAGCGCCATACCCAGCAACAGATAGGCCAGCCATGCCCACCAGCGCATCCACGGCGGTGACTGCACATGGATGTCGAGCGGCGTAGCCAACCGGCTCCACCTGCCGTCGGCGCCGGCAGCCATGACCTCCAGCCGATAGCTGCCCGCCCCCAAGCCGGCGAAGTCACGCTCACCACGGCTGTCCACATCGACCCAGCCGCTGTCGAAGCCACTGAGGTGAAAGCGGTAATGATTGGCTTGCGGGTAGAGGTAGGAAGCAAAGCGTGCCACCACCCTGAGGTCGCGGTCGCGCCAGCCCAACTGCACGGGCAGGCCATTCAGCGGCAGCGCGTGCGCGGCGCCATCGCGGCGCACGGCCAGACTGACCAGACTCAGCGGAGGTGGGCGCGGCGGCTTTGCAGCAGGCCGCAACAGGCGCGCAGGCTGGAACGCCGCCACCCCCTCGCTATCCAGCGCAAAGATCATTCCGTCCGGCGCCTCGTCGGTCATTCCCGCACCGAACGCCGCATTGGAGAGGCCTTGCTCCGGCCCGAACGCCGTGATCCGGTGATTGGACTTGTCCAGCCGCCACAGACCCGGGTTGCCGAACAGCCACAGTCCACCCTTGTCGCCGACACGTACGGCGGTGAGATCGGAACCGAGGGCGGCCCGGTCGATGTCGACAACGTCGTCGCGCACCGCTGCATCTGCGCTATAGCGATAGTGCTCAAGCAGCTTTTCCGTGGCGATCCAGAGGCCATCAGCATCGAAGTCGAAGGCCCGGATATTGGATGGAGCCACGCCTTGCACCAGGGCGAGCTGATGCTCTCCCGCCTGCATCCGCATCAACCCGCCGGCACTGCCATACCAGAGGCTGCCGTCGTGGAAACTCAGCTGTGACGGCAACAACAGTGCATGGTTCGCCCCTGCCCCCTGCAGCGTTACCGGCGTGATCGCCAGGCTATCGGGATCGATAGTGAAGATCCCTTCACCCCACGACGCCAGATAGATTTTCCCGTCATCTGCTGCCACCACCAGCACCGGCCGGCTGACGTGGGCGCGCTCGATATCGATATCGCGCACCACGCCGTGATCAAACAGCTGCAGGCCACCTGGCTCGACGATCCACAGCCGCTGACGGGCATCTTCGGCAAGCGCTGCCACCTGCCCGCGCAAGCCTTTTATCGTGTGTTCCACACGACCGGTATGCACGTCCAGTTTGTCGACCCAGCCATCATCGCCACCCGCCCACAGTCTGCCGTCAAGCGCCACACGGATGCTCGACGGGCTGATATTGGAAAGGCTGGTCTGGTCATCAGGGATATGGGTGAAGCGGGTAAAACCATCCCACCCCGGTGCGAGATAGGCGATGCACGATTCCTCGAAGGTGATCCACAGGCCACCTTCGCGATCGACGAAGGTTTGCCATACCTTGCTTCCGGGCAAGCCTCCCGGCAGCAACGGGTGGCCCTGGATCGACTGCAGCTGGTGATCCCGATGCTCCAGCAAAAGCCCGTCGGCCTTGCCAATCCAGAGCCGACCGAAAAGATCACGCACACTGCTCTGAATCCGTGACGTGCTCAGCGGCTCCTCCACCAGTGGTCGAGCCACGCCATCCGCGCCGACTTCCAGCAGGCCGCCATCCATCGCCACGCGAACCCCGTCGCCATCACCCTCGATCGCCCAGATCTTGTGCAAACTGCCTTCAAAGGAGGGTGGCAGGGTGACTGTCTGCAAGCTGCCGTTGGCCTGACGCAGGTACAAGCCGCTCTCCGCAGCGATCCACAGCCTGCCATCAGGCTCGGCCAGCAAGGCGCGGGTTTCGCCAAAGGTGGCGGTGTGCCGACCACCGACATCCAGCGGCACATGATCAAAACCCTGGCCGTCCGCACGCAACCGGTCGAGGCCTTCCTGGGTAGCCACCCATACGGCGCCGTCACTGGTCTGCGCGATGCTCCAGACCTCGTCGCTGGCGAGGCTGGCCGGCCTGGCGTCGTCATGCTCCCAATACCGAAAGCGATCATCGGCCTGGTCGTAAGCGAACAGGCCGCCGGAAATGCCGCCGCCCCAAATCCGGTTCTGGCGATCGACCATCAGCGAGAAGATCGCATTGAACGGTAACGAAGTCGGATCGTCCGTCGCATGACGAAATACCTTGAAATCGACGCCGTCGTAGCGCACCAGCCCCCCGGCCGAGGCAAACCACATCAGCCCGCGGCGATCCTGCGCCACGGCATACACCTGGCCACCGGGAAGTCCGTCAGCAATGCCAAAGCGGCGAAATTGCGGCGTGGACAGCGAGCTTGTGGCCGTGGCGGGAGCCACCGCCGTGCCCGCCGAAGCGACCGTGCCAGCCGACATGGTGTTGGACGATGCGATCGCGAGTACCGCATTCAGCATCAACAGCGCGAGCATCCACTACCCCCCTGACCCCAACGCCTATCATGCCAAAAGCGCCAAGCCACCGCGAGCAAAGCCGGTCACATGCCGCGTAACGGGTCTGCTCAATCCTCGACTGCCGCCTGCACGGACGTGCCAACCACCTGTTGCAGCGCCTCGGCCAGTTGCTCGCCGGTCAATGGTTTGCGCAGGAATCCATCCATCCCCGCCGCTTTTGCGCTGGCCTCATCCTCGCTGCCAGAACGCGCCGTCACCGCCACGATCGGCAAGTGCTCCCCGGCATGCTCGCGCTGGCGGATCAGCCGGGTGATCTGGAAGCCATCCACGCCGGGCAGGTCCAGATCGAGCAGCACTGCGTCGAATGTTTCGTGCGCCAGCTCGGTCAGCGCCGCCAAGCCGTTGGTCACGTGCACCACGCCGTGCCCCTGGCGTTCGAGCAGGCCACGGATCACCGCGGCCACGATGCCATCGTCCTCAACCAGCAGCAGCCGAAAGCTGCCTCGGGTGACTACCGGTGCCGCCGCTGGCAACAGCGTGACGGGCGCGGCCAGCGGCAGGCGCACATGGAAAGTGCTGCCGTGACCGAGCCGCGAAACCAACTCGATGCTGCCCCCCATCATCTCCACCAGTTCGCGGCAGATCGCCAGCCCCAGCCCACTGCCGACGCGGCGCTGCGGCCCCTCTTCCTGCTCGAAGCGCTGGAACAGACGGGCCTGGCTGGCCTCCGGAATGCCGGGGCCGGTATCGCTGATGCTGAACATCAGACCCTCTTCGATGCGCTCGCCGCGCAAGCTCACCTGACCGTGCTCGGTGAACTTCAGTGCGTTGTTGGCCAGGTTCAACAGCACCTGCTTGATCCGCAGGACATCGCCCACCACCTGCCCCGGCAACGCCTCGACGCCTTCGAGTTCAAACCGGAGGCCCTTGGCGTGCGCCAGCCCCTGCTCGAGCTGGGCCACATCCCGCAGCAACTGACGCGGATCGAACGGTGCCGGCTCCAGCTCCAGCCTGCCGGCCTCGATACGGGCCAAGTCCAGTGCGTCGTTGAGCAGCTTCAGCAACATCGTGCCCGAGCGCTGCATGGCGTCGGTGTAGTCCTTCTGCTGCTCGCTCAGTGGCGTGCTCTTGAGCAACTCGGCCATACCCATCACGCCAGTCATCGGCGTGCGGATCTCATGGCTGAGCGTGGCCAGAAACAGCGTCTTCGCCGCACTTGCCTGCTCCGCCAGGCTGCTGCGCTGTTCGGCCAGCTGGATCTGATGGCGATGCGCCAGCCGGCGACGCCAGGACAACAACACCATCCATGCCATCAGCCCCATGATCGCGGCATACACCAGCCAGGCCCACCAGCGCTCCCACGGCGGCGCCTGCACCTGCAGTCGCAGCTGCGAAGTGCGATGGCTCCAGATGCCGCGCGCACCGGAAGCCATTACGTCCAGGCTGTAGTCGCCGGCGCCGAGACCACTGAAATCCCGTTCACCGCGATCACCGGTGTCGACCCAGCTGCGGTCGAAGCCGGCCAGCCGGAAGCGGTAATGATTGGCGGCTGGACTGACATACGAAAACACCCGTGCCTCGACTTCGAGCCGGCTGTCCTTCCAGCCAACGCGCAGCGGTGGCGTGCCGAGCGGGAGCACCTTGCGCTCGCCCTTGCGCAACACACTGACCTGGGTGATCGACAGTTGCGGCGCCTGCGCCTGCGGACTGCTTCCATTCGGGTCAAAGGCCGCGACGCCACCGAGCGTGGCGGCATAAATGTAGCCACTGGGCATCAAGGCGTAACCGCGGGAAAACTCGCCGTTGGTCAGGCCGTCCTGCAGTCCAAAGGAGCGAAATCGTCCCGTCTGGGGGTCAAAATGCCACAGGCCATCGTGGCCGAAAATCCATACGCGGCCGCGCTTGTCCACATGCAGGTCAGTCACGCTGACCGACGGCCAGCCGTGCGTCGCATCGATCCGCCGCTCCAGCAGCACGCCCTTACCGCTGTAGCGATAGAACGCCAGGCCGTTGGCGTTGGCCATCCACACGCCGTCGCCGGCAAAGTCGAATGCGTCAACCGAGTGGCCCGCCGGCGCTCCCGGCACCATCTCGAAGCGCGCATGGGCCGCGTTCAAGCGCATCATGCCGCCATCGCTGGCATACCAGTAAACGCCGTCCTTCAACGTCATCTGGCTACCCCACAACACCTTGTCGCTGAGTCCATCCATCGGCACCGGGGTCACCGCCAGCGATTGCGGGTCGATCCGGAACACGCCCTGGCCAAAGGTGCGCGCGTACATCTGGCCATCCGGCCCCGGCTCAACCTCCAGCGGACGTTGCATCTTCGAATCCGGGTCGACCCGCTTCGGCTTGCCGTCGGCAACCAGATAGAGCGCACCCTGCACGACGACCCACAGCCGGTGCTTCGCGTCCTCGGTCATGCCCACCACGTCGCCGCCCAGACCCGACAGCGCATGTTCGACCTCGCCGGTGACCGGATCGAGCCGATCCACCCGCCCGCCACGCTCACCGACCCAGACATGACGTCCGTCCTTGCCGCGCGCCATCGTGGTGGCGATCGAATCACGCAGACTGGCCGGATCATCCGGAACATGGGTAAAACGACTGAAGCGATCCCAGCCCGGCGCGAGGTAGGCAACGCCACCGTCGTACAGCGCCGCCCACAAGCCCCCTTCGCGGTCCACCATGAGCTGCCATACCCAGGTACCCGGCAAGTTGCCGTAGAGCATTGACTGGTTGCTCACCGCCGTCACCGGGCCATCGGCTTGCTCCTGCAGAAACAATCCTCTTTTGGTGCCGACCCACAGCCGACCGGTATGGTCGCGCACGCTGGTCATGGTGTCGGTGTCCGGCGTTTGCGCGGGCGCAAAGCGATGCGCCACACCATCCTTGCCGACGATCATCAGGCCATGGGTGGTGGCAATTCGCACCTCGTCGCCACCACCCTCGAAGCGCCACGCATCAAGCATTCGCCGTGCGGGATCATCCGATTCCACACGCCGGACTTGCCCATCCGCCTGCCGTACGAACACGCCGTTACTGCTGCCGATCCACAGCCGTTGCTGCGGGTCGACATACAGCGCCGCAACCATCCCGAATGGCGCCGGCTTTGCGCCCAACAGCGGATTGAGCACATGCTCGAAACCGTGCTGGTCGGGGCGCATGCGATCCACGCCGCCCACGCCGCCCACCCAGATATCGCCATCGGCACTCTGCGCCACCGCCCATACACGGTCACTGGCGAGACTGGCCGTGTCGCTGGCCTGGTGTCCCCAGTGCAGAAATTTTCCGGTAGCGGCATCGTATCGATTCAAACCCGCGTTCAGGCCCGCTGCCCACAGCCGTCCCTTGTGGTCGATCAACAAGGTGGCAATGCCATTGTCGAACAGAGAACCGGGATCGTTCTCGGCGTGCCGGTAGACCTTGAACTGCACCCCATCGAAATAAGCCAGTCCGCCCTTGGTGCCGAACCAGATCGCGCCATCGCGATCCTGCACCATTGCATAGACATTGGTGCTGGGCATGCCATCGGCGGTGCCGTAACGACGAAACTGCGGGGTCGGCAGCGGCAGGGCAGCGGTCGATGGCATTGCCGCACTGGTGTTGGCCGAGGCCGGAATCGCGGGCGCGCCAAGCACGGGTGCCATGGCACCCTGGCACACGAGCATCCCGAGCAAAAGAGCGGCTCTCATGAACTCCCCGTTGATCCCCTGGCCGCATGCGCAGACGCCCATCGGACGACGCGCAACCCCTGCCTGGCGACCATCATGGCAAATCCCCCGCTTCGCCGCGAGCCTGCGGACACAGCCGCTACACTGGCGCCCATGTCAAAACGCCTGCGATTGTTGTTCACTGCGCTAGCCATGGCCGCCCTGCTGTGGCTGCTGTTCGCCGCCGCCGAACGCGCGCTGGCACTGACCCAGCGCTTCCTCTCGCTGCCTACGGCACTGCAATGGACGCTCGGCAGCGTGCTCGCCTTGTTTGCCGCAGCCGGCCTCACCGTGATGTGGTGGCTGTTGCGCCCACGGCGCAAACGCCGGCCGATGCCGGCACCCGACCGCGGCAGCCTGGAGCATCGCATCGACCAGTTGCGCGAACACGGCGCCGATACCGGTGCACTCAACGCCGAACTCGGTGAACTCGACCGGCGCCGGGTCAGCGCCCATATCTACGTCGCCTTGTTCGGTGAAATCTCCACCGGAAAATCCAGCCTGATCCGCGCGCTCGCGCCCGACGCCCAGCTCGCCAGCGACGCGCGCGGCGGCACCACGCGTGAGGTCGGCCACTACGACAGCCGCCTGCCCGATGGTCGCAGCGTGGTGCTCGCTGACGTGCCGGGCAGCCGCGAAAGCGGCGGCGAGGCGCGCGAAACACTGGCGCGTGATGAAGCGCTGCGCGCGCATGCCGTTATCTACCTGTGCGCCGGCGACCTCACTCGCCAGCAGGCCGATGAACTGCGCTGGCTCGCCGACTTCGGCAAGCCCCTGCTGCTGGTGCTGAACAAGGCCGACCAGTGGACGCCGCAGGACCGCGAACAATTGCTGGCCCATCTGCGCCAGCAATCGCGCGGCATCGCCAGCGCCGTGCTCGCGATCAGCGCCGGCGGCAGCGAGCGCTATCAGCGCCAGCTCAACGACGGCCGCAGCGAGTCGGTCGAACGCCAGCGGCAACCCGCCATCGAACCCCTGCTGCAGGCACTGACCCGGCTCACCACACCCGGCGCCGAGGGCCTGGAAAACCTGCGCGAAAACGCAGTGCTCGCCGGCCTGCACCAACGCACCGGCACACTGGAAGCCCAGACCCGCGCCGAACAGGCCGAGCGCATCGTGCGGAAATACGCCCGCCGCGCCATCGTCGGCGCGATGGCCGCCGTGGCTCCCGGTAGCGACCTGGTGATCCAGGGCGTCCTCGCCACCGGCCTCACCCGCGCGCTGGCCGAGTTGTACGGCGTCAAGCTCAGCGACGTGCAGATCGAGGATTTCGTACACCAAGCGAAGCTCACCCTGCGCAGCGGCAGCTCGATCGTGCTGGCGGTAGCGGGCAATGCGCTGAAGGCGTTCCCTGGATTGGGGACGCTCGGCGGCGGCGTGCTGCATGCGTTCGCTTATGCGCTGATCTTTGATTCCATGGGTCGCGCACTGGCTGCCTCGCTGGCCGAGCGGCATACGCTGGATCAGGATGATGCGGGGGCGCGGTTGAAGGAGTTGCTCTCCGATGCGGGGAGTGGGCGATTGCGGCAGTTGGCGTCGTTGACGATGGAGGCGGTACGCGAGCGCGACCGCCCTGAGTGAGTCGTTTGCACATGCGACTGGTGAGCCCGCAAATCAAGAGCTTTCGTGCGCCTGCGGCGCCCGAGTTACTTTCTCTTTGCGTGCTCAACCCTCCACGTCAGGCTAGTTGTCGCGCCGCGCAGCGGCTCGAATGCTTTTGCTCGAACACCTTTGCTCGAACACCTTTGCTCGACCGCTGCTGCTCCAAGGCTCTTGCTTGCAGGCAACGCGACACCCGCGCACCACACACCACCGACACGTCCCCACCCAAAGAGGCGGGCTTGCGAAGCAGGCTCAACTGACCACCGTCATCGGCACCTCATTGCTGCTGACCGTGTGATCATTCATCTGCAAGGTCGAGCGCACGGTATAACGCCCCTCCTTGATGCCCTTGGGCAGGTTGAAGATGAAGTTGGTCTGATATTCACCGGTGCCGCTGATTTCCCTGGCAGGCTTGGTCACCGTGGATAGCTGCTTGCCGTCCGGCGAATAGAGCGTCAGCGTCTCAGATAGTTTTGGCGCCGCATCGCTGGTGCCGTTGATGACCACGATCTTCGACTGCATCGCAGTCTGAGTACCGGCCTTGACCGTACTCGATGGTGCCATCTCGCTCACGTATGACGACACCGTATTGTTGGCCGGCAACGCACCGCGCTGGCGCACGTAATCGGCGTTGACCGCGCTGGCGTCGCGTACCTGCTTGACGTGATAGTTGTAGGCCATGCAGGCCAGCGCACCGACGCCGGCACCGACCGCGGCGCCGACCACCTTGTCCTTGCCGCTCTTGCCGAAGAAGCTGCCAACGACAGCGCCAATGGTCCCGGTCACCACGGGGTTGCATGAAGGTGGCGACCCAGCATCGCTGTCGTTCGATGCCGCGCTGCTCGCCGAGGATCGCGCGGGCATCTGGGCACAACCCGACAACATGACCAAACACATGCTGCCGACCAGCATGCTGATGGATGGAAAACGCCGCTTATTGATGCTCATGACAAGTCCTCCGCTCATTGGATGGAAATACTTTTCATCGCCTCTTGCTGTGCATTCTGGGCCTTGCTCAACAATTGCGATGCCTGGGGGTCGCCAGGCTTCAGCTTGAGCGCCGCCTGGGCATTCGCGATGGCCGCCGAATAGTCCTTCTTCACGTAGGCCTGTTGTCCCTTGCGCACCAGCGCGAACACCGCGTCGTGCTCCACCGTGGCGGCCTTGTCCGGATCAAGCCGACCGATCTGCTGGGCCAGCGACCCTGCCGGGAGCTGACCGCGGATCTTCATGTCTGACTCGAGCTCGCTCAAGCCGGAGGAATCGGCCCTGCGCGCAGCATCCAGTTGCTGCCGAAGCTTGTCATGGGTACTGCTCGATGGCGGCTGCGCAGCGGCCACCACCATCGCCAGCACCAGGTCGTAGCGCGCCTTGGCCGCGAGCAAGGACGAACTGTCAGGCAACACACGCAAGCCCCTGGCCAGCACGTCAGCAGCCTGCTGATAGCGGCTTTTCTGGAACGTGTCGCGAGCCAGCCCCAGGTAAGTGTCGGCCAGCAGCTTGGGGGCTTCGCTCTGCAGGAACGGATTGTCCGGTTGCAGGGTGCGGATCCGTTCCAGCGACTGGCTCGCCTTGTCGACATCATCGGCCGCCGCGGCGCGGCGCATCGATTCGATCCGCGCCTTCACCTCGGCGTCGGTGCTGGCCTGGGCCAGGCTGGCATCGGAGGCCTTTTGCAGCGCGTCGATTCGCACGGCCTGGGCCAGCAGTGGCTCGGAATCCGGGGCGTATTTCAGCCCGAAATCGACTTCGGCCCGTGCCTGTGGCAACTGCTGCGGACTGGTCTGTGTTGCCACATCGCTGGCGATCGCGGCGACCACGGCCGCGACCGCATGCTGCGTTTCCGCCGAGCTGTCGCCGCGCAGGGCGTCCATCGCCGCCGCCACGCCTGCCTGCCATTCCGCACCACCGACAGCGGGTGCCTTGCTCAGCGCGAGCAGCGCCAGGCGGGCGTCGGCGGATGTATGCAGGGGCGCTGCGCTGCTGGAGGGACTGGCCGGGGCGCTGGCGACCACCCGTTGGCCAAGCTGCACCTGTCGCTGCTGCAGTCGCATCGAAGCCGGGAACAGCGACTGCGCCAGCTTGAGTTGCTTGCTCGCCTCGTCGAGCTGGCCGCGGCTGATCGACTGGCCGATCGCCACGTCGTACTTCAACTCCAGCTCGCCATTCTTCAGCAACGGGCTGGCCGGATCGATGGCACGAATCTGCGCCAGCGTGACGGTCACGTCGCCCGGCTGGTCGCCGAAGATCTTGTTGTCGCTTATCTGCTGCGCCAACCGGGTATCGAGCGTGTTGAGCAGGTCGTTCTTTTCCTTGTCGACGGCGCTGCGCTTGATATCCAGCGCCGGCGAATACAACTGCAGCTCATCGCGCAGCTTGAACACCTGCTGCGCACCGGCATAGTCGTAACGATTCCTGGTCGGGTCCCAATAGGCAGCGACCCGATCCAGCAAAAAGCCCTGAATCAGCTTGCCCTGATCGATGATCAACCGCTTGCGGTCATCTTCGTTGAGCGCGTTGAGTGCCGCCAGCGCCTGCGACTCGTCGACGTAGTGATCGGAACGGTTCATCTCGAAACGTGCCGCCACCTGCTGCAAAAGCTGTTGATGCTGCCAGGTGAACCAGCCCCAGACGGCACCGGCAACCAGCAAGGACGCCGGAATGCCATACCGAAGGAACGGGCTGATCCGTTCGCGCAGCCCGATGTCGCGCAAGCCGTCGACCAGCGCGTTGGCGCTTTTCATTCGCTGCTCGCCGTGGAACGCGACACTGGCGCACAACGCCTTGTATTGCAGCGTGGTCAGCCCGGGAACCGGCGGTGGCTTGCAGCCTTCCTTCATGGCCAGCTCGGCACTCTTCTTGTCGTACGGATGCCGTCCGGTGAGCAGCTCGAAGGTGATGCAACCCAGCGCATAGACGTCATCGGCCGGACTCGGCTCCTTGCCCTGGATCATCTCCAGGCTGGCATAGGCCGGCGTCAGCGCCCCCAGCGTGCCCGCATCGAAGACCGTCTGCTCGCCGGCCACCTCACCCTTGTGCTTGCCGGCACGCGCGATACCGAAGTCAAATACCTTGGGCACGCCGTCACGGGTCACCATGACGTTGGCCGGTTTGAAGTCCGAATGGACCACGCCGGCCGCATGCGCCCGCGTCAGCGCACGCGCCATGCCTTCAATCAGCGGCCGCGCCTGCGCCAGCGGCATGCCATTGAAAGCCCGTTCGCGAATCAACTGCTTGAGGTCGGAGCCATCGATGTACTCCATCGTCATGAAGACGACGGTGCCGTCCTTGTCGAAGTCGAACACGCGCACGATATTGTCGTGGGCAAGCTGCTGTGATCGCCGCGACTCCCGCTGCAACGCGATCAACGAGTCGGGATGGCGGCGAAATTCATCGTTGAGGATTTTTACCGCCACGTAGGGATCGCGATCACGCGCCTCCACCTTGCGTTCGTCGCGCGCCTTGAACACCACGCCCATGCCGCCGCGACCGATCTCCTTCTCCAGGTAGAAGCGCCCCTTCAGCAACGAACCCTCGGCCACCCCTTCGCCGGCCTCGGCCTCGGCCAGCTGCTTCCAGCCGGAGGCACTGCTGACTACATTCGAGCCTGTCGTGGAGGGCGCAGGGATGGCGTCGCTGGCCGGTGCCGACGACTCTTCGCGCTGCGAAACAGGCTTCACCAGGGTCGCGTCGATATTCGGTGCAGAACGCGCTGGCCTGGTCGCGGGCTTGACTACGGTGGCGTCTTCAACCGGGGCCACTGGCGTTGGCGTCGGTGAAGACTGGACAGCCTGCAGCTTGGCCAGCAGGGCATCGATGATGGCCGCAGGCAGGGTTTCCTCGGCTCGCCACTGGTTCAGCAGTTCCACTTCAGCTTGATGTCGGGCGGAAGGCAATGCCCCGCGCGCTGACAACGCCCCGAAAACGTCCGGAAGCTTCAGCTTGGCGGCTTGATACGCGGCAACCAGTTCGGCGAGCGAGTTCATGCGTTCAGTGGCTCATTCGTCAGGAAAGGCTCACGACATTCACAACATGGTGCCGCGCGAAACCGACTCCACGGTGCTGCCGGACCGGTAGGACGCAGGCGTAAAACCAGACATTCCTCGCAGATGCCCCTGACTCAAACCGTACCCTGCCACCAGTTCAGACGTCTGGCCGATGCGGCGCCCCTGAAAACTGTCATCGCTTTCCGGACAGGTCCGGGATCATGCGCAACATCGCTTTAAGTCACTGAGGCAGCAGCCCCCGCTGGCGCCTCAACGGCCCGACGATCCTCCCATTGCCCAACCGGGTCAACCGCTCGCCCGGATCACCACCCAACGCGCTTTGGCAGGCGCGCGCCGGCACGGCGATAGCGCGACTTTTGGCAGCCCGGCGCCCGCCCCGTACAATCACCGGTCCAACCCCATGACGAAAGCGCGCGCCCTGCGCGCGTTACCGAGCCCAATCCCGATGGAAAAGAGTTTCGAACCCGCCCAGATCGAGTCCAAGTGGTATGCGCACTGGGAGGCCAGCGGTGCATTCAAGCCGTCGGGCCAGGGCGAGGCGTATTGCATCCTGCTGCCGCCACCGAATGTCACCGGCACGCTGCACATGGGGCATGCGTTCCAGCAGACGGTGATGGATATGCTGGTGCGCTACAAGCGCATGCGCGGAATGAATACCTTGTGGCAGGTCGGCACCGACCACGCTGGCATCGCGACGCAGAAAATCGTCGAGAACCAGCTCGCCGTCGAGGAAAAGACCCGCCACGACCTGGGCCGCGACGCCTTCATCGAGCGGGTATGGAAGTGGAAAGAGGAGTCCGGCTCCACCATCACCCACCAGATGCGCCGCATCGGCGCGGCGGCGGACTGGTCGCGCGAGCGCTTCACCATGGACGAGGGACTCTCGGCTGCGGTGCGCAAGGTGTTCGTGACGTGGTACCGCGACGGCCTGATCTATCGCGGCAACCGGCTGGTGAACTGGGACCCGGTACTGGGCACCGCAGTGTCCGATCTGGAGGTGAACAACGTCGAGCGCGACGGTCACATGTGGTCGATCCGTTACCCGGTCAGCGGCAGTGACGAAAGTCTGGTGGTGGCCACCACGCGCCCGGAGACCATGCTCGGCGACGTGGCCGTGGCGGTGCATCCGGAGGACGAACGCTATGCACACCTGGTCGGAAAGATGCTGGCGCTGCCGCTGTCTGACCGTCTGATTCCGGTCATCGCTGACGACTATGTCGACAAGGATTTCGGTACCGGCTGCGTGAAGATCACCCCGGCGCACGACTTCAACGATTATGCGATCGGCCAGCGCCACAAGCTGCCGCCGATCACGATTTTCACGCTGACCGCCAAGGTCAACGACAACGCGCCGGTTAAGTACCAGGGCCTTGATCGCTACGATGCCCGCAAACAGGTGCTGGCCGATCTGGAAGCACTCGGCCTGCTGGTCGAGACCAGGGCGCACAAGCTGCAGGTGCCCGTGAGCGACCGCTCCGACGCGGTGATCGAGCCGATGCTGACCGACCAGTGGTTTGTCGACCTCACCTCCGACAGGCTGGCCGATGGACGCCCCGGTGGACGCAAGTCGATCACCGAGCCGGCGCTGGATGCCGTGCGCTCGGGCGAGATCAAGTTCGTGCCGGAGAACTGGGCCAACACCTATACCCAGTGGCTGGACAATATCCAGGACTGGTGCATCAGCCGCCAGCTGTGGTGGGGCCACCGCATTCCGGCGTGGTACGACGAGGCCGGCAACATCTTCGTCGGCGAGGACGAGGCCGACGCGCGCGCCAACGCCAGCACGGCGCCGGTCGGCGCACTGCGCCAGGACGA
>JBBQQL010000066.1:0-20922 GCA_038215995.1 Lysobacterales bacterium
GCCGTAGTGTCGTGCGCAGCGCGACTTGCAGCAGACAACCGAGTTCTGGAGAGATGGCCGAGTGGTTTAAGGCAGCAGTCTTGAAAACTGCCGTAGGTGTGAGCCTACCGTGGGTTCGAATCCCACTCTCTCCGCCAGAAAAGCAAAACGCCCCCTTGTGGGGCGTTTTGCTTTTCTGGCGGAGACGACGGGGATGAGAACCCACTGGTTCGACAAAATTGTCTGGAACAATTTTGGACAGCCGCAGGCTGGCCCCGCAGCGCGTAGCGCGAAGGGGTGAGGCTCAGGATGAGCCGAACAATCCCGCACTTCATGTCGCCGCAAGAATATTAAGTGGCTCTGACCCGCTTGTTGCGCACCAGCAGGCCGTCCGGGGTCTCTGCGGCGTCGTGGATGCTGCCGATGGGCGTGGTCTGGTCGTGCTGGCGCAGCAACGGGATACCGAAGCCGCGGGCCTTCCATTCGCTCAGGGTCTGCGCGAACGCACCGGGCCGGATCGAATCACCTTGACGGTCGACGTCATGGAGCACCGCGGCTAGTCCGGTGAAGCTGCCGACGTCCGTGTCGGCGGCCAGCAGTTTTAGTTGTAGCTTCATCACGCCTTGCCCCTCCCGGACATGAGCGCGCTTGATGCACGCCGATGGCCGAAGGGTGAAGCACATATCATTCGCTGACGATGCGTTTTCGTGCGACTCTGTGCATTATTACATTTTAAATCTAGATCTTATTAAGGGCACACAAGATGAATCAGACTCCCTTCTACTCTGACTGGCAGTTCTGGTCCGCGGTCGCCGCGGTGACCGCGCTCTTATTGTCGCAATTGCCGCCGGTGCATGTCCTACTTCGCCGCGCCAAAATACGGTGTGAGGCATTCAGCCGTATGCTCATAACTCACAAGGTCGGCAACCCCAACGCGCAGTGGCACCTGATCATTGAAAACGTCGGAGGCCGGTCATTACGCGTCAAATCCATTTCCTTGACTTTCTATCGTTCTGGAGGGAACACATTTACGCTTCCCGCACAAAACTACCTGAAAACGTCCGACGCTAAAGAAAACATCATGCTCACACCGTTTCGACTTCAACCAGGCGAGGAATGGGCGCATGTCGTGAACTTCTTCAATATGTATACCCGCGACGATGACAAGGAATACCGTCAACTTGAGTCCTCGATCCGAACAGATATCCTTCAACAGAAGGAGGAGCCTGCGAACAAAGATCGGGCCTGCGAAGCTGCGCCGCAGAACGTTGAACTTGCAATGTCATTTTTCAAGCGCCACTTCCAATGGGAGCCCGGTGAATACGAACTGGAGCTACTCGTTGAAACGGATCGGCCGGAAGCCAATATAAAGCGGCGATTCTTGTTCTCTCTGTTCGAATCCGAGGCTAGCGAACTCCGCGACTACAGTGATGGCTACAAGTACGGCGGCGGGATCTACTGGGTTTCTCAAGCCCAACCGGGGCTTCTGCTACCAATTCGCGAGAGATTAGGTTGAACCATTTGGTCATGTGATGAGCCAGAATCAAACGCCACGCACTACCAATCTTCGCGCGATTTCTCTATGAAGACCGCCAGGTCAGACAAGCGATAGGTCACGCGTCCGCCCGCCTTGTAAAACGGTACTGGCGCCCGACTGTTGCGCCAGTTGCGCATCGTGCCCGCCGCGATACCGAGCAAGGTTGCAGCGTCGGCCTCAGACACTCGACCGTCGGCGCTCAGGACAAAGCCTGCGGTCACTGCGGCGCGCTCCAGCTTCGCCAGCGTGTCAGCGATCGCGTCGGGGACGTCCATCATTCACCGCCTTTTGCGCCGGTTTGATGCGCGCCATATATCCCCACACCCCTAGCGCGTGGAACCGGCGCAACCGGCGCAGTCCCTTGCGCTTGCTCTGGTTCTGCGCCTGTTACTGGAACCGGCGCAATAGGCGCAACCGGCGCAAGAATGAATCGCTGGCGGGCATGGCGCCCCGGCGCCAGATATTCCTCGACGGTAATTTGATCGCTGCGCTGCAGGTCGCTGATCGCTCCCCAAAATTCCAGCCGCCCGCGTTTGCCGCGCAGGTGCTGCGGCAGATCAGCGGATCTGCCTTGCCGCGAACGAACTCGCGGTTGGCCGCGGTTGCTGTCTTGAGGGCGAGCTGGATGCCCGCCAACTGCGTTGATACCTTCTTGTACTCCGCGCCGAACAGACGTGCGGCGAGGTCGTTCGCAGAAAACGGGCGGCGATCGACTGGCCGGCGATCGAGAACAGTCACGATCGCCGCGGCCAAAACAAGGTCATTCGTGGCGACGGCCGTGAGGGCCGCGGTTTCGAGTTCGACCGGGCCAGCTCCATCGAGCTGCGTTTGATACTGCGTGCGCTTGGCGTCGCCCAAGCCTACCCGGCCGAGTATCTGTGTGGGGCTGGCGCACAGCGTCGCGAGGAACGCGGCCTCTTTGGCGTATCCAGCGAGCACGGACAGTAGCCGCTCGCGATCGACCTCGCTGGAAGCGAAGATGGTGCGATGAAAACGGGGACGGAGGAAGTTAACCAAGCCCCGCGCTGCACCCGGGGCACGCATGGAGCCAACTGTGTCAGGGCCCGATACTTGATCGGCATCCCGCCTCCGTAGTCGACGATTTCGTCTGGAACGAATTCGGACAGCCGCAGGCTGGTACCGCAGCACGCGGCTCGGAAAAACAGCGGTCAGTGTGTACTTTCTTTAGACGTCGTCGCCTTGGAAAGTCCCCTCTGAGGGTCTTCACAGATTTGACTCGAATGCCCACGAAAGCAAGCTAGAAGCCCGTGAGATCAGGCCGCCCCGTGTCACACCAGCACCTGCCGTGTACGCGCCAGAAACTGATGAATCTCCTGTTCGGTTCGGCTGTCGATCATGTACACCGGCCGCATGCCGTTCGGGCAGGGCAACTGCGGCGTCGTTCCAAACAGGCGGCAGATAAGGGGACGTTCTCCGTAAACCTCGCAGCCGTGCTGGCCCAGGTGCGGACAGCTCAGCTCGGCCAGCGCGTGCTCGTGTTCGGCCTCGGTCTTGACGGGTAGCCTTGCCATCTCTTCGGAGGAGGCCGTCACCGGCCCGCAGCAATCGTGGCAGCCGACGATGCAGGTGAAGGAGGGGATGCGCCGTCGCAGCGCGTGGATTTTCCGGTCATTGGGAGTCACTGCGCATCACTCGTTCGCGTGGGGATGTTTTGAGATGGTATCGCGCCGGTTGCACGGGTGCGGGCCCGGGTACGCCCAGGTCTTGAAAATCCGCGGTCGAAGTGAATTCTCTTGTTTTATTCCCCCGTCATCCTCGCGACAGCGAGAGCTGCATCTCCCGCTATCCAACTGAACTCGGTGAGGCTGTATTTCTGCCTTCGCGGGAACGACGAAGATGGACGTGCCCCGTGTCATCCCCCGATCACAGGCGTGCCGCCTCATCGCTCCGCCGGCAAACTGCTCACCACCGCATCAGTCCCCCCGCGAAACGGCCCAGGCGCACAGTTGTCTACTGGCCGGTTCGGATCACTACGCCCAAGCGTGATGTTCTTCGACGCGCGGACATGGCGGTTCGCGTAGGTCCATATTTCACCGGTCTGGGTAAGCAGGACCGTCCAGTAGAGGTCGGACTCGGGACCATAGTCGAGCAGGATGTGCGCGAAGCCTTCGCCCTTGGGCGTCGTCATCGGGATGGGCGGATCAAGTTGAAGCATGCTCATGGGCTTGTCTTCCGCTGTCCTTCGGATGAAATGTGGTCAGCTCCTTGGTGGAACAGGAGATCCGCGCTGGAATCTCCTGTTCGGCCGGTTCCGTTAAAAAGTCGGGTCGATGGCGTAGCGGCGCAGGTGATAGACACGATGTACGTGCCCGGCACCCATCCAGCCACCCAGCGCGGCGGCCAGAAGTGCCAGGAACGCGCTGATAAACGCTATCCAGAGCGTCATGGCGGCGTAATGCGCCGCGGCGTCAGCGGCGGTCTTCGCCTCGCGTCTGGCGACCTGGATCTCCGGCGCGAGTCGAGCCAGCGACGTCGCTGACTCGGCCTGGGTAGAACCGTTATCGGCGGCGAGGAGCGCACTGGCGGTGTCTTCGTGCCCGGCGATGAGGGCGGCGGTGATCGGCGCGGACAGGCGGCGATCCTGCTTGCCATCCGCGGAAATCAGATGCCCGATGTTGGCATCCAGCACCATGACCGCCGCAGGCACGGCGGACGCGCCCGTGCTGGTGACCATGGTCTGCGAAGCATGCGGGCTCGCCATGGCGCCGTGGGTGGCCACCGCCTGGGACAGGCCAAAGGCGACCCAGAGCGCCGTGGCCACCATGGACAGGCCCCAAACGCACAGACCGTGGACGGCGCCGATCGTGTCGTCGTTGCGGCCATCGAACCAGCTGGCAAACATGCCGCCCAGAAACAACGCCGTCACCCAGGTCAGGACCATCCAGGTGGCCGTGCCGATACCGATGCCCCTGGCGCTGCCCGCAGCGTCCCACGCATTGAAGCTGGAGAAGCCCAGCGCGAGGCCTGCCACGTAGAGAAGAGCGGCGATTCCGGTGGCAATCAACCATCCGGCAAAAACAGCCTTGAAACTCAATGGAGGTGTATCGAATACATCCTCTGGGGTCATCACGGCGCCGACAGTGGGCATGGGCATATCCTCAATGATTGAAGGGGAAGGGGCGCAAAGCAACGAGGCTTCAGGCGCAACCGCGAAGCAGGGCGATGATGATCAGGATCGGAATCGGCACCCCAAGAAACCACATGAGTACGTAGCCGATGCCGCCTTTCTGGTTGCCGGCTTCGCTACCGGATTTGCGATCGTTGATACCCATGGCGCTGCTCCTCGTGTGGTTGGGGCCAGTGCTTCTGGCGGGGGTAATTTGCCCGTGCGATTGTCGACGCGTCGTGACAGCCCTCGGTAGCGAAATGCGGTTGTACCGAGGGAGTTCAGGCGGACGTGAAAGAGGCGAAAAGGAATGGTGAGACTGAATCGCGCTCAATCCGCCGTGCCCGTCAGGCCGCTTGGATTTCCGGTGAGAGCGTCGAAACCCGGTGCGGAACTTGATCGTCGGCGAAACCGATATGTCGGTGTGAAGGAGACGTGCTCAAAAATAGGGGTAACTGAGCGTGCATCTCTTCCGGACTGATTTTTCAAAAGCTGCCCGCGCCTGTATCGCGGGTGCTCATCGCCCCATGGTCGGCTCCCTTTTACACGAATAGCCGTCCAAATCGTCGGTGGCTGCCGACGCGCGATCGTAGGCGATGGCTCCATAGCGACTATCATCGGGCCATGAATCTCTCAAGCCACGCTCATTCTCGCGCCATCCTCCATGCGCTCACGGCAGCGGCCCTGTTTGGGCTGAGTACGCCGCTGGCCAAGTTGCTGCTGGGCTCGATGGCGCCCGTGCTGCTGGCCGGGCTGCTCTATGTCGGCTCGGGTATTGGCTTGTCGTTATGGCTGCTGCTGCGCAAGTTGCGCGGTCGGGCGCCCAGCGAGGCTCCGCTGGCGCGCGCTGATCTGCCGTGGCTTGGCGGTGCGGTCGTCGTGGGTGGTGTGTTCGGACCGATCCTGCTGATGCTGGGACTGGCGCTTACTCCGGCCTCGAGCGCGTCGCTGTTGCTCAACCTGGAAGGCGTGCTGACTGCCGGCATCGCCTGGGTGGTGTTCCGGGAGAACGTGGACCGCCGCGTCTTTCTCGGCATGTTGGCCATCATCGCGGGCAGTGTGCTTCTGTCATGGCATGGCGCCGTCAGCGGCAAGCTCCCATGGGGATCATTGGCGATCGCGGGCGCCTGCTTATGCTGGGCGATCGACAACAATCTCACCCGCCCGGTGTCATCAGGTGATCCGGTGCAGATCGCCGCGATCAAGGGCGGTGTGGCGGGAGCCATCACGCTTGCGCTTGCGCTGGTGATGGGCTTTCGCATCCCGGCGCCACTGCCTTTGCTGGCCACCGGATTGCTCGGTTTTGTCGGCTACGGTGTGAGCCTGGTGCTGTTCGTGCTGGCCCTGCGCGGGCTGGGTACCGCCCGAACAGGCGCCTATTTCTCGGTGGCGCCGTTCATCGGCGCACTGGTTGCGATCCTGGTCTTGTCCGAGCACCCTGATATCCGCTTCTGGGTGGCTGGCGCGCTGATGGCAGTGGGCGTATGGCTGCACGTCAGTGAACGGCACGAACATGAGCACACGCATGACGAGCTGGCACATAACCATCGGCATCGCCACGACGAACACCACCAGCATGCCCACGAATTTCCATGGGGCGGCGAAGAACCGCACAGCCACCCGCACGTGCATGCGCCACTGCAGCACAGCCATCCACATTATCCGGACATCCATCACCGCCACCCGCATTGACGGGCATGTGACAGCCCAGGCTGCTGTTGTTCGCGGTCGGCGACCTGAATAGGCGACTTTGGCCTGTTTCCGAACCTCGCTGCGTCCATGCAGCGCAAAGGCCAGAATCACATCAATGCCGCCATCAGCCGACCGGCCGGTGTCGGGCACAACTGCCCCAGCAGCGAAAGCTGGGCAAGGCCTAGCTGCTCCAATCGCAAGCTGACCTCGGGGTCGTAGTTCGGATTCCAGACCCACGGTCCTTCACAGAGCTGGCTCAGCATGTAGCGTTCTTCGGGGTCGAGTGGGTAAATCATGGGGCGGCTCCGCGGGCTCTCTGCGGATTGAGCCCATCGTCACCATGTGCCTGTGGGCGTGTACGCCGCGGCATGGCAGCGTGAGTGACACGCGCTGCCATTCATCTGCCGCGCAAACGATTTGCGACCTGAACGGCAACCGGTGTCATCGGTTGAAGTGGCTTGCCGAACGACGTCGCGCACGTTGCGCATCCCTTCCGGCGCGATCGATAAACGGTGTCACGGACAAATTTTGGAATGTTCTGCCGATGGATCGCTGTGGGTCGTCGATCCGAATACAGGTATCAGGAACAATCACTGCAGGTATTGAGGACGACTCGCTTTCCGCGAACGGACGCTCCCGTTGTTTCTGACACCAGTCGTCCACGGCCAGCCACGAAACGCTCGACCTTCACCCCGGCACCGCGGCTCCGCGTCCCTGCGGAGCCTCTACTCTTATTGATGATGCGGCGCCCGGACAGGTGTGGCAATGAAGCCGTGACGCTGGCCAGCCGCGTCGAAGTATTCGCCGGAAACGACGCCGAGGTTGTTGATCGATGTGGCAATCGTGGCGGTTGCTCCGGGCATGATGACATCCTGGAACTGCTCGCCGGTCCGCACGAAGCCTTTGACCGCCCCGGACGCGGCCGCGTAGTAACCGGCGATCTGGTCGCGCTCATTTATCGCGAAGGTGACGGTGCTGAGCGCACCGGGGACGTCCATCGTGGTGATCTTTCCGTCGGCGCTGCGCCTGAAACCATGGGTCTGCGCGGGGTTGGTATCCGTATAACCGACAATTTCGCCGCTGTTGCTGATGCCCAACGGGTAGGTTTCACGTGCGCCGTCCACGTCGAACAAGGTGAAGTGGCCGTAGCCTTGCCGCAGGAAGCCGTGAAACGCACCATCGGCGTCCCAATACACGCCAGCCATCGCGCCGAACAGGTTCATGCTGTCGATATTGGTGTTGAGGTGACGCGGAAGATCGATGGTCTTGAAGTGATGTCCAACGATCAGAAAGCCGTGTTGTGTTCCCGTGGCATCGGCATAGCCTCCGAACGTTGCGCCGAAGTCGGTGGGGCCGCCGGAGGCGCTGAAGTAAGTGCCCAGGTCATTCGGGGCTAGGGGCTCGAACCGGCCGTGGCGATAGACCAGGGCGTGCGCGGTACCTCCGGCGATACGGTATTGACCGCTGAGTTCTCCAAAATCGTTGATCCCCCAGAGAATCGTCTCCGAGGCACCGGGATAGTCGCGTGTCTGGTAAGTGTAGGTCACCGTGGCGTTGACTGTGGCGGCGGTGGCCACGGTGCTGGCGGAAAGCGTCAACGTCAGCGCGAGCAGCCTGGCTGCCCTTGTGATTCGACCATGTGACGGGTGATGATTTGACATGATTTCAATCCTTGTTTGGCCGAGACGAACGATGGCAAGGCGATGGCGTGCGATCGTCCCGAATCGCGCCATCCCCCTTTACAGCGCAAACGGGATGGGTTTACCGACATCGTCGTTGCCACGCATGTCACGTCGGCGCCCCTTTTCTGCGCCAGCCTCGCTTTGTGCATGAATACGGAACTTCAGATCACCGAAATTCTCGGCGGCGGTGACCCGGCAGCCATCGATGCGCTGATTCCGAAGATTTACGACATGCTTCGTCATCTGGCGCGGCGCCAGCGGATGCGTGAATCAGCACATACGCTCGAAACGACGGCGCTGGTGCACGAGGCCTATATGAAACTGGCCGATCAGAGCGGCATGCGGTTCGCTGATCGCGCGCATCTGTATGCATACATGAGCCGGGTGATGCGCCATATCCTGATTGACCACGCACGGCGCAGGCACGCGCAGAAGCGCCAGGCCCCCGAGATGAGCGTGGACGTCGTGAAGTCGGACATCATCGATGTGCTGGCGATCGACGAGGCACTGCGCCGGCTGGCCGCGCTGGATCCGCGTCTGGCCCAGGTCGCCGAACTGCGGCTGTTTGCCGACTTGTCCAGCCTGGATATTGCTGCGGTGATCGGTGTCACTGCGCGCACGGTCGAGCGTGACTGGCTCAAGGCCCGTACCTTCATGTCCGCCTGTCTGCTGCCGCCCGGCTGAGGTGATGTCGGTCTACGCGGTCTGATTACGCTATACAGACAGGTCACAACGGATACCTGCGCCACCCATGAGCGTCAACTTTACCCAGCGATGGCACGAGATCGAACCACTGATTGACCAGTTGTTCGAGGTGCCCGCGGCAAGGCGGGCGGACTGGCTGCGCCGGCACTGCACGGACCCGACGCTGCGCGCGCTGATTGCCCAGGCATTGGACAATACGCCGGGTGTCGACGTGCTCGAGCGTGGCATGCAGCAATGGTTGCCGGCATTTGCGGACAGCCAGCCAGGTACGTTGCCGATCATTGCGGGCTATCGCGTGCATCGGTTCGTCGGGGCGGGTGGCATGGCCAACGTCTTCGAGGCCGAGCGCGAGCTACCCGGTGGTCCGCAGGCCGTGGCGCTGAAGTTGTTGCGCCTGGATGTTCATGACGCCGATGAGCGCCGACGCTTCCTGGGCGAGCAACGTATCCTCGCGAGATTGCAGCATCCGCATATTGCACAACTGCTCGATGCCGGATTTTCGTCCAACGGCACACCGTACCTGGCGCTTGAATTCATCGATGGCGACGATCTGGTGACGTATGGCGCTCGGCGACGGCTGGAGACACAGGCACGCCTGAGGCTGTTCATCGACGTATTGGCGGCGGTCGATCATGCGCATCGCAGCCTGATCGTGCACCGCGACCTGAAACCGAACAATGTTCTCGTGGGCACCGATGGCTGCGTCAAGCTTGTCGATTTTGGCATCGCCAAATTGCTGACCGGCGAAGCTGAGCCGACCAGCGCCGAGGCGCGTCGCCTGACCCGCGCGTATGCGGCACCGGAGCAGTTCGCCGGTGCCGTGGCGACAACCGCCATCGATGTGTATTCGCTCGGTGTACTGCTGGCCGAGTTCCTTTGCGGTCGGCCACCAAGCCGGATCGAGCAGCGCTGCGGTGCGAATGCGCCCGCGTTCGAGGACGGCTTGCTGCGACGGGAACTGGGGGCGGATCTCCATGCGATCGTGCAACAGGCGACTCGCCATGATCCGGCTGAGCGGTATGCGAGCGTGGCGGCGTTGCGCGACGACATCTTGCGCCATCTCGAGGGCAAGCCGCTGCAGGCACGGCCGGATACGCTGGTGTACCGCGCCATCACGTTCGCCAGGCGACATGCGTTGGCGGTGTCGCTGGGTGTCTCGTTCGCGGTGGTCCTTGCCGGTGCGACGGTCGTGGCACTGCACGAGGCAGAGTCCGCACGTCGCGCCGCCCGGCAGGCGCACGTGCAGGCACTCAGCGCGGAAGCCGAGGCCCACCGCGCGGATGCGCTCAAGTTGTTCGTCGAAGGCCTGTTCGACAGCGATTCGAGTGGCATCGGAGCAAGCCAGGCGTCCGAGCAGTTGCTCGCGCGCGGGCGCAAACGAGCCGACCGTGACTTTGCGACTCAGCCAGCTCTGCGCGTCGAGGTGCTCGCGCTGATCGGTGATCTGGAAGAACGCAGCGGTCACCCGGATCGCGCGCAGCAACCGCTCGACGAGGCGGCGACGCTGGCCATGACACAGTTCGGCGTGACCGACAGGCGCACCTTGCATGTCGAATACCTGATTGCGAAGGAGTCCGATGCGCAGGGCCATGCCCAGGATGCACGCCGACGTTTGCGCGCGGCGCTCGATGCATTCGAAGCGGGCCCGAACCGGAATTCGCCGGAAGAGGTAGATGCGCTGGCGTGGCTTGCTGGCCTCGACGAGCGCTGCGGTGACTCGGCCCAGGCGATCGACGCCGGCAGCAAGGCGCTGGCATTGGCGCGCAAGGTATTGCCCGATGACAGCGAGGCGCTGACCGAGGCGGTGACCAACCTGGGCTGGATCATGGTTGATGCTGGCCATCCCCTCCGGGCGGAGCCACTGTTGCGCGAAGCGCTGGCGCGCAAGCGTCGCCGGCTTGGCGCCGAGCATCCCGAAGTCGCCGACATTATGACGATGCTCACCTGGGCGCTGCTGCCCCAAGGCCGCTACGCGGAGAGCGAGCAGCTCATGCACGGTGCGCTCGACATCGATGCCAGGGCGGATGCACGACCGAATAGCCACTTGTCGTGGCATCTCAATGACCTCGGGAATGTGTTGGCGCTTGAGGGCAAGCTCGACCAGGCCGATGCGCTCTACGCGAAGTCCATTGCCATCGATCAGGCACTGGCGCCGGAGGGAGGCGTCAGCGAGGCAGTGAGTATCGGCAACCGGGCACGGATCCGTTTCAGGCAAGGCGAATACGCTGAAGCCGAGGCGGATATTCGTGACGCCATCCAGCGCAAGCAGCGCCTGCTCGGTGCTGATTACGACGATAACGGCAGCAGTTATGACCATGCGAGTCTGGCCGAGGTGCTGATGGCGCGCGGGCATCTCGACGAAGCCGGAGTGATTGCCGACCATGCCCTTGCGGGGGCACGCGGACGTCATCATCAGGCACATCCGGATGTTGCCTTTGCACTGGCGGTTGAAGCGAAACTCATGGTGGCTAGCGGCGACGGGCAGCGCGCCGCCCCAGTCGCCGAACAGGCCGTCGCGATGTACGTCGCACTGACCGATCAAGCTTCCGACAAGGCGATCAGGATGCGCCTCCTGCTTGGAGAAATCCTGCAGTCGCTTGGTCGCAGCGATGAAGCCAGGGTGCAACTCGAAAGTGGCCTCGCGGCGGCCGTCGCGATGGCACCGGCGTCAAACGCCCTGGTGGCGCATGCCGAAGCCGACCTTGCCAGTGTCGATGCCTCGCTCGGTGACCGCGCTGCGGCCGGTCGACTTCGTGCCGAGGCCGAGGCATCGGTAGCCGCCATTCGTCCGGGTCCGAATGCCGAACGCGATGCAACGATACGGCTGCTTGCTGCGGCGTCTACTGCGAAGCAGTCTTTGCTTCGATAGTGGAGGACATGGGACGAAAAGGCGCATCAGGGACAATTTCTGAAAGGTTCTGCGTGTGGATCGGTACCGGCCGTGGATCGAATGGGTAGCGGTGTATTTTTTCGTGGCTTTATCCGGTCACGGGTGTGATGAAGCCACCTCATTGGATACAGCAACCATCGCCAGATAAAGTTGACGGTAGGCGTCGACCAGACGATCGAGAGCGAATGCGCGATTTCTTCCGCTGGGGTTGGGCAGAACCCAAATGGCAGCCCCTTGCATGAGGGTCGGTTGCAATCCCCAGGCAAGGTCTCGTCGACCGGCAAGAGCGGCGTAGGCCGCCTTGCCGAGAAAGGCAACAAAGCGTGGCTCATGACGTGCGATCTTCTGTTCAAACCGAACAGCCGCGGAGGTGAATTCCTCCGTCGACAGCTCGTCTGCCCGTGCCGTTGGCCGTCTTGCCAAGGTCGTCAGCCCGCATCCGTACTCGATGATCGTATGGTCTTTCTCAGGCCGAATTTCCTGGGGCGTGAAGCCTGCGAGATGTATCGCGCGCCAGAATCGATTGCTTCTTCCAGCAAAATGGTGCCCCGTCGCGGCTGCCATCAATCCCGGGTTGATCCCGCAGAACAGCACCTGAAGGTGTCCGGCAATGATATCGGGAAGCTCATTGTTCATGAGATGCCTCTCAAACTTGAACCTCTGAGCGCCATGCTCAGGCGGAAAATTGTCAACTTTCCGAACGCTGATCGACAGCTACCTGGGTCGGAGCTATCGGAGTCAGTGCCATTTGCCCGACACTATTCTTTGCCATCCGCCTCTCGTTGCCAAGTCACGCTTTGAGTGGCTCCCGAGCTTCGCCCTCATGCCTGCAGCGACTTTGCAAACCGGCGCTTGATGGCCCGGCCTGCGTTTCTTGGCCTGGGCATGCAAGGGGGGCAGTGAAGAGGATGCTGCGCCCGGACTGCCTGGGGATCAGCACCTTGCTCGCAAGCCACCTGGTGCTGGCGGCTGCCAGGTGCAGAAATACGGCACTTTTCCACATCCGGCGACCTTGAAGAGTCAGCTCTGCGTCGGTCCTGCTGGCACTGTTGCCGGAAGTCGGCGGGATCGTCTGCATGTGATTGATACCAACCGCATCCGGAAAAGTGGCCATGGACCCTGTGAACGCTGCGGGGCTAGCCAAACGGTTACGCCAGCCAGGTGTTTCCATCGCTTGTCCCGCGAGGCGGCATCCGCATGCACGTTGCATGCGGATGTCTGAACCCCTGGCTACTTCGCCGCCGCCGTTGCAGCGGCGCCAGCATCGGCCGCGACACCCACCGTCCACAATTTCGCCTCCACTTTCCCACCCAGCATTTGCTGCCGCACCAGCGGGATCGGCGGGCCGCCGTTGCTGAGGAACTGATCGTGAAACGCCTTCAGCGCGTTCGGGCCCGGATGCGCGGCGATCCAGTCCTGGCGCAGTTGCATGATCATCAGCTTGCCCATGGTGTAGTTGAGGTAGGCCGGATCATAGGTGCCGCGGGCAGCCTGCTGGCGCGCGTTGCCGGGATCCTGGAAGGCTTTTTCTCGAAACATCTGCTCGGACTGGGCGATGCTCATGCCGCCGGTGTGCAGGCCGATGGCGGAGAGGTAGCGTACGTCGCGGAGCAGGGCATTGGTGAGCTGGCCGATGTGCACTTCCGGTGTGGCACCGTCCAGACCGGCGTCGTACATCATCTCCTCGGTGTAGTGCGCCCAGCCTTCGGCGAACGCGTAACCGACGAACAACTGGCCGAACTTCCAGTGCGCGCGGTTGGCGTGCAGGAACTGCAGGAAATGACCCGGCCAGACCTCATGCGCGGAGACAAACAGCAGCGCGGCCTTGCCCGGCACGTAGGCCGCCTGGTCAGCCTTGCTCCAACTCGGATCGGGTGGGGCGATGTAGTACACCGAGGGCAGATTGTCCTCATACGGGCCGGGAATCTCGATATAGGCGAAGTTCCAGCGATTGAATGGCGGGGCCTCTTCGGCCGTGGCCTGTTCGGTGCCGGGAATGCTGACCAGATCCTTGTCGACGATGAACTGGCGCAGGCTGGCGAGTTGCTTGCGCGCGCCTTCGACGGCGCCGCCGGCGGGCTTGTCCGCGTTCTCCTTGTCGACGCATTCGCTCAGCGATTTGCCTGGTGCGAACTGATGGCAGGCGGTTTTCAATGCCGCGAGATTGCGTTTCAGATCGGACTCGCCGATTGCCTTGAGCTGATCCAGTGGCAGGTCGACCCGTTCAGTCGCCTGCAGCATTTTCGAAAACTTCTCCGCGCCCAGCGCGAAGTCCTGCGTGGCGTGCGGCTTCTGCGCCTTCATCCAGTCAGCCAGATCTTGCGCGGCCTTGATCGCGGCGGCATTGCTGGTCTTGAAGCGCGCCTGCAGGTCGTCGTCCTTCACTTTGGCGAAGATGCCGGGGACGTCGTTCCTGAAAAAGCTGGCGAAGCCGCCGAACGAGTTGACGCCCATGTCGATGTAGGACGCCGGCAGCGGCAGTTTGAGGTTGCCCTTGATCTGCGCCAGTGCCCTGGGCAGCGCTTCCTCGTAGCTGACGAAGGCGGCCATGCGCTGGGCCAGCGGCGCGTATGGCCGGGTCAGGTACATGCTCGGCGACAGATCACCGGCATAAAATGCGGGATTGCTGTACGGCGCGCCGGAATCCTGCAGCCAGAACAGCTGACCGTCTATCACCGCCAGCACGTAGTCGCGCTGGAAGCGGCCCTGCGTATCGAGCTGGTCATCGGCGAAGGCCGCGACAGTGTCGCGTTGCGCGTGCAGCCAGTTGGCCGTGGCCTGCAGACCGGCCGCACTGAAGTCGGGCAGCTTGCCGTCGAACTCGTGCTTGCCGGCGTTGGCGGCAAACACCGGATTGCGCTTGAAATAGCCGTCGATGAAACGGTCGACCGCCGAGGCCAGCGCGGCGTCACTGTCGGTGGCCACGACCTTGGCCGTGGTTGTGGAGGCAGCCGGTGTCGGCGGCGCCGGAGCCGATGCCTGTGGTGAGCAACCGGCGAGCAGGACAACGGCAACGACGGCAGGCAGCGTGGGTACGCGGAATGGACGCATGATCGAGCTTCCCCTGGGTGGAAGCCCGAGCCTAGGCGCTCCGGTGACCCGGTGCAATCGGCGGCGGCAGCGGCAGTAGGGCAGCACGAGCGCAGCAAGATTCCCCCAGCCTTCAGCTTGCCCAAACCCTGCCGACATGCTTTTCATGGCCTGCAGGCCGCTGATGACACCCACGCCAGTGTGCTGCTAGCGTGGACATCGGGCCTGCTGGTCGGCGCATACTGGTCTGCAGCCCTCTCGCGCCAGCCATGGCAGGCTTGCCGAGGGGCTGAAAGAACAGGGCGCGGGCACGTTGCTCCTCACACATTGAACGCAGGCGGTTGGCGAGCGGCACGCGAAGGCTGACTGAACGGGTATTGCATTCGCCCGAAAAGGTGTTGGACGGAGTACGAGGAGACCAAATGGAAAAGATTGCACCAGGCTTGGCGGGCGCTGAATTTCAGGCGATCCTCGATGCGAGTCTTGATGCAATTTTTGTTCTCGATCCGGACGGTCGCATTCTCAGTGCAAACCAGGCAGCCGTGACGCGCTACGGTTACAGCAAAGAGGAATTGAGGCACCTCGACGTAGCCGTGCTTGCTACACCGGAGCGCCGCGACGAGTTGCCGGCGCGGCTCAATGACCTGCTCGCGTCGACGACGATTTTCGAGTCGAGCCACCAGTGCCGTGATGGCACCCGGTTATCGGTCGAAATTCATTCGCAACCGATCACGTTTCAGGGCAGGCGGGTGATTCTTGCCAGCGTGCGCGATATCAGCGATCGCAAGCTGAGCCAGATGGCATTGCAGGAAAAGGAGCATTTTCTCCAGCGCATCCTGGATACCGAGCCAGGCGCGGTCTATGTTTTTGACCTGGAGGAGGGTCGCAATGTCTATGTCAACCGGCACTTCTCCAATGCTTTTGGCTATTCGCCTTCCCAGATCGAGGCCATGGGTAGCGACGTACTGAAATTGTTTCACCCGGATGACCTGCCTGCCATCGTCGCCCAACATCAAGCATGGCGCATAGCCGACGACGGCGAGACGCGAAAGCTCGAATACCGCCTGCGTGATAGCCATGGCGTGTGGCGCTGGCTGATCAGCCGTGAGACGCCGTTTGCACGGGATGCCACCGGCCGGGTGAGCCAGCTTCTCGGCATTGCCAATGACGTCACGGCACGCAAGCTGGCGGAAACGTGGATTGCTGGCCAGAAGCAGATACTCGAGATGATCGTGGCTGGCACCGGCTTGCCCTTGATCCTGACCACCCTGATACGTGCCATCGAGGGCCAGTCGCAAGGCATGCTCGGGTCGGTATTGTTGCTCGACGATGACGGCATGCATGTGCGTCACGCGGCGGCGCCGAGCCTGCCGGCTGAATTGGTGGCGGCAATTGACGGGCAACTGATCGGGCCGGTCGCGGGCTCCTGCGGCACGGCCGCATTTCGTCGTGAGGCGGTGTACGTGCACGACCTGCGGACCGACCCCTTGTGGGAGAGTTACCGCGCGGTGGCGATGCCCTTTGGCCTGGTCGCCGCGTGGTCACAGCCGATCATGGACCGCAATGATCGCGTGCTGGGAACGTTTGCGATGTATTACCGGAACCCGGCCCTGCCCGGGCCGGAGCATCTGCGGCTGATGGAGTCGGCGGTGCACCTCGCTTCCATCGCGATCAGCCGGCAGCGGGAAGCGGCTGCACTGAAAGAGAAGGATGAGCGACTGGTCAAGGCGCAACAGGTGGCCCATCTTGGTTTCATGGAGTGGAACCTGAAGACCGACGCCATCTACTGTTCGGACGAGGTCTATCGAATCTGCGGGCTCGTTCGCGAGACGGAATTCGTGGATTCCGACCTGATTGCCCGGGTGGTTCATGCGGATGATCTGGAGCTGGTCAGGAACGGCCTGGAGCGGGCTATCCTGGGTCTGGGCAAGTACGACGTGAACCATCGCATTGTCCGCCCCGACGGAGGTGTGGTCTGGGTGCATGCGCAGGCCGAGTTGAATCGCGATGCGGACAAGGATGCCGATGTCCTGCTTGGCACCATGGTCGACATCACCATGCGCAAGCAGGCGGAAGAGGCGCTGCAGCGCATGACCCGACTGTACGCGGCGCTCAGCCAGTGCAATCAGGCAATCGTGCGTTGTACCACCGAGGCCGAGTTGTTTCCTCAGATCTGCCGTGACGCGGTTGAGTTTGGCGGTATGCGGATGGCTTGGATCGGTAGGGTCGACGCGAGGACGGGCGTCATTCGTCCTGCCGCCTCGTTTGGCGCGCGTGGGGACTATCTGGACTCCTTTGAGATCCCCTTGCACTTGAATGACCCACGCAGCCATGGGCCGGTAGGCACGTCCATACGAGAAAACCGCCCACACTGGTCGCAGGATTTCCAGCACGATTCCTCGGCACTTCCCTGGCGCGAAAGCGCGATTGCGCATGGCTGGAACGCGGTGGCGTCGCTGCCGCTGCATCAAAAAGAGGTGCCGGTGGGTGTGCTGGTGGTCTACTCGGATGTGTGCGGCGCCTTCGACGAGCAGTCACAGGACCTGCTGATCGAGATGGCGATGGACATCAGCTTTGCGCTGGATCGCTTTGCCAGTGAAGCCGATCGCAAGCTCGGCGACGAAAAGCTGCGCATGAGCGAGTTGCGCTTGCGCACCATCATCGAGACCGAGCCGGAGTGCGTGAAAGTGGTCGGTCGTGCCGGCGAGTTGCTCGACATGAATGCAGCAGGCCTGGCCATGCTCGAAGTGGACTCGATCGACGAGGCGAGCAAGCGAAGCCTGCAGTCATTCCTGTTGCCCGAACATCGCGAGCCATTCATGGAGCTTCACCAGCGCGTGATGGCGGGCGAGAGCGCCATGCTCGAATTCGAGATCGTGGGACGCAAGGGCACGCGCCGCTGGCTCGAAACGCATGCGGCGCCGATGCGCGATGCCGAGGGCGAGATCGTTTCCCTGCTGGGCATCAGTCGGGATATCACCGAGCGCAAATACTCCGAGGAGCGAATCCAGTACCTGGCCAATTTCGACGCGCTCACCGGACTGCCGAATCGCAACCTGCTGGCCGATCACCTGCAGTACGCGATCAGCCTGGCCAAACGCTCCAATGGCCAGCTGGCGGTGATGTTCATCGACCTGGATCGGTTCAAGGACATCAACGACACGTTGGGGCACAGCGTGGGGGATGCCTTTTTGATCGAAGTGGGCGCCCGTCTGAAGACGGTGTTGCGCGAGTCGGATACGGCCTCGCGGCTGGGCGGCGACGAGTTCATCCTGGTGCTGCCGGACACCGATGCCCAGGGCGCGGCGAGCATCGTGGACAAGCTGCTTGATGTGATTTCCCAGCCCTATCAGGTCGAGCAATACGCGCTGATCGTCACCGCCTCGATCGGCATCGCCATCTATCCGAACGACGGCGAGAGCCTGGATGCGCTATCCAGAAGCGCCGACACGGCGATGTACCGGGCCAAGGGCGAGGGGCGCAATGGCTACCGCTTCTTTACCGCCGAGATGCAGAGGAGCGCGACGCGCCAGATGCAGCTTGTCAATGCGATGCATCGCGCGCTGGAGCAGGGACAGTTTCTACTGCACTACCAGCCGCAGTTTTCCATCGGCGATGGCCGCGTCATCGGGCTGGAAGCCCTGCTGCGCTGGGATCACCCCGAACTCGGTGCGATTTCCCCGGTGGAATTCATTCCGGTGGCCGAGGACTGTGGCCTGATCCTGCCGATCGGCGAGTGGGTGATGCGAACCGCCGTGCAGCAGCTCAAGCGATGGCTGGGGCAGGGCTTTGCGCCGATGGTCATGGCGGTGAACCTTTCCGCGGTGCAGTTCCGTCACCGCAGCCTGCCCAATCTGGTGAGCAGTATCCTGGGCGAAGCGGAGCTGCCGCCGGCTCTGCTTGAGCTGGAGCTGACCGAGAGCGTGGCGATGCACGATCCGCAGGGTGCCATCGCGGTGATGAATGCGTTGCACGAACGCGGTATCCGCATGTCGATCGATGATTTCGGCACCGGCTATTCGTCGCTGAACTACCTGAAGAAATTCAGGGTGTACAAGCTCAAGATCGATAAATCCTTCATCGACGATATCGGCAGCGACAGCGAGGATCGGGCGATCGTGGCAGCGATCACCAGCATGTCCCGCAGCCTTGGCCTGCAGACCATTGCCGAAGGGGTGGAGACGGTCGAACAGCTTGATTTCCTGCGTGAGCAGGGCTGCAACGAGGCTCAGGGCTACTACTTCAGCAAGCCTTTGCCTGCTGCCGAGATCGAGGTGTTTCTCGGCGCGTATGCGGCGAAAGCGTCTGCCGGGAAAGCGTCTTCGTCGCCCTAGCCTGCGCGCCCGCGGCCCCGGATGCATGACCGCGGCTCAGCCTGGTTTGGGGCCGTGGCCTGGTTCGCTGCGGATGCGCCGACGCAGGCGATACTCCTCGCGGCCCATGTACAGGGCTGCCGCGGCCACCATCAGCGCCATCAGATACCAGGTGATCAGGTAGCCGAGGTGGTTGTTGGGGAACTGGATGACAGTCAGGCCGGCACGCGGCCATGCATTGCTGTCGGCGGACCCGGCATCGGCGTCGACGAAGTAGGGCGCCACCTGGGACGAGGCCAGGCCACGCGCCGCAGCAATCGCCGCCACATCGCGCGAGTACCACAGCTTCTTCGCAGGCTGATTGGGGCGCAGGAAGCCGCCCGCCGGCTCGGAAAAGCGCAGCAGGCCGGTCAGCCGGACGTCACCGGCCGGCGGCGCGGCCTGGGCGTAGGCCGCGGTGCCGGGCAGGGTGCCCGGGATGTAGCCGCGATTGACCAGCACGATAAAACCGCTATCCGTGCGTAGCGGGGCGATTACCCAGAAGCCGTAGCCATCTTCGCTGGCGCCGTGCACGAGGGTCTGCGCGCCGTCGAGGAAGCGGCCATGCAGGGTGACATGAAGATACTGCAACTGCCCGCTGGCGATCTGCGGCCACTGGGTCGGGCCAGGGGCTGCCACCGCAGGCGCATGGACGCGTGTGGCCACGTCATGGATGAGATCGAGTTTCCAGTGCAGCCGCCGCACCTGCCAGTTGCCCAGCAGGACGAAGCCACTGAAAAGCGCGGCCGCCAGAACAATCCAGGCGGCCAGCGCCAAGGGGCTGCGCCGCGTCCGGCCTGGCGCCGGATCGTAACGCGCAGCCCGGCTCATGAGCCTTGCTGGTGATTCATGTATTGCGGCGACATCGGCATCATGTTCGCGTTCTCGTTGTACATGACCCACACCGAGGCGCCCAGCACGATCACCACCAGCACCATGGTGAAGATGAAGGCCAGCATGTTCCAGCCTTTCTCGGACTTGGTGTCCAGATGCAGGAAATAGATCACGTGGACCACGATCTGCGTGGCGGCCAGGCCGAGCACGATCAGGGTGGTGATCAGGGTGCTGGAGAGCACGTGGCCCATCACCAGCCAGAACGGGATGATGGTGAGGACGGCGGCCAGCGTGAAGCCCGTCAGGTAGCTGCGCAGGCTGCCGTGGTTGACGTGCTCGTCATGGTGCTCGCCCTGATGTGGCGTGCCGTGCGCAAGCGCGGATTCGGACGGATGACTCATCGAAGCACTCCCACCAGATAGACATAGCTGAAGACGCCGACCCAAACGAGGTCGAGGAAATGCCAGAACATGCTCAGGCACATCAGGCGCCGCCGGTTGGCCTCGGTAAGGCCGTGCTTGCCCAACTGGACCATCAGCACGATCAGCCACAGCACACCGACCGTGACATGCAGGCCGTGGGTGCCGACCAGGGTGAAAAACGCGGACAGGAACGCGCTGCGCCCCGGGCCCGCGCCCTCGCCGATCATCGTCACGAATTCGTGGATTTCCAGGCCCACGAAGCACGCCGCCAGCACGCCGGAAACCGCCAGCCAGCCGAGCATGGCGCGCTTGCGCTCACGCGCCATTTCCAGCATGGCAAAGCCGAACGTGACCGATGAGATCAGCAGCAGAGCCGTATTCACGGCCAGACCGGGCAGGTCGAATACGTCGCGAGCGCTGGGGCCACCGGCGTAGCTGGTACCGAACACCGCGATGCAGGCAAACAGAGCGGCAAAGATGAAGCAGTCACTCATCAGGTAGAGCCAGAACCCGAGCAGGGTTCCGTTGTGCGGATGCGCTTCCTCGAGGCACAGGAAGTCGCGCGGTTCGGAATGGTCCGTATCAATGGCGATGGTATTCATGCAGTTGCGCCCTTGGCCTTCGGCTCCCAGGTGCCGGTGTGTTTTTCGAAGTGGGCCACGTCCTGCGCGG
>JBBQQL010000067.1:0-20490 GCA_038215995.1 Lysobacterales bacterium
CCTGCTCGACTCGATCACCCGTCTGGCGCGCGCCTACAACACCGTGATCCCGAGCTCGGGCAAGGTGCTGACCGGCGGCGTGGATGCAAACGCGCTGCAGCGCCCGAAGCGTTTCTTCGGCGCGGCCCGCAACGTCGAGGAAGGCGGCAGCCTCACCATCATCGCCACCGCGCTGACCGAAACCGGCAGCAAGATGGACGAGGTGATCTACGAGGAGTTCAAGGGCACCGGCAACATGGAAGTGCACCTGAGCCGCCGCATCTCCGAGAAGCGCGTCTACCCGGCGATCGACATCAACCGCTCCGGCACCCGCCGCGAAGACCTGCTGATCGACCCCGACCTGCTGGCCAAGATCTGGATCCTGCGCAAACTGCTGCACCCGATGGATGAACTGAGCGCCATCGAGTTCATGCTCGACAAGATGAAGAACACCAAGTCCAACGACGAGTTCTTCAATTCCATGAAGCGCTGATCGTCGCAGTACGTGACACGAACAGGCCGGCTTGTAGCCGGCCTCTTCGTTTTCGCCCGCCGCTACGACAGCAACGCCGCCCCGCTACGGGCGGGCGCCGCGCGGCCACAAGCAGCCGTTTTCCTGCGCCACCTGCTCGACGTCGCTGGCCGATATGTGATGTTTGAGCCGCTCCTGCGTCGTCATGTTTCGCCACACATCCACGTCAATGCAATGCTTGTTCGGCAAACCAAAGATGCCCTGCAAACTCCGCACGACGCCGGCGATGCCTTGCGTCCTGGGATCCGCAAACGGCAAGCCCTTGACCAAGGGCACGGCCGATCCGGGCAGGCGCGCCACCGGCGATGCGCGTTTGACCTGATCAACGC
The DNA here is from genome assembly GCA_038215995.1 of Lysobacterales bacterium. Lineage (GTDB taxonomy): Bacteria > Pseudomonadota > Gammaproteobacteria > Xanthomonadales > Rhodanobacteraceae > Rhodanobacter. The sequence goes on from JBBQQL010000067.1 coordinate 841, forward strand.
GGCCGCGGAAATCCGCCCCGCCGGCGACATAGCCGGCCGCCTGAGCAGGGAGCGAGAGATTCAGAGCCGTCGTCGGCGTGGCAGCTATAGCGACGGAATTCGCCGGCACCTGCGGTGGCGGTGGCGATCGATGACGCGTGCTGCTGGCGATTGCACGTCGCGGCAGCATCGGGGCCGGAGTCGACGTCACCGCTTGTGGCGGCGGTGGCGGCAGCAGCTGAAGTTGCAACGCTTCGTGGCGCGGGCCGGCATCGGCTGACCACCACGGCTCGTCATGGGCTGGCATCATCGCCAGCATCAGGCCAAGCAGATGCGCTGCCGCCACCACGCCCAAGGCCACGCCGCGAAGCACGGCCTGCATCCGTTCTGGTGGCACTGTGCGGCTCATCCCTGAACTCCCTTTGCTGATGGGCGGCAACAGCGTCGCCTGGATCAACGCCGACCAATGCTGCAGATCTGACCGGCATGCCGCCACCCAAGTTCCCTTTGCGCACCCGCGCCGCCAGTCGACAGCACGTCGCGGGCAGGTGGGGAGCACGGGCCATTCCGTGCCAACCGCTGGCACCTCTCGCCGAGGTGACGGCCTGCATCGCTCGTGCAGCCACGGATCTACCCAGCCGATGGCATCTGCGCACTGATCATCGCCAGATCGCGAGCCACGCGTACCCGAACCTAAGCGCCCCTCCTGTACCGCCACGTACAATTATTTCCGCCCACCCCCTTTTCGTTGTCATGCAACACCCCCATAGTGAGGCGCTAACTCATCGAGGCTTGCCCGTGTCCATACCCAGTGCCGTCAAGAGCACCCCGATTGCGGGCCGCCAGCAACTGGCCGATTACCTGGCCGCCGGCGAAAAGCCGATCGAGGCGTGGCGCATCGGCACCGAGCACGAGAAATTCGGCTTTCGCACCGACGATCTGCGCCCGCCCACGTTTGAGGGCGATCGCGGCATCAAGGTCCTGCTGGAAACGCTGGCCACCCGCTACGGCTGGGAAGTGAGCCGCGAGGGCGACAACCCGGTCGCGCTGTCGCGCGAGGGCGCCTCGATCACACTGGAGCCGGCCGGTCAGCTGGAGCTGTCCGGCGCGATGCTGGAAACCATCCACCAGACCTGCGCCGAGGTGAACTCGCATCTGAAAGACGTGCGCTCGGTCGCCGACGAACTCGGGCTCGGCTTCCTCGGCATGGGTTTCCAGCCGAAGTGGCGCCGCGACGAGATGCCGTGGATGCCCAAGGGCCGCTACAAGATCATGCGCGAATACATGCCCAAGGTCGGTTCGCTCGGGCTGGACATGATGACCCGCACCTGCACCGTGCAGGTGAACCTGGATTTCTCGTCCGAAGCGGACATGATCAAGAAATTCCGCACCAGCCTGGCGCTGCAGCCGATCGCCACCGCGCTGTTCGCCGACTCGCCGTTCACCGAAGGCCAGCCCAACGGCTATCTGTCGTATCGCTCACACATCTGGACCGATACCGACCGGCAGCGCACCGGCATGCTCGACTTCGTGTTCGCCGACGGTTTCGGCTACGAGCGCTACGTCGACTACATCCTCGACGTGCCGATGTATTTCAGCCTGCAGAACGGTCAGTATCTCGACCTGGCCGGCCAGGACTTCAAGAAGTTCATGGCTGGCGAACTCGCCGCGCTGCCCGGTACCCGGGCCAGCATGAAGGACTTCGCCGACCACCTCACCACCGCCTTCCCCGAAGTGCGCCTGAAGCAGTACCTGGAAATGCGCGGTGCCGACGGCGGCCCGTGGAACCGGCTATGCGCCCTGCCCGCGTTCTGGGTCGGCCTGCTCTACGACCAGGAAGCGCTGGATGCCGCCTGGGATCTGGTCAAGGATTTCAGCCCCATCGAGCGCCACGCACTGCGCGACGGCGTACCCAAGCACGCGCTGAAACTGCCGTTCCGCGGCGGCAGCGTACGCGATCTGGCGGAGGAAGCGCTGAAGATCGCCGCCCACGGCCTCAAGCGCCGCGCCCGCCTCAACAACAACGGCGCCGACGAAAGCATCTTCCTCGAACCCCTGCTCGAAATCGTGCAAGCCAACCAGACCCCGGCCGAACGCAAGCTGGAGCTGTTCCATGGTGCGTGGAACGGCAGCGTGGATCCCGTGTTTCGCGAATTCGCGTATTGATCGCACATCCCACGATTCGTAGGAGCCCGCTGGCGGGCGATGCTTTGTAATCGAGCAAAAGTATCGCCCGCCAGCGGGCTCCTACCAGCCGAGGTGCAGGTAGCGCTCTATTCGCCGCGCAACCACCGTGCCGCATCCACCGCGTAATACGTAAGAATCGCATCCGCGCCCGCCCGCTTCATCGAAGTCAGCGACTCCAGCACCACCGCCTTTTCATCCAGCCATCCATTCATCGAGGCCGCCTTGAGCATCGCGTACTCGCCACTGACCTGGTAAACGAAGGTGGGCACGCCGAAGGTATCCTTCACCCGGCGCACGATGTCGAGATACGGCAACCCCGGCTTGACCATCACCGCGTCGGCGCCTTCGTTGATGTCGAGTTCGACTTCGTGCAGCGCCTCGTCGGAGTTGGCGACATCCATCTGGTAGGTGTGCTTGTTGCCCTTGCCGAGGTTGGCCGAGGAGCCGACCGCATCGCGGAACGGGCCGTAGAATGCCGAGGCATACTTGGCCGAATAGGCGAGGATGCGGGTGTGGATGTGACCGGCCTCCTCCAGCGCATCGCGAATGGCACCGATGCGGCCGTCCATCATGTCCGAGGGCGCCACGAAATCCATGCCGGCGTCGGCCTGGGCCAGCGACATCTTGATCAGCGCCTCGACCGTGGGCTCGTTCATCACGTAGCCGTGCGCGTCGATCAGGCCATCCTGTCCGTGGGTGGTGTAGGGGTCGAGCGCCACGTCGCCGATCAGGCCCAGCTCGGGGTATGCCGCCTTCAGGGCGCGGGTGGCGCGCTGCATCAGGGCATCGGGGTTCCACGCCTCGGCGGCATCTTCGGTTTTCACCGTGGCGCCGGGCGAGGGGAACAAGGCCAGCGCCGGAATGCCCAGCCGCACGCACTCGCCGCCGAGCTGCACCAGCTGGTCGATCGACAGGCGCTCGACACCAGGCATCGAGGGCACCGCTTCGCGCTGGCCCTCACCGTTGATCACGAAGGCCACCATGATCAGGTCGCTGACCAGCAAGGTGTGCTCGCGCATCAGTGCGCGGGAAAAAGCATCGCGACGCATGCGGCGCTTGCGGATGGCGGGAAAGCTCATGGCTGATACTCGTCGATGGAATCCGCGCCATTTTACGCCGCGCAGTGCCAGCCGGGTCGCGACGACACCAATGGGATGCTTGCGGCGAACAAATGCAGTCACACATTCCCCGGCGTACGGTCGGCAAAACACTGGACTAACCGGCGTGACGGCGGCACGCTTGGCGTTCCACGACCCAGGAAGTTTCATGAGCCAGTCCCGCAGCGCCCCCACCCTGCTTGTCGATCTCGGTGGTACCAATGTCCGTTTCGGAGTCGCCGACCCATCACTCAGCCAGCCGCTGCTGACCGACAGCATCCGGCGCTACCGCGTGGCCGAGCACGATTCACTGGTGTCCACCGCGAAGCAGTATCTGGCCGATACCGGCCTGCAGGTCAGCCGTGCCATCGTTGCCGCCGCCGGGCGTATTGACGATGGCGAAACGGTGAAGGTCACCAACAACCCGTGGGCGATTTCCGCGCGGCAGACCGCCAGCGCGCTCGACCTTGAATACGTGCATCTGGTCAACGATTTCGCCGCCCAGAGCATGGCCGTGACCCTGCTGCATGGCGATGATCTGGTCGATGTCGGTGCGGTGGCGCGGCCGGTGATCGGCGCCCATGACGAGCAGACCTTTGCCATCGTCGGGCCGGGCACGGGCCTGGGCGTGGGCGGGCTGCTGGTGCGCGGCGGGCATTGCAGCGTGCTGCAGACCGAAGGCGGCCACGCCGGCTTCGCCGCGCACTCGCCCGAAGACATCGCGATCCTCGACTACCTCAACCACAAGTACGGGCGCGTCTCCAACGAGCGTCTGATCTGCGGCCAGGGCCTGGTCAACCTGTACGACGCGATCTGCCACATGGTCGGCGCCAGAGCCGATGAGCTGACACCGGAAGACATCACCGCCCGCGCGAAGAACGGCAGCTGCCCGTTGTGCACGCGCACGGTGGAAACCTTCGCCGGCATCTTCGGCAGCGTGGCCGGCGACCTGGTGTTGACCCTGGGTGCCTGGGACGGCGTCTACCTCACCGGCGGCCTGATCCCGATCCTGCTGCCGTGGCTGGAACGCGGTCGCTTCCGCGAGCGTTTCGAGGCCAAGGGTCGCTTCCGCGACATCATGGAAAAAGTGCCGACCCAGGCGATCATGAACCCCGAGCCGGGCCTGCTCGGCGCGGCGGCGCTGGCGGTGATGGAATCCGGGCGTCCCTTGCTCAACCGCGGCTGAGCAACACACGGCCGGCACTGGCGCTATCGTCACCGACGGTCGTTGATACTGCACGCTACGCCCGCCCCACGGAGAATGCGCATGCCCCGCTGCGATACGGCCTTCCTGTTTGACCTCGACGGCACCCTGATCGACAGCGTCTACCAGCACGTGCTGGCATGGAAGGAGGCGCTGGACCGCGAAGGCGTGGATATCTCGGTGTGGCGCATCCATCGCAAGATCGGCATGAGCGGCGGCCTGTTCGCCAACATGCTGCTGCGCGAGACCGCGCTGGAAATCACGCCGGAGCGGCTCGACCGTCTGCGCCAATCGCACGCCGACGCATTCAACCGCGAGCACGCGAAAGGGTCGGTGCAACCGTTGCCGGGCGCACGCGAACTGCTGGCCTACCTCACCGCGCAGGACATTCCGTGGGCAATCGCCACCAGCGGCCGGATGGAAACCGCTGCGCCCAACCTCGCCGCGCTCGGGGTTGATCCGGCCAGGGTACCGGTGGTCACCCGTGACCAGGTACGCCACGCCAAACCCGACCCGGACCTGTTCCTGGCCGCCGCCACGCGGCTCGGCGTGGATATCCACCAGTCGCTGGTGATCGGCGACAGCGTGTGGGACATGCTGGCCGCGCAGCGTGCCCGTGCACTGGGCGTGGGCGTGCTCAGCGGCGGCTACGGCCACACCGAACTGCAGCAGTCAGGCGCCTTCCGCGTGTATGAAGACCCAGCCGACCTGCTGCGCCACATCGACGAAATTGCCGCCCGCGATTGAAGCGGCAGCGCGATCTGGCCCGCCGCGCCGAAGCTTGTGAACCGCGATCCGGCTCGTCATGAAAATTTAATCACCCACGCCCGCTGCATTGCTAGGCTGCGCACGTCAACTCACGGAGCCTCGTGCCATGCGCCGACTCGTCGCCAGCCTCGCCCTCGCCCTGTTGCTCACGGCATGCTCGCCTGCTCCCGATGCCACGGCGCCTGCCGCCGACCATGCCGCCACCGCCGTCACGGTGCCGGGTTCGCCCGAATGGTACGCATGGGTCGATCGCAGCCTGGGCATCGACACCGGGCACAAACCCGGACTGCAGCCAGGCTCGGCCGCCTGGAATCAGAAAGTGCAGGACCAACTCGGCCAGGAGGCACCGCTGTCGACACCCGGCTCACCCGAATGGCAACAGTCGGTTGACGCCCTGCTGCGCACGCGCATGCCGCCGTCCTGAGCGTGGCTGCACGCTGACGTTATTCGTCGCGTATCGCGGCGATCGGATCCAGCGCTGCCGCCTGGCGTGCAGGGTAAATGCTGAAGACCAGACCGATCAGCATGCACGCCAGCACGGAAGCAATCACGCCAACCGGCGCCCACGCCACCTGCCAACCGGCGAACGCGGCGATCACGTAGGCCAATGCCGCCCCAAACAGCAGACCGATCAGCGCCCCTGATGCGCAGATCACCACCGCCTCGCGCAAGAAGCGCTGCACGATGTCCTGCCGGCGCGCACCGATCGCTCGCAGCAGACCAATCTCGCGACGGCGCTCCAGCACGTTGGCCAGCATGATGTTCATGATCCCGATGCCGCCGACCAGCAGGCTTACGCCGGCAATCGACCCCATCACCACACTGAAAATGCGTTGGGTCTTCTGGTTCTGCTGGTACAGCTGCTGCGGCACGATCAACTGGTAGTCGCTGGCGCCGGCATGACGCTGATCGAGCAGCTCGGTAATTACCCGTGCCCCCGCGGACAGTCCCTCGGGATTGCTCAGGCGCAACAGGAAGCGATCGACCTCGTCCTCCATCGGCTGAAACCGAAAGCGTGCCCGCGCACTGGACAGCGGAAGGAACACGGTGTTGCTGTCCGCGCCCAGCGCCACACCCTCGAACTTGTCCTGACCAAGGTCGCGATCAGCCAGCACGCCGACTACCCGCAACCAGACCTGGTTGACCTTGAACAACCGCCCCAGCGGTTTGCCGTCGGGGAACAGGTCATGCGCCGCCTGATGACCCAGCACGGCAACCGCGGCGAGGCTGCCATCATCGACGGCATTCAACGCACGCCCCTGCGCGAGATGCAGCGAGGCAAGCTGAAAGTAATCCGGACTGATGCCTTCGACCTGGGCATCGGAATGGCCTCGGTCGCTGAACACGCCCAGCCGCTTGACCTGCTTTTTCGCGGCGTACAGTTCCGCCGAGGGCACCACGTCCAGCGCGGCACGTGCATCGGCCACGGTGAGACCGAGGCTGCGCGCCCGCGTTTCCTTCAGCGCATCGCCGTCCTGGCTTTTCGCCTCGACGATCAGGTTGTGCAGGCCGAGGCTGTCGACCAGCTTCAACGCCTCGCGCCGGCTGCCTTCCCCGACACCCTGCATCGCCACGATGGCGCCGACCCCGAAGATCATCCCGAGCAGGGTCAGCAGGGTTCGCAGCTTGCGTCGCGACAGCTCCTCGATCGCCTCACGCCACAGTGCAGGAATCATTTCGCCCCCTTGGTGTTGCGATTACCCAGCAGCACCCGTTCGCCCGGCTGCAGCCCCTGCAGCACCTGGGTGCGGGTGGCACCACGCACACCCAGCTTCAACGGACGGGTCAGCACCTTGCCACCCTCCAGCACCTGCACACTGACCTGGTCGCCGTCATGGTCCAGCGCCATGTTGGGTACGCTGAAGCCCTTGTCGACCTTCAGCAGGATGATCTTGCCGACGAAGTGCTGACCAGGCAGCCAGCCATAGCGACGTGCCAGCGCGGCGGGCAACGTCACTTTCATGGCCAGGTACTTCACCGGGTTGTCGCGGCTGCGTGGCTGGGCCGCCGAGGCAACCCAGCCGATCGTGGACTTCACCACCTGGGCCGGCATGCCCCAGCGATGCAGCTCCACCACATCGCCGACCTGAATGCCTTGTGCCTCGATCTGCGGCACGGTCAACTGCACTTCCAGCGCGTTCAGATCCGGCAGGCTGGCAAAACTGTTGCCGGCATACAGCGTGCTGCCAACATGCGTCGGCTGACCCATCCAGTCCTTTTCCAGCACCAGCACGCCGGCATGCGGCGCGCGCAGCTCGAGCGCTTCCAGATCATCCTGCTTCTGTTTCGCCACCGTGGCAAAGTTGTTGTGTTGCGCGTCGAGCACGGCCAGTTCCGCCTTGCCGCGCGCGGTGGACTGGTTCTCACGCCACTGCAGGATGCGTTGGCGCACGTCGAGGTAGTGCACGTCCTGTACGGCGTCGAGAATGTCGTTGCGCGCCATGGCATCGAGCGAGGCATGAGCGTAGCGCTCGGCGATCGCGTGCTGCACAGCCACCTGGGTCAGGTCGACCTGAAGCTGGCCACTCTTGTCATCCAGCCCGGCCTGCGTGCCGGCGCGGGCGAGCAGATTGCGCTGCAAATCGATGCGCGCCTGGGCCAGATCCTGCTTGCTCTGCCGGGCCGAGAAGCGCGCGACCAGTTCGCCCTTGGTCACCGTGCTGCCATCGGGCACCATCCAGTCGAGCTGGCGCATGGTCCACTGGGTACCCGGCACCAGCAAGGGCGTGGGCCGCGTCGAGTTGAGATCGCCCTCGCCCTGCACGCTGAACTCGAGCGGGCCTGTCTTCACCCGCTCGAGGACGACGCGGTTGGCGGCAGGATGACTACAGGCACCCAGCAGCAACACCAGCAGAAGACACCGGCAACGCGCGCTCATCGGGCGGCTCCCGGTGCCGCCGGAATGGTCACTTGTACGGACTGGCCCGGCTTGAGCTTGAGTTGACCAGGGTCCAGCCGCACCACCAGATCAACCACCGGCACCGCTTCGACACGCGACTTGCTGTGCACATTGCCGCCGACCTCGGCGACGCTGCCACCGAGGTCGCGATCGCTGCCGCCAGCGACCACCACCCGCACGCGCTGGCCCACGCTGACACGACCGAGATCGCGTTCGGGCAGCGCCGCGCGCACGGCGAGCGTGCTCAGATCGGGCATCTGTGCCACCGACTGGCCGCGCCAGATCTGCGAGCCGACATCGATCTTGCCGCCACTCCATGCATCCTGGTGCAGCACGATGCCGGCGCGCGGCGCCGTGACCGTCAGCGACGCACGCGCGGCTTTCAGCTTGGCCACCTCGTCCTGGAGCTGGCTGACCTCCGCATCAGCCATGCGTTGCTCAGCCGCACGCTCCAGCTTTGCCACCTGCTCCCGTTGCGCTGTCAGGGCGAGCCGATGTTCTGCCTTGATCTTCGCTACCACCAGTTTCTGATAGTCAACGCGGGCAATGTATTCCTTCGGTTGTGCCGCTTTACGCTCGGCCTTGTCCATGTCGGCATGCGCCTGCGCGGTGGCCAGCTCGGCCTCGCGCGCTCGGTCTGCCAGGTCAAGCCTGAGCTGTTCCTGCTTGCGCAATTTTTCATCCAACTGACCCTGCTTGTTGGTGAGGTTCTTGATCACCTCGGCAGCATCGAAGGCCACCAGCATGTCGCCCTGCTTGACCATCTCGCCATCGCCGGCCATCCCGGTCACGGTCAGCTGCCACATTCCGTCCACTGCCGGCGGTGAAATCGCCAGGCTGCGCTGCGCATAGATTTCGCCATCAACCTGCACTGGCTCGACGCGCGCGGCGCCCGCCAAGCCATTGCGATCGCCCGGATCACTCAGATCGCTGTCCACGCGTACGCTCATGCCCGGCAGCAAGGAAAAGTCCATCGCCGCCGGCAAGGCGATGTCGACCTGGTAGTAACGACCATCGCCCCATTCGCTCTTGCCGATGGAGGCGCCGGCAATCGTCTTGATCGTACCCTGCAAAGCACGCCCGGGCAGGGCATCGAAGTGCAGCCGCACCGCCTGGCCCGCATGCAAGGCGGCACGATCGGGTTCCAGTACCCAGGCCTGCACGGCATAGCCGCTGCCGGAGCCGACCACCTCACCCACCTTGGTGCCGGGGTAGCTGGTCGAGCCCTCTTCATAGCGGCCACCGCCACCGAAAATGCCGATACTGTCAAAACCATGGATCACGATACCGGCGCGTTCCGCATAGACCACCGCGCTGGCGACCTGGTCCTGGTAAAACTGCACTGACAAACGCTGCTTGCGCAGTTCCAGCTCGCTGTCCTCGCGTCGCCGCGTCACCGCTGCTACCGCTTGCGCTACCTCCAGCTTTTTCACCGCCAGCGCCTGCTCGGTGCGCTTCATCTCGCCCTGATGGCGGTCGTAGTTGAGCGCCGAAATCAGCGACCTCGGAATCACCGCATCGATCGCGGCGGTGTCGCGCTCGGCCTGCGCATCGGCCAGGGCAAGTTCTGCGTCCGCCTGCTTGAGTTGCAGGTCGCCAATCTCCTTCGCGTTCTTCGCGCTCATCTGGTCAAGCTGTGACTGCAGCGTGCGCAACTGGGTCTCGGCCGGGCCGGCGTCGATGCGTAACAACACGTCACCCTTGACCACCCTGGTGCCATCGGCCACGTAGTAACGCAGCACCACCGGCGAACTCATCGACGGCGGCGTGAAGATCTCTTGTGAGTCCGCCACCCGCACCTCGCCACTGAACACGGTGGCCTGCAATGCCGGCGCGATCAGCATCAGCCATAGCGCCAACATCTCAAGCCGCCGAATCATGCTCGATCCTCCCGTCGCGCAAATTGATCTGCCGCTGCGCGCGAGCGGCGACGTCAGCGTCGTGGGTGACCAGCACCACGGTCTGGCCGGCGGCATGCACTTCGGCAATCAACGCCAGCACATCGGCGGCGCTCTTTGAATCGAGGTTGCCGGTGGGTTCATCCGCCAGCAGCAGGGCCGGCCTCATCAATAACGCGCGAGCGATCGCCACGCGCTGCATCTGCCCGCCCGAGAGCTGGCCCGGGCGATGCGCCAGATGTCGTTGCAGACCCATCCGCTGCAACAAATCATGCGCACGTTGCTCCAGCCCCTCATCACTGCCGCGCAGGAAGCGCCGCTTCAGCAAGGTGTTCTCCAGCACGCTCAGCCGTGGCAGCAGATGGAACGACTGGAACACGAAGCCGATGCGTCGATTGCGAAAATCGCTGGCACGCTCATCATCGAAACTGGAGACGTCGATACCGTCGAGCAGATAGCGCCCGCTGTCGGGGCGATCGAGGCAGCCGAGCATATTGAGCAGGGTCGACTTGCCCGAGCCGGATGGCCCGACGATAGCCATGAACTGGCCCTGTGGCACCTCGAAGCTGACCCCATCCAGTGCGGCAATGGTCTGCCCACCGACCCGGTAATGCCGCGTCACCGCTTCCATGCAGACCATCGTGCTGTCGACCCCCGTCAACTCTTGTCGGGCCAGTCTTGCCGCTGAAGCCTGCTTTGACAAGTATCTTGCGTGAAGCGCACCCCCAGCCAGGCTTGCCTAACGACCCGTCGATAATCCATGCCAGACTGTTCGGGCCGACCATGGTGTGAGGCGGCGTTGGCTCAGGGGGAGCTCATGTATATCGGTTGGGCACTGGCGGGAATGGTGTTGTTTCTGGTGGTCGGCATGACCGACGGCGCAGGTTCCGGCAACCATGTTTTCGGGATGTTGGCGGGCCTGCTGCTGGGTCTGCTCTGGGCGCATCAGAAGCAGTTGCGCAGCGAACTGGACAAGACCCGCGCACTGCTCGATCGAGTGCTGGCGCAAGGCGCTTCCGCGCCGCCGCCGGTGAGTCAACCCGCGCGCTCCGCGCCCGTTGCACCAACCACTTGGGAGCCGGTGACGCAATCCGGCACGGCAAACGCGGCGGTCTCCAAGACCACCACCCCACCACCGCTGGCGAGCGCGACGGCAAGCACGCCGCAGCGGCCCCGTACCGCTCCACCGGCGCGTGCGCACAACCCGGCGGCGCCGCCCGACATGGCCGCCGTCGCGACCGCGCGCGTCAAGGGCTGGTTTACCGAAGGCAACGTGCCGGTGAAGATCGGCATGCTGGTGTTGTTCGCCGGCGTCGCGGCGTTGTTGAAGTACGCCGCGGATGCCGGCATGTTGCGCGTACCGATCGGTCTGCGCCTGAGCCTCGTAGCGCTGGCCGCGATCGTCGCCTTGCTGTTCGGCTGGCGCCAGCGAGACTCGCGCCGCGTGTTCGCGCTGTCGCTGCAGGGCGGTGCGATCGGCGTGTTGCTGATCACCGTGTTTGCCGCCTTCCGCCTGTATGCGTTGCTGCCGCCCTCGGCGGCGTTCGTCCTGCTGGTGGTGCTGGTCGCCGGCGTCGGTACGCTGGCCGTGTTGCAGGATGCGTTGGCGCTGGCCGTGCTCGGTTTGCTGGCAGGCTTTCTGGCGCCGATCCTCACCTCGACCGGGCATGGCAGTCACGTCGCCCTGTTCAGTTACTACGCGGTGCTCAACCTGGCCATTCTCGGCATCGCGTGGAAGCGCTCCTGGCGCGTGCTCAACCTGCTCGGCTTCGTGGCCACGTTCGGCATCGGTAGTGCGTGGGGCGTGCTGCAATACCGGCCGGAGTTTTTCGCCAGCACCGAACCCTTCCTGATCCTCAATTTCCTGTTCTACCTCGCGATCCCCCTGCTGTACCTGCGTCGTGCCGCACCGGATCAACGCAAGCTGATCGACGGCTGCCTGCTGTTTGGCAACCCGTTGATCAGCCTGTTGCTGCAGGCTGCCCTGTTGCAATGGCGCGGGGAGCCGCTGGCATTTTCCGCGCTGGCGGCGGCACTGATTTACGTGGTGGTGGCGTGGCGCATCCGCGGCCGCGAGGACCTCGGCCTCCTGCGTGATGCCTGGGCGGTGCTGGCGATTTCACTGGCCACCCTGGCGGTGCCGCTGGCCCTGAGCGCGCGCCTGACCGGCAGCATCTTCGCGCTGGAAGGCGCAGGCCTGATCTGGCTGGGCCTGCGCCAACAGCGCCGGCTGTCGCGCTGGAGCGGCGTGGCCCTGCAACTGGCGGCGGCGATCGCGCTGATGATCGGCCATGCCGACAGCGCGCCGATGCTCAGCACGCCATGGGTTGATCGCGACTTCATCGGCGCGATGATCCTTGTTGCCGCCGCCTTGGCAGGCGCAACGTTCTACGCGCGACTGGGAACGGATGACATGCGCCAGCGATGGACAGCCGTCATGTTGTATGGCTGGGGACTGTGCTGGTGGCTGGGTGCGAGCTGGAATGAAATCGGCCGTCATGTCGATCTGTCGCATGAAGCTGCTGCGGCCACCGCCCTGTTCGCCGTCACCGGCTGGGCTGCTGCCGAAGTGGCGCGGCGGCGACCACGCTTCGAACTGGGCATCGTGGTGACATGGACGGCGCCGATCCTGCTCGCCGCCATTCTGCCGCTGATATGGCGACAGTTGCTGATTGGGCAGTTGCCGTTGTGGGACTGGAATCTGCTCGCCACCCTGTTCGCTGCCGTGCTGGGCTGGCGCACGCTGCAATGTCTGCGTGACTGGCCGATGCCGGCCATGCTGACCCAGTTGGGCTGGCTCTGGCGCTGGACCCTGGTCGCCAGCGTCACGATCAAACTGCTGGTGCAGGACACGCCGGGGATATCGGATGCGTGGGTACTGTCACTGACGCTGCTGCCGCTGTGCGCACTGGCCGTGCTGGCGTTGATCCGACCGCGCTGGATCGCGCCGCCGCTGACCGAGTTGCTGCCGTTGTTGCGCCCGCCCCTGCTGGGCACGGTGCTGCTGGTGTTGGGCCTGTACTGGCTGGCGGGCCTGTTCATGCCCGGTGACGCCGCCCCGATGGCTTATCTGCCGCTGCTCAACCCCCTGGAGCTGCTGCTGGTCAGCATCGGCCTGCTGTTCGCACGCTGGCTGGGTGATGCAGCCACCACACCGCTGCGTCCGCTTCGGGCGATGGCGCTGGGCCTGATGGGCATGGCCCTGGTCACCAGCGCCACCTTGCGCGCGGTGCACCAACTGGGCCAGGTGCCGTGGAACCATGCACTGTTCGATTCGAGTCTGGCGCAGATGTCGCTCACCGTGGTTTGGAGCCTGTTCGGTCTGCTGGCATGGGTGTGGGGCTCGCGTCGCGGCCAGCGGCTGATATGGCTGGCCGGCGCGGTGACCATGGGCGTGGTGCTGGCCAAGTTGCTGCTGGTCGATCGCAGCCATCTGGGCAATCTGTTCGGCATTGCCTCGTTCATCGCCTATGGCCTGCTCTGCACGGTCATCGGCTACCTGGCGCCGGCGCCGCCGCGCCTGCCCGCCAGCTCTGCCGGAGAGGCTGCCGATGCGCCTTGACACGTGCCTGCCGAAACTTCGCGCATGGCTGCTGCTGTGCCTGCTGACGCCACTCACGGCCGCCGCAGTCACCGCAGATGACTACGCGTACCGCTACCCACTGCAAACCGCAGGCAGCAGTCCCGCGTGGCGGGTCGAGCTGACGCCGGCGGTGTATGCCGTCTCCAGGCCCGATACCCGGCTGCGCGACATCGTGGTGGTCAATGCACAGGGACAGCCGGTGCCGTTTGCACCTTTGCCCGCGACACCGCCAAGGTCGCATCCGTTTTCGCTGCAGGCGGCCCTGCTGCCGCTGCCCGCCAGCAGCAACGACAACAACGCCGCCGTGCGCGTGCAACGCAACAGCAACGGCGACATCGTGATCGAGCAGCCGGCCACGTCGTCGACGCCGAGCCGGCCGGGCCAGTGGCTGGTCGATGCACGTCGCGAGGTGAGCCTGGATCAGATCACGATCGACCCGGCCGCCTTGCCGCTCGACGCGCGCTTTCATCTCTCGGTGCAGGCCAGCAACGATCTGCAGTCATGGAGCACGCGCAGCCCGGATACCGAAATCGTCAGCGTGAAGCGCGGTGCCGATGCGGTGGAACAACACACGATCGCACTGAGCGGTGGCGCCGCGGCACGCTACTTCCGGCTGAGCCTGCGCCAGGACGACAGCGCACCGTGGGACAGCGCGCAGACGCCGCAGGTGGAACTGCGCGGCAGCTACGCCGACCCGCAGGCCGAACGAGTCGCCTCCCGCCAGTGGCTGACCTTGTCGGCCGCGCCCGCCCTGCCTGCCAACAGTGGCGGCATCGATTACGACTATGCCCTGCCGGCGGCACTGCCGGTGGAAGCGGTACGCACCGTTCTGGCAGGAGACAACACGGTGGCGCGCTTCGACCTGCTCGACCACGACGATGGCGACAGCCACCTGCTCGCCACCATCACCGCGGTGCGGATCGGCACCGCCGGCGACGAAGATCCCACCACCACGTTCGCACCCCAGCGCGTACAACATCTGCGCCTGCACACCGACACGCCGCTGTCCCAGCCGCCGTCCTTGCAGGTGGCCTGGCAACCGGATGTGTTCGTGTTTCTGGCCGAAGGCCGCGGCCCTTACAGCCTGCTCGCCGGCAGCTATGCCGCACGACGCAGCGACTACCCGCTGGCGAGCGCGCTGGAGCGCATTCGACCCGCCGATGCCGGCAGCCACTGGCAGCCGCCGCTGGCCGCGCTCGGCGCCCAAGCCGACGCGGCGGGCCCAGCCGCCCTGGTTGCGCCGAAAACTCCCTTCGACTGGACCCGCCCCTTGCTGTGGCTGGTCCTGCTCGGCGGCGCGCTGGTGGTGGCCGGCATGGCCTGGAGCCTGCTGAAGCAGTCGCGGCGCGAGGACGAAACGCACTGATCAAGCGGGCGTCGGGTTCGCCCCGGCGGGCATCAGCCCGGCGCGAGCAACGAGTCGAGATCGCTTTGCTCAAAACTGAGCTTTTCACGACTGCCACCGCCTTCGAGCACCGCGTCGGCCAGCTCGGCCTTGCGCAGCTTCAACTCCTCGATGCGCTCCTCCACCGTGCCGGAAGTGATCAGGCGGAACACGAACACCGGTTTGTCCTGGCCGATGCGGTGGGCGCGATCGCTGGCCTGCGCCTCGGCCGCCGGGTTCCACCACGGGTCGTAGTGGATCACGGTATCGGCCGCGGTGAGGTTGAGCCCGACGCCGCCAGCTTTCAGTGACAGCAGGAACAACGGCACCTCGCCATTCTGGAAGCGCTGCACCGGCTCGGCCCGGTCGCGGGTGTCACCGGTGAGAGTGACATAAGGAATCCGGCGGCGATCAAGCTCGGCTGCGATGAGTTTCAGCATGCCGGTGAACTGCGAGAACAGCAGCACCTTGCGGCCTTCGTCGAGCAGTGCCGGCAACATGTCCATCAGCAATTCGAACTTCGCTGATTCATGTACACCGCGCGCCGCCTCGAGCTTGACCAGGCGCGGGTCGCAACACACCTGGCGCAACTTCAGCAGGGCGTCGAGCACCACGATGCCGGAGTGCGAGATGCCACGCTGCGCGATCACTTCGCGCAGCTCCTCGGCCAGCGACAGGCGCAGGCCCTCGTAAAGTTCGCGCTGACGACCTTCCAGCACCACGCGACGGGTGATTTCGGTTTTCGGCGGCAACTCCTTGGCCACCTGCACCTTGGTCCGGCGCAGGATGAAGGGCGCCAGGCGGAGGTTGAGCCGCTGCTGGCACTCCACGTCGCGGTGCTTCTCGATCGGCACCCGGTAGTGCCGCCGGAACGCGCCCTCGTCGCCGAGCAGACCAGGCACGGACAGGTCGATCTGCGACCACAGCTCGCCCAGGTGATTTTCCAGTGGCGTACCGGTGAGGCAGACGTAACGCGGGGTGCGCAGGCTCAGCAGCGCCCGACGTGCCTGCGTGCGCGGGTTCTTCACCTGCTGCGCCTCGTCCAGCACGATCAGCGCGAACGGCTGCTTGCGCAGCGGCGTCACATCGCGCGGCAACAGCGCGTAGCTGGTCAGCACGATGTCCTGCGCGCCGAGCTGGGCGAACTCCTCGGCGCGCTGCGGCCCGTGCAGGGTCAGCACCTTGAGCTCGGGTGCAAAGCGCGCGATTTCCGACTGCCAGTTCGGGATCAGGCTGGTCGGCACCACGATCAGGGCGGGCTGGGTCAACGCACCACCCTGCTTCAGCGACAGCAGGTGGGTGATCAATTGCAGGGTCTTGCCCAGACCCATGTCGTCGGCCAGCACTCCACCGACGCCGGCCTCGGCCAGCGCATTCAACCAGCGCAGGCCTTCGCGTTGATAAGGCCGCAATTCGACGGTGAGTCCCTCGGGCACCACGTCACTGGCGCGTTCGGCGGCATCGCGCAGGCGGGCGGCAAAACCCAGCAGCGGCTCGGCCGCCTCGAGCGTGCCACCGCCGGGCATCGCCGCCACGAGCTCCTCCAGCCGGCCGGCCTGCACCCGCGGCAAATGCAGCTTCTTGCGTGGTTTTTCCAGGTATTCGGCCAGCGGCGCCAGCAGGCCGCGCAGTTCCTTCAGGCGCACCGGCACGCGTCGGCGCGCATCCACCGGCGCGTACCACACGGCATCTTCCGGCTCGTTCGGCGCAGGGCTGAGGTTCAACTGATTTTCGGCCAGCGCCTGCGCTACCGCCGGCAACAGGTTGTGCCGCTCGCCATTGAGTTCGATGCCGATTTCCAGATCGAAGGCGTGATCGTCCGCATCCTCCACCGCGTGGCCATACCAGCTCACCGGGCCCTCCAGCACCTCGAACGGAAAGCTGGGCGCGTATTCAACCAGAAACCCTTCCTGTTCCAGCTTGGGCCGCAATGCCAGCCAGCGCGCCGGCGTGTTGACCTCCAGCGCGCCGGCGTAACCGGCACCGGGAAACAGCCAGGCATCTTCGGGCAGGGTTTCAGATACGTCCCACGGCAGCCCCTCGGTATCAACGCCCGGTGTGAGTCCGGTGCGCTCGAGCTGCTCCATCGCCGTGAGCTCTTCGGCACGGCGGCGGGTGATCTCGACCAAATGACCATGGCGCACGCGCCGTACCAGCGGCTCGCCACCACGACCGGGCAGACGTTCACCGGCGTAGTCGAAAGACAGCCGTCCATAACCCAGCGGCGGGGTGCCTGCACCCAGTCGCGCATGCCGGGTCAGTGCGTGCAGGATCAGTACCGGTTTGGGCGCCAGCTCGGAGCGGCGCACCTCGCCGAATACCTGCGGTAGCGGCACACGCGTGGCCAGCCGACTGCTCGGCAAGCGTTGACGCAGGCGGCGGCCATGCTCGTGCATCAGCGGCGGCAGCTCCAGCCAATGGGTCTCTTCGGCCGCACCCTCCAACAGTCCGAGGGTGGCGCGTTCGGCATCGAGATACCACAGCGCATCGATACGCAGCAGCCGCTGGCTATGCGGCAGCAGCGGCAACAAACGCTGACCGCCGTCGGGCTCCATCTGCCAGTGCCAGGTCAACGGGTGTGACTTGCCGCGCGACAGCCGCAAGCCAGCCAGACCACCCAGGAAGCACGGCGCCGTATCGAGTATTTCTGCCAGCAGACTGTCGCCGACGTGACCACCCAGGCGCGCATAGCTGCGACTCTTGCGCACGTCCTGTGGCAGTCCGAGCACCGCAGCGGCAAGGCGTTGTTCATGCGGCTGCAAGGTGGATTGCGCCAGGTGCCTGCTGTCCAGCGGCACCGGCCTCGCATAGCGACCGTGATCCACCACCGACAGCAACGCCGGCGCCACATCGAGGCGGGCGAAAGCCGCACCTTCCTCGAGTATCACTTCGAGAAAAAATCCAAGCACGCCATGGTCGTCCGCCACCGCCGCCCTGGAGCCAGCAAGCAAGCGCCGCCATGCCAGCGGCAAGGCTTCATCGTCGCCCGGAGGCGTCGAGGAAACGTGCTGTTTCTCGTCCGGTTGCTGCATGCGCATGCGATCCGTGGCGACAACCAAAACACTGAGCTTAGCAGCGCGCGGGCATGATGCGACGGTGACCGCGCACGCCGACCTGTCCGGCGCGCGCAGAGGTGACTCAGGCCGGCTCGAACAGGCCTTGCGGATATTCCGGTTTCTGCTCGCGCGCCATCAGTGCCTTGAGTCCATCGACCGGAGTGACCTCGCCGTGCAGGACCGCTCGGACACTGGCACTGATCGGCAGGTCCAGCCCGTGCTTGTCGGCCAGCCGCGCCACCTCGTCGGCGGTGAGGATGCTCTCCACCACCTGGCCGATCTGGCGCAGTGCCTCGTCGATCGCCACGCCACGCCCCAGCGCCAGACCAAGCCGCCGGTTGCGCGAGAGATCGCCGGTGCAGGTAAGCACCAGGTCACCGAGTCCGGACAGGCCGATCAGGGTTTCCGGCCGCGCACCCAGCGCGACGCCGAGGCGCAGCATCTCGTTCATGCCGCGGGTGATCAGGCCGGCGCGGGCGTTGAGGCCCAACTCCATGCCATCGGCGATGCCGGTGGCTACCGCCAGCACGTTCTTCATCGCGCCGCCGAGCTCCGCACCGAGCACATCGTTGCCGGAATAGGCGCGCAGATTCGGTGCGTGCAGCATGCCGGCCAGTTGCTGCGCGAAGGCTTCGTCGTCGGAGTGAACGGTGACCGCACTGGGCAGACCGGTAGCGACTTCGCGCGCGAACGACGGGCCGGTGACCACGGCGGCGGCACGACCGGGCAACCGTTCGGCGACCAGTTCGTGCAGGAATCGACCGGTACCCGGCTCGAAGCCCTTGGTCGCCCACGCAATCGAAGTGCCCGCGTCCAGCAAGGGCTGCAATTCCACCAGCATGCTGGCAAATGCATGGCTGGGCACCACGATCAGGACCACCTCGGCACCATGCACCGCCAGCGCCAGGTCACCTTCGTAAGCCAGCTCCCCCGGCAGCTCAATGCCAGGAAGGTAGCGCTTGTTGCAGCGCTCCGTCGCCATCGCGCCGAGCGCTGCGGCATCACGGCCCCACAGCCGGGTGGGCACGCCATTGCGCGCGGTAAGCGCCGCCAGCGCCGTGCCCCACGACCCGGCACCGAGCACGGTCAGCTTCGGCTTTTCTGCCATGGGTTTGACTCAGCTGTTGAGCGTGGCCGGCGCCTGCTCACCGCCCATCGAACGGCGCTGCTGCTCGGCGAACAACGCGTCGAAGTTGATCGGCTGCAGCAGGAACGGCGGGAAGCCACCCTCAAGCACCAGCGAGGAGATCACCTGGCGCGCATACGGGAACAGCAGGTTCGGGCAGTAGCTGCCGATGATGCCGGCATGGTCCTCTTCGTTGAAGCCGGCAATGCCAAACACGCCGGCCTGCTCCACTTCCGCCAGATACGCGGTGCGCTGACCGACCGTGCAGGTCAGGGTCAGGCTGAGCACCACTTCATACAGGTCGTTGCCCAGATCCGTGGCCTTCTGGCCGAGGTTCAACTGCACCTGCGGCTGCTCGTTCTCGTCGATTTCGTGGAAGATCTGCGGCGCGTTGGGCGCTTCGAAGGAGACATCCTTCACATAGATCTTCTGCATCACCAGCTGAGGCTGCGTCGACTGGCCGTTGGCC
>JBBQQL010000068.1:0-20179 GCA_038215995.1 Lysobacterales bacterium
GGCGGCAGGCGCATTGACGCCGCTCGCGGGCGCATTTTCGGTGGCGTGGGCCGAGGCGGTACCGAGGGCAACAGCAAGGCTCAGGGCAAGCAGGGAAAATTTCATCAGGGCTCTCAAAAAGGACGGGGAAGTCGGCTCGACTTGTTATGTTATAACATTACTTGGAATGCGTACTAAACAGCTGGCCCGAAAGTCATGCCTGGCTCATGTGCAGTCAGCCGCACGCCGGCAGCAGGGGCACGTTGACGACTGCAGTTTCACGCTGGCTGTCTACACTGCATGCAAGCAGGCCGTGCGTTGCGCATGGCCCGCCTCACGGAGCCCGGCATGAGCAAACAGAGCACGCAAGTACCCGCCGTGATCGCACCGGTGGAGCACAGCCACATCACCGCAGCGATCCTCGACTTTGTCAGCGAGGTTCCGGCCAGCAAGGTTGACGGCAGCACGGACCCCGCCACCGAAGCGCGCAAGCTGGCGACTCGTGCAGCCCAGCGCGCGGCGCTTACCGCCGGCTCACTGGCGCTGCCGCCGGGTCCGCTGGGCTGGCTGACACTGCTGCCGGAGCTGATCGCGATCTGGAAGATTCAGGGCCAGATGGTCAGCGACATCGCTGCGGCCTATGGCCGCAATCACAGCCTCGGCCGCGAACAGATGATGTGGTGCCTGTTCCGGCATACCGCAGCACAGGCGTTCCGCGACCTGGTCGTGCAGGTCGGCGATCGCCTGATCTTCCGCCGCATGTCTTACAACGTGGCAGAGCGCGTCGCCCGGCAGGTCGGCATCAAACTGACCCAGCGCACGATAACCAAGGGCGTCTCGCGCTGGTTGCCCGTGATCGGCGCCCTGGGCGTGGGTGCCTACGCGTATTACGACACCGGACAAGTGGCCAGCACCGCCATCGCCTTGTTCGAAAGCGATACCGCAATGGAAGAGACCGCTAGCGAGGAGGCCGAGGGAGCGCCCAAACCCAAACCGAAAACAAAACCCAAGGCCCCGCCCGCGCCGAAGACAGCGAAAAAATCGATCAAGCAGGCGGTGGGTGCCGCCACGCGCAAGATCGCCAGCGGCACGCGCAAGGCCACGAGCAAGAAGCCGCGCAAGCCTGCCCAGGAATAGTCGGGCGGATGACGCAAGCCCGGCTTTGCGGCAAGCTTCCCGCTGGATCGCCGCAGGAAGTCACCGATGAAGCCACAGCATGATCGACCCGTCGCCCTGATCACCGGTGCCGGTCGACGCGTCGGTGCGGTGATCGCGCGGACCCTGCATGGCGCCGGCTACGACCTGGCCCTGCACTATCGCCGCTCGGCGGACGAGGCGCGTTCGCTGGCCGACGAACTGGAGCAACAGCGTGCTGGCAGCACCTTGCTGCTGCAGGCCGAGCTGGCTGACCTGGCCGCGCCGTCGCGGATGATCGAGCAATTGCTGGCGCATTACGGGCGTGTGGACGCGCTGGTCAACAACGCCTCCGCGTTTTACCCCACTGCGCTGGGCACGGTCACCCCGACGCAGTGGAACGAATTATTTGCCTCGAACGCCATGGCGCCATTCTTCCTCAGCCAGGCGGCGGTACCGGCATTGCGCGAGGCACGCGGTGCCATCGTCAACCTGCTCGACATCTATGCCGAGCGCCCGCTGGCGAATCACACCGTGTACTGCATGGCGAAGGCCGCTCTGGCCGCGATGACCCGTTCGCTGGCACTGGATCTGGGCCCCGATGTGCGCGTCAACGGCGTCGCCCCGGGCGCGGTGATGTGGCCCAGCGAGGGCAAGCCGTACGACGATCAGCAGGCGATGCTGGCGCGCACCCCGCTGGCAAGGGCTGGTGCGCCGGAGGATGTCGCCGGCGCGGTGCTGTGGCTGCTGCGTGATGCGCCCTTCGTCACGGGCCAGACCATTCGCGTGGACGGCGGCCGCAGCCTGTCGGTCTGACCGGCGGCCGGCCAGCACGGCCGACCGCCCACACACACTATTTCTTCGACTTGAAGGCCTGCTCCAGCAGGCCCTGGTCAAAGCCCACACTGGCCTCGCCCGCCTCGGCATAGCGGTACAGCGCCGCCGAATAGATGCCCTGCAGCGACGACTGCACCAGCGCCAGCAGGATGAAACCCAGCACCACGACGACCGCGGCCAGCACGATCGCCAGCAGCGACTGGGTCGCCACCGCGCCTCCGATCAGCAGCGCCCCCACCAGCACCGCGCCGAACATCAGCAGACCAAACACCACGCCCAGGCCACCGTTGCCGATCAGGTTCTCGCCCCAGCTGCGCTTGAGCAGCTCGACGCTTTCCTTCACCGCATCGATCGGACCCACGTCCTTGCTGGCCAGCACCGGCACCACCAGGAAGGTCGCCACGGTCCACGCCAGTCCGATGAAACCCACCACCAGCCTTCCGATCAGGCCCAGGCGCTGCTGCACCATGCGCAGCAGCAGGCCGACGGTAGCGGCGATCAGGGCGTAGCCAAGAATCTGCGGCAACCTGGCGCGGGCCAGCGCGAAACCGGCACCGACGCTGGTCGGTTCGCCGCGCAGATGCATCAACGCCACACCAGTCAACGCGGTCTGGAAGAAGATGATGACGAAGTACTGCACCAGGTAGAAGCCGAACATCAGCAGCCAGGTTCCGGCCGTCATGCCGTGATCCGCTGCCTCGCCAACATGTTCACCACCCGTCACCAGCACGGCGACCGGAATCAGGAAGCTGGCCGCCACCAGCAAGGTACAAAGCCCCGACAGCAGCGGAAAGATCAACAACGATTTGTCCGAGCGCAGCACCGCGGCACTGGCCTTCATCAAGGCCCAGCTACGTGAAAATTTCCCAGCCATGTGATTCCCCTCCCCCGATGGATAGTCCCGCCCGATATTACCCGTACTTACGCCTGCCACGGCTCACGTTGCAGCGGCTCCTGGTCCGCCGGGAAGGCGGCCCAAAGCGCCGCCATGCTCTGACCGCTGACCGGGTGCGGCACGTCGGCCGCGATATCCGCGATCGGCTTCAGCACGAAGGCATGCTTCAGCTCGCCGCGCGGAATGTCCAGATGGCCCGGCCCCGAGGCGACCAGATCGTCGTACAACACGATATCCACGTCGAGGGTTCGATCGGAATAGCGCGGCACATCGCGACGTCGACCGTGACGGTCCTCCAGTGCATGCAGCCATTCGTTCAGCGCCTGCGGCGAGAGTTCAGTATCCAGCCCCACCGCGAGATTGACGAAATCCGCCCCGTCGAAGCCCACCGAGTGACTGCGATATGCCGGCGACACCGTGATCGCACCGAAGCGCTGGCGCAGCTCGGCGACTGCCGATTGCAGATAGCGCTGCGGTTCAAGGTTGGAGCCCAGGCTGAGATACACGCGCGCCATCGAATCAGCCTCCTGCGGGTTCGGCCGGAGCGCTGCAAGGTGCATCCGCGCCGGCAAGTGCGGCCACGCCGGTGCGCAGGTCGTGACCGGACGGCTGCTGGTACAGCGCCAGCCCGAACTCCGGCAGCAGCGCGATCAGGTGATCGAAGATATCGGCCTGGATATTCTCGTACTCCGCCCAGGCGGTGGTAGCGGTAAAGCAGTACAACTCCAGCGGCACACCCTGCGGCGAGCTGGCGAGCTGGCGCACCATGCAGGTCATCTCGTGATGGATTCGCGGGTGCTGCTGCAGATAGGCGCTGACGTAGGCGCGGAAGGTACCCAGGTTGGTCAGCCGGCGGCGGTTGAAGGGTTGCTCGGCCGCCTCGCCGAGCTGCTGGTTCCATGCCTCCAGCTCACCCTGCTTGGCTTGCAGGTAGTCACCCAGCAGACGGAACCGAGACAATCCGACCAGCTCATCTTCACTGAGAAAATGCACGCTGGAGGCGTCGAGATTCAAGGTCCTCTTGATTCGCCGTCCACCCGACTCCGCCATGCCACGCCAGTTCTGGTAGCTCTCCGACATCAGCCTCCAGGTCGGCACGGTGACGATGGTCTGGTCGAAGTTGCGCACCTTGACCGTGTACAGCGTGATGTCGACCACATCGCCATCGGCGCCCGCGCCGGGTACGGTGATCCAGTCCCCCACCCGCAGCATGTCGTTGGAGGACAACTGCACGCCGGCGACGAAGCCCAGGATGGTGTCCTTGAAGATCAGGATCAACACCGCCGACATCGCGCCCAGGCCCGACAGCAGCAAGCCGACCTGCTTGTCGGTGACGATGCCGATCACCAGCAGGGCGCCGATGATGAACAACAGCAGCTTGGTCAGTTGCAGCAGTCCCTTGAGCGGGCGTTGGGCTCCGGCCGGTGTCTGCTGGTATTGCGACTCCAGCGCGGTCAGCGTCCGACTGATCGCCATCACCACGAAAACCACCATGAACGCCTGCGCCATATCGCCGACGATGCGCGCTGCCCGCTCGGGCAGGCCGGGCACCAGGCCCAGCCCAAACTGGATCACCACCATCGGCACCAGTCGCGCCAGCCAGCGGAACACGCCGTACTGGAACAGCGCGTCATCCCAGGTCCAGGCGGTATGCGCGGCGATCCGGCGCATCACCCGCAGCAGCACCAATCGGGTCAGCACACCGGCCAGCCACGCCACCACCAGCAACACCAGCAGCCCGGTCGCCACCGTCATCCACGGTTGCCGCCAGAGATCGTTGATCACGTCCATGGGCCTGCCTTTTTGGGCGCGCTCACTGCGGACGCACCCCTCGCTCGATGCGTACGCCTACCGACTTCGCCCCGCGCACCGCGCCGGGCTTGGACAGCTTCAGCCGTACCCAGCTGACGCCGAACTCCTCGCGAATGATCGCCGCGCAACGCTCGGCCAGCGTCTCGACGAGGCCGAAACTGGACTCGCCTACGTAATCGATCAGCCGCTTGGACACGTCCTTGTAGTTCAGGGTCAGCGCGATATCGTCGCTGGCCGCCGGAATCGTGTTGTCGAACGCCATCTCGATATCAAACGCCAGCGTCTGGCGCACACGGCGCTCCCAGTCATAAATACCGATGACGGTATCGATGCGCAGGTCTTCGATGAAAACAATATCCATGGCGATGTTCACTGGGTCGTTAGCCCTACAGGGTCGGTGAGGCGGGTTCCAGATGCAAGCCGCCGCATGAGCAGCGGGCGCTCATGCGATCATGTATGCATGACTTCCTTCAGCACACTTCCGCTCAAACCCGCCCTGCTCACCAGCCTCGAGACGCTCGGTTACACCGAGATGACCCCGGTACAGGAGCAGAGCCTGCCGCCGATGCTGGCCGGCCGCGACGTGATCGCCCAGGCACAGACCGGCAGTGGCAAGACGGCCGCGTTCGGGCTGAGCCTGCTGCAGGCACTGGATGCCGACACGATCCGGCTGCAGGTGCTGGTGCTGTGCCCGACCCGCGAGCTGGCCGACCAGGTCAGCAAGGCGATCCGCAAACTGGCGGCCAACATACCCAATGTGAAGTTGCTGACCCTGTGCGGCGGCATGCCGCTGGGGCCGCAGTTGGCGTCATTGACGCACGACCCGCATATCGTGGTCGGCACGCCAGGCCGGGTGCAGGAACACCTGAAGCGTGAAAGCCTGCACGGCGGCGGGATCAAGGTGCTGGTGCTGGACGAGGCCGACCGCATGCTCGACATGGGCTTCACCGAAGCCATCGACGACATCATCGGGCGCATCGCCAAGCATCATCAGACCCTCCTGTTCTCGGCCACCTACCCGGATGAGATCCGCGGTGTCAGCAAGCGCGTGCAGAAGGATCCGGTGGTCGTTACCGTGGACGCGCCGGCCGAGGAGCGGCCAGCGATCGAGCAGCAATTCATCGAACTGGAACAAGCCAGCAAGCCGGACGCGCTTGCGCAATTGCTGAGTGGCGACAAGGGCCAGCACGCGCTGGTGTTCTGCAACATGCGGCGCGAGGTGGATGCGGTGGCGCAGGAGCTCGACCGCCGCGGCTTCTCGGCGCTGGCCCTGCATGGCGACATGGATCAGCGTGATCGCGACGAGGTGCTGGTGCGCTTCGCCAACCGCAGTTGCGCCATACTGGTGGCCACCGACGTGGCCGCGCGCGGGCTCGATATCGTGGCGCTGCCGCTGGTGATCAGTTACGACATCGCGCATGACCCGGATACCCATACCCACCGCATCGGCCGCACCGGCCGTGCCGGTGAATCGGGCCTGGCGATCACCCTGTGCACGCCGCGCGAGCGACCCAAGGCCGGCAATATTGAAGAGATGCTCGGCGCACCGCTGACCTGGCGGCCGCTGAAGATCGCCCCGCCGCGCGGCAAGACGCTGAATCTGGCGCCGATGAAAACCCTGGTGATCGACGCCGGGCGACAGGACAAGCTGCGCCCCGGCGACATCCTCGGCGCGCTCACCGGTGACGCCGGGCTGGCCGCCGCCGACATCGGCAAGATCGACGTATTCGCCACCCGCGCCTATGTCGCGATCAGTCGGGCGCTGGCGAACAAGGCGCTGGAACGTTTGCGCGCCGGCAAGATCAAGGGGCGCAACTTCCGCGTGCGTCCGCTCAGCTGAGCAGCCGACACCCTCACCTTCCCCGAAAGCCGCCACCGGGTATCCCCATGCGCCGCCTGATCATCGCCTTCGCGTTGCTGCTCGCCACCACGGCCTGCCCGGCCGCCATTCCGATGTATGGCTACAAGGTCGTGCAGGTCTATCCGCACGACACCTCGGCTTACACCGAGGGCCTGTTCTACAAGGATGGATACCTGTTCGAGAGCACCGGCGAGAAGGGCGAATCGACCGTGCGCAAGGTGCAACTGGAGACCGGCAAGGTACTTCAGACACACGACGTACCGGCGCAATATTTCGGCGAAGGCATCGTCGACTGGAAGGGCAAGCTGGTCCAGCTGACGTGGAAAAGCGAAACCGGCTTCGTCTATGACCTCGACGACTTCAAGCTGCAGCACACCTTCAGCTATCCCGGTGAGGGCTGGGCACTGACCCGTGACAACAAGCACCTGTACATGAGCGACGGCTCGTCCGTGCTGCGCATCCTGGATCCGGACACGCTCAAGGCTACGGGCAGCATCATGGTCATGGCCAATGGCATACCGGTGACCAACCTCAACGAACTGGAATGGGTCAAGGGCGAGATCTACGCCAACATCTGGCTGACCAACCGCATCGCCCGCATCAATCCCGCGAACGGTCAGGTGATGGGATGGATCGACCTGACCGGCCTGTTCGACGTCAACAGCTTGCCCGAGCCCGGCAACGACGTACTCAACGGCATCGCCTACGACGCCAGGCATGACCGCCTGTTTGTCACCGGCAAGCGCTGGCCCAGGCTGTTCGAGATCAAGCTGGTGAAAAAGCCGTAACGCGGCAACGGGGCAAAACCTGACCTCGCATGGGCGTTGACGCCTACGCAGTGGTGCACGCTAGACTCGGGGTACTGCACAGGGAGTGCTATGTCATGCGACGTCGGATCAAGGTGTTCGCGGTCCTGCTACTGCTCATCCTCGCGCTCGGCGCCGGCCTTTTCCTTTCCGGCTATCTCACTCTGCTCCTGCTCGGTCTGCGCGACGCGCCACTGCGCTGGAACAGTTACTGGGCTTACGTCAGTGCGCTGAACCTGCCACAGGTCGCGCCCTACGCCCTCAAGATAAAAGTGTCGGGAGCGATTGGCTTCGGTCTACCCCTCCTGCTTTGGCTGCTCGCCTTGATCCCGCTGCTCAAACGCAAGGCGCGCTCGATCCATGGTGACGCACGGTTTGCACGCCGCGCCGACCTGGCCAGAGCGGGCCTGTTCAAGGACGATCCCTACGCGCTGATCCTGGGCAAGTTCGACAACGAACTGATCCGGCTCAGCGGCCAGCAGCACGTGCTGCTGTGTGCGCCCACGCGCAGCGGCAAGACGGTCGGGGTCGCCATTCCCAACCTGTTGTACTACCAAGGCTCGGTGGTGGCGCTTGATATCAAGGGCGAGCTGCACGACAAGACCAGCGCGTGGCGTCAGCAGCAAGGCCAGGACATCTTCGTGTTTGCCCCGCTTGCCGAGGATGGCCACACCCACCGCTTCAACCCGTTGCAATGCATGTCACCCAATCCCGGGCTGCGCGTGAACCAGCTGCAGTCGATCGCCGCGATCCTGTTTCCCGACGACCCGCACAAGGATCCGTTCTGGACCCACGCCGCCCGCTCGGCATTTTTCGGCTTCGCCATGTTCATGTTCGACGCATGGGACGACCTGGCCAGCAAGGGCATGCGACTGGACCCGAATGTCTCACCGCACTTCCCCAGCTTCGAGCGGATATACCGGTTGTCCTCCAGCGACGGCCGCGACATGAAGGCCTACCTGCAGGAGCTGATCAAGGCGCCGTTCCTGAGCAGCGAAGCCAGGACCGCGCTCGCCAATCTCGGCAGCCAGGCGGAGCAGACCCTGTCCTCGATCATGGCGTCGATGCATGAGCCACTGCATGCGTTTCTCAATCCCGGCCTGGCAGCGGCCACCAATGCCAGCGACTTCGACGTGACCTGGCTGCGCAAGAAGAAGATGTCCATCTACGTGATCATCTCACCGGACAAGCTGGGCGAGGCGCGCAAGATCCTCAACATCTTTTTCTCGATGGTGATCGGCCAGAACGTGAAGGAGCTGCCCGGCGAGAACAAGGCGATCCGGCATCCCTGCCTGTTGCTGATGGACGAGTTCACCTCGATCGGGCGCATCGACATTCTGGCCTCGTCCATCTCGCATACCGCCGGCTACTGGATGCGTTCGTTGCCGATCATCCAGAGCCAGTCCCAGCTCGATGCCACCTACGGCGCCGAAGTGGCAACGACGTTCAAGACCAACCACGCCGGCAGCATCGTGTTCGCCCCGCGCGAGCAACGCGATGCCGAGGACTACGCCAAGCTGCTTGGCGACACCACCGTGCACCGGAAAAACCGTACGCTCTCCAAGGGCGGCGGCGCAGGTTCCAGCGTGTCGTATGCCGAAGTGCAGGAGCGCCGACCGCTGATGCTGCCGCAGGAACTGAAGGCGCTCGGCAACGATCTGCAGCTTGTGTTTTACGAGGGCGTGCCGCACGCCATCAAGTGCCGGAAGATCATCTATTACAAGGATGCGTTCTTCAAACGCCGCCTGCTGGGCAAGGTGGCGATTCCGCAACTGAAGCTCCACAGCGAGCGGGCACGCACGGTCGAAGTCACCCTGTCGGACAACGATGCAGCGTTGCGGGCATTGGCTGAAGGGTAGACCACAGCAAGACACCTTCACCGACCCAAAAACCACGAAGTCGCGCTGGCCTTCCAAAACCACCTGGCCCAGTGCAAGACATTCAGAGCCCTTCCCATGCAGTAGCTGCATCGTATTGAGGACCCATGTCATGCCCCGAACCATCGACAACACCCAGCAGCAATCCTTGCTCTTTCGGCGGCGGGTATCTGACAACTGCCGGTCACGGCTTGTTGTGGAACGCCGGCAGTCGCCTTGTCACGGTGAGGTTCGCGCTGGCCGCGTTGGGGATGTGCAAGGAAAACCAGAAAGCCGGCATGAGCGCGCGACGATCGGAGCCCTGTGATGCGCACGCCATGGTTCGCTGCGCTGCTCTGCCTTGTATTGACTCTCTCTGGCTGCGATGCGGCCTCCCCTTCGGCCAGCGCTGGCAGCCGTTCGCTCTACGCGGTGGACCGGGTATTCAAGGATCCCAAGGCGCAGGCACTCGCCATCGCAGCCGAGCACGGCAATACGGCTGAAATCCAGCGGCTGATGAAGCAGGAGCACGTCAACCCGGATGTGATCTTCAGCGAGGACGACAGCGGCATGCCGCTGGTGGCATGGCCGGTGTTCACCCTCAACCCCGATGGCCTGAGGACGATGCTGGACAACGGCGCCAATCCCAACGCGCGCAAGCCGGGTACGCGCACCGAATATTTTCCCGACGGCAGCGGCGGAACCTCGTTCAATTACAGCAACGCGATGGTCTGGGCGGCCAAGCAGGAAGATCCGATCTATCTGAAGCTGCTACTGGATCACGGTGGCGATCCGAACACCCTCAATACCAACGATGAGACCCTGCTGTTTCAGGCCTTTATCTGGCACAACCAGTGGAAGAATGTTCAGTTGCTGGTGGAGCGGGGAGCGGACATTAATGCAAAGAGTGCCGGCTCCACGATTCTCTCCAACTACGCGTTCAGCGGCCAGTTCGAGAAAGCATTTTGGCTTCTGCAACATGGGGCAGATCCCACCGAGGGCCAGGGCCCGCCGCCAGCATCACCCGAGCCCTATCAGTATCCGATCATCGAGGGCATTTTCTGGGGACCGGGCAACCCGGACTGGCAACGCAAGTGCCAGCAATGGCTGTTGCAACATGGTTATCGACGGCTGCCGATCACTCCCACCCTGCGCGACAGGCGCAAGGCATTTGGCCTGCCATACAAAGATGAAGACCTTCCCACCTCCTAACCCCGGCCATCAAGGATGGATGCCATGCCGAATGCTATCGACCATAACCATCAGCAAGCACTGATCGAGCAACTGAGAGCCAGCGGCGATAACGCCGCATTGAGCGAGGCGGCGAGCCTGCAGACGCTTTATCACGATCGCGAAATGGCCGGTCTTTCTGAAGATGTCTACGCATCCGCCCGGCATGCCGGACATGCTCCGGTGGGCTGGACTCGTGTCAGCGAGCACCCCGAGCTATTGCATGAGTACGCATCGAAGTTGCAGATGTCGGATTTGGATCTGAAGCAACTGCTGCAGCCTGATGCATCAGGATTCCGCGCCGAGATTTATATCCCCGACGCCAGGATTCTCGGCCCCGGCTATGAGCCAGTGCTGGCTTTCAAAGGGTCATCAGGCCAGGTGATGACCTCGCACGGCCTACGCGATACCACCAGGGAGGATTTTCTTGCCAACAACTTTCCGCAGTCGATCGGGCTGGAGACGGACTACTACGATCGCGCCATGACTCTGGCATTGAGCCTGCAGCAGCAAGGCTTTGCTTTCGAAATGACTGGCCACAGCCTCTCCGGCGGCATGGTCGCGGCCGCATCTGCCGTCACCGGCAACCCGGCCACCACCTTCAACGCCGCGGGACTGAATCCAGAAACCGTCCGCCGCTTTGGCGTGCAGAACGGTGTACCGGTGCTGAGTCCCCATGAATTGGAAACTAGCGTCACCTCCTACCAGGTGCAGGGCGAGCTGCTCACCGATGGCGTTCAGGGCAATATCCATCGCATGGATGTGTTGCAGCGCTTTGAGCTTGGCGGCGTATTGAAGGAAGCAAGCCAACTGCTGACCTCGCTGCCGCAGGGCCGGGAACTGCTGACGCGCCAGCTCGCGGACGGCATTCCGATGGAGCAGCAGCCGACCGTGCGCGCCTTCGTCGAACGACTTGCGCACGGCCATACCGATCAGATGCTGCGCGAGCTGCCGCTGTCCGCAGGTCGTGTGCAGACCTTGACGCCGATGACCCGGCAAAACCTGGATGACCCGACCAGCGCTCTGGTGGCCCGAGAAGCCACGCTCTCGCTGTCGCAGGTCACCGTGCTGGCAGCGCCTGTGCTCGAAGCGGCAAGGGTCGCTGCGTTGGCTGCGCAGCTGGGCGAGCGCGGTGGCCAGGTGGTGGCCGGCGGTGGTCAGCTTGGGCATCAGACCCTGCATGTCTATGCCGACGGCTGGCGCGTCAGCACCGATCTGGTCGGACGCGGGTCCCGTGCCGTCACCCAGGCTGAAGCGGTCGTCGGCCAGGCGGTCGAGCAAGTCATTGGGAGTGTGGCGGCCGGTTCGGTCGAAATCTCGGCTGAAGCTCACGCGCGACTGGCGCAGGGCCTCGGCCGCGCGGACCGCTTTGGCGCCTCGCTGGATGCCGACCTGCTGCGCGGCGCTGCTCGCGTCCTTCCCGCGGGTGCCGAGGCGTGGCTGAATGCGCGGGCCGGAGACTACGAACGCGCCGGCATAGCAGCCGACCATCAAGGTGAGATTGCGGCGGCATCCGCGCGCCAGCAGGGGCAAACCGATGCAACCGCCATTCGTGCCGTCAGCACAGCCATGCAGCGCGTAACCGAGGATGCCGCACGACAGGTCGGCGCAGTGCAGTATCAAGCGCTCGCCGGCACCGGGCAAATCATCGGTGGCAGCTTTGATGCCGCTGGCCACTACGTCGACGGTGCAACACGGGGCGCACCCGCACTTGGCGCAGCGGGCGGCGCGGTGGTCGGAACCGTGATGGCTACCGGGCTGGAGTTGAACGCTGCCAACTATCCGCGACTGGTCGGCGCGGTGGTGGGCGCGAGTCACGTCCGTGCTGCTGGAACAGAAGCGTTTGATCGTCACCTGATGCACGCGACCGTGATACCGAGCATGGACAGCCGCGTTGAGCATGCCGAACAGCACGCGCGTCAGACGCTGCAGCATCTTCTTCCCAACCCCGGATCACCGGGGAAGAGCGAGCACGAGCCCAACCCGGCACATGACCGGACCCGTACGTCGTCCTCCGCCGCATCGGCCCACGCCGCTTACCCGGATTCTGTCCACCCGCAACATGCACTCTACGACGAGCTGAAGAAGGTCATGCCGCCACAGACCAGCGAAGCGCGGCTGACCCAGACAACCGCAGCGTGCCATCGGGCGGGGCTCGACCTGCCCGGGCAGCTGGAGCAGATTCATATCAGTGGCAAGGCCGTGGTCATCCTGGGAAATGCCCTCGGAGGCCACGTGAGCGTGGACCTCACCACCCGGCCACCGAGCGTGGAGCAGACGATGCAGCAGGTACAGGCGTTTGACCTCCAGCAGGCGTCACTCCATGTCCAGATCCATCAACAGCAGAATGGCCCGATGCTCGGAAGTTCGCCGGCTGCCGGAAGATGACAGCGCCAGGTGCGCGGCGCGTAGCCATGGCATCGACCCGAGCCGCAACGATCGCGGGCTTCATGCGATCCGACCCTGCAAAGCCCAAACGTCACCAAAGCCACGCCCGCTCCAGCCCAGAGCCAAATGATCTACCTGTTCAACAATCTCAATGAGATGGTGAACAACCCTATCGCGTGGTCAGCCAGCGCGCCGCACCACGGCCCGCCAGCAGGCCGCTGGCGAAACTGGCGGTCAGCAGGTAGCCACCGGTCGGCGCCTCCCAGTCCAGCATCTCGCCGGCACAGAACACACCGGGGTGTTCGCGCAGCATCAGATGGTCATCCAGCGCCTCGAGCCGCACGCCGCCGGCCGTGCTTATCGCCTCGGCAACCGGGCGCGGTGCTTGCAAGGCCAGCGGCAAGGCCTTCAGCTGCGCCGCCAGTGCGACCGGATCGGCCAGCGTGGTCTTGTCGGTGAGTTCGAAGACGAGTGCGCACTTGGCATGATCCAGCCCCGCGCGGCGACGCAGCCAATCACCGATGCTGTGTTTGCCGCGCGGCGCAGCCAGTCGCTCGGCGAGCACCGGTTGTGTGTAGCCAGGAACCAGATCCAGCGTCAGCGTGGCTTTTCCGGTTTCCATGATTTGTTCGCGCAGCTCGGCACCGATCGCGTAGATCAGGCTGCCTTCGATACCGTACTCACTGAGCACGAACTCACCCTGCCGCGCATGCGTCATACCCTGGCGATCGATCCAGTGTGCGATGACCGGTTTCAGCGGCGCGCCGGCAAAGCGGCTGCGCAGGTGCTCGCTCCATGCCAGCTCGAAACCGCAGTTGGCCGGCTGCAACGGGGCGATGTCGATGCCTCGCTGCTGCAGCGGCGCCACCCAGCTGCCATCCGATCCCAGTCGCGGCCAACTGGCGCCGCCGAGCGCCAGGATCACCGCCCCGGTCGGCACCACGCGCTGACCTTGCGGTGTGGCGAAATGCAGCGCGTCGTGGGCCTGCCAGCCAAGCCAGCGGTGATGCATGTGGAAGCGCACACCGCCCTCGCGCAGCCGGTGCAACCAGCGACGCAGCAAAGGCGCCGCCTTCATGTCTGCAGGAAAGACTCGCCCGGAACTGCCGGCGAAGGTCTCCACGCCGAGCCCGGCGGCCCATGCACGCAAGGCCTCGGCATCGAACGCCTCCAGCCAGCTCGCCACCTCATCGCGTCGCGCGCCATAGCGCTCGACAAACCGCGCCGCAGGCTCGCTGTGGGTTAGGTTGAGCCCGCCCTTGCCGGCGAGCAGGAATTTTCGCCCGACCGAGCCCATGGCATCGTAGACATCGACGGCCACACCGGCGGCGATGGCCGCCTCGGCCGCCATCAGGCCGGCCGGGCCGCCGCCAATGATGGCGAGTTTCGGGGGGGCGCTGGAAATCATCCGTGCATGGTCGCACTAGGCCGATTTGAAATGCACGCACCAAAGAACCATCCAACCCCGCGAGACTGCCCGGATGATGTTCAGGGATGCCGGCCGCGCGCGTCGCCATACCCTGCGCATGCGTGATCCAGTTGGCTATTGCCGCGCTGCCGCGAGTCATGCAGGGCAAACTGCGAACTGCTGCCCGTTCGAGCTCCTCCGGCGGCGTGATCCAGCCTGTATAGTCCGCGAGAATTCAGGGTGAACGTAGCTTTCAGTGACTGGTCCGGCGGCACCTCTTCGGGTCATCTGCCTCGTCTGGTGCTGAGCCAAAGGGGAAAAACATGACTGACCTGCTCGATCATCTGGTTGGAGCAACGGCGACGACATCTGCGCCGGCTGCCCCGGCTGAAAGCGATCCGACGACCGCAGGTGATTCCTCGCCGGGCGCCGCGATGGCGGCGGTGGTGCTCGGCACCGCCCTGCTCGCCGGTTGCGGAGGCGGTGGCAGCGGCGGCTCAAGCTCCACCCCGGTGCAGCCCAGCGGATCACCTCCTTCTCCGCCGGTAGTGCTGCCCACCCAGGCGCAGGCAGCGCGCTTCCTCGGCCAGGCCGGGTTTGCCGCCAGCTCGGCAGACATGGGCACGGTGACCGCGCAAGGCTACTCGGCGTGGCTGGATACGCAGTTCAGCATGGCGCCGAGTACCCCCTCGGCCTATGACTGGATCAACACGCAGTCGGGACTCAACACCGCCTACAGCAATTCGCCGGGAGATTTCAGTGTCTGGCGTCGCCTGATCTCCTCACCCGACGCGCTGCGCCAACGCGTGGTCCTCGCCCTGTCAGAGATCTTCGTTATCTCGCTGCCGCAATTGAACTCCTACTATCCGGGCCAGATGGCCGCAGCGTACTGGGACATGCTGGAGAAGAACGCCTTTGGCACCTATCGCCAGCTGCTGCAGGCGGTATCCCTGTCCTGCGCGATGGGCGTATTTCTCAATATGCGCGGCAGTGTAAAGGCCAATCCCAAAACCGGCAGCGAGCCGGATGAGAATTACGCACGCGAGGTGATGCAGTTGTTCAGCATCGGACTGGTGCAGCTCAATGCGGACGGCAGTGCGAAGCTCGACAGCAACGGCCAGCAGATCTACACCTACTCGCAAGCCGACGTCACCGCGTTTGCGGCCGTGCTTACCGGCTGGAATTTCGACCTGGCCAACCAGTCCGGCACAGGTCAGGCGGCCGACCCGGCATTCACCACGCGCCCGATGGTCAACACCGCCAAGAATTTCAGCACCGGCGACAAGAGCGTGCTGGGCACGACCATCCCTGCCAGTGCTGACGGCCCGACGGCATTGGGCCTGGCGCTTGATGTGCTTGCCAACCATGCGAACAACGGGCCGTTTATCGGTCGGCAGCTCATCCAGCACCTGGTCTGTTCCAATCCCAGTGCGTCCTACGTCGCGCGGATCAGTGCCGTGTTCAACAACAACGGCAAGGGCGTACGCGGCGACATGCGCGCGGTGATCAACGCGATCCTGCTTGATCCCGAGGCAAGGACTCCGCCCGCCGGGAATGCCAATGGAAAGTTGCGCGAACCGATCGTTCGCTTCGTGCAGTGGGCACGCACGTTTCATCTGACCTCGGCCTCGGGGAAATGGGATATTTCGGACCAGACCGATCCCGCCAGCCGGCTGGGACAAAGCCCTTTGCGCGCGTCATCGGTATTCAATTTCTTTGCGCCGAATTTCGTGCCGTCCAATTCAACCCTGGGCGACAACGGCATCACCGCGCCGGAGTTTCAGATCTGCAACGAGACCACGGTGGCGGGTTACATCAACTTCATGCAAAACGTCATCCCTTACGGCCTGGGCGGGGGCAGCAACGGCTACACCCTGGGCTCCAGCAGTGCCAACAAGCCCGACTACAGCGGCGAGCTTTCGAGTGCCAGTGATCCGGCCGGCCTGGTGGCGCGCTACAACCTGATACTTGCCGGTGGCGGCCTGGGTGCTGACACCATTTCCACCATCACCAATGCGATAAGCAACATAACCGTGGATGCAGGCAACCCCAACGCCGGACTGACCAATCGCGTATGGGCCGCCATCTTTCTGGTGATGGCTGCACCCGACTATCTGATTCAGCAGTGAGGCTGACATGCACATAAGCAAGATCGAGGATCTGAAGCGCCGCGAGTTTCTGCGCCGTGCGCTCGCATTGAGCGCTTATGGCGTGGCCGCCCCGCTGCTCTCCACGCTGAGTTGTTTCGGCACCGCATCGGCCGCCACCGCGCCCTCCGATTACAAGGCGCTGGTATGCGTATTTCTGTATGGCGGCAATGACTATGGCAATACCGTGGTGCCTTACGACCAGGCCAACTACGATGCCTACAGCACCATCCGCCAGACCCTGGCCACGCCGCGCGATCAGCTCGCCGCCACCGCGCTGACGCCGTCGATCGCACTGCCCGATTCACGCATCATGGCACTGGCGCCCCAGCTGTCCCCGCTGATGCCGATGTTCAATGCCGGCCAACTCGGCGTCATGCTCAACGTCGGCACCCTGGTTCAGCCGACCACGCTGGCCCAGTACCAGGCGCGCAGCGTGCCGTTGCCGCCCAAGCTTTTTTCGCATCCGGACCAGACCAACGTGTGGCAGGAAGCCGCACCGGAGAATCTCAACACCGGTTGGGGCGGCCGCATCGGCGACCTTCTGATGAGCAGCAACAGCTACCCGACCTTCACCAGCATCAACATCACCCAGAACGCCATCTTCATGGCCGGACAGAAGGCGAACCAGTATCAGATTTCCTCCAGCGGGCCGACGGCCATCAAGGCACTGGGCAAGACCGTCTTCGGCTCCAGTGGCGTATCCACTGCATTGCGCGCCTTGATCACCAGCCCGCGCAGCCAGTGGTTCGAGCAGGACCTGAACCAGATCACCAGCCGCTCCATCGATGCACAAGCCGCGTCGTCCGCTGCACTGGCCGCCGTACCGCCCTTCGCCACCACCTACGACAGCACCAACTCGCTGGCGACGCAGTTGCAGATGGTCGCGCGCATGATCGCAGCGCGCACCACGCTTGGAAATGGTCGACAGGTGTTTTTCGTCTCGCTGGGCGGCTTCGACCTGCATGACAACCTCGCCCCGGTGCATCCGGTACTGCTGGGCAAACTCGGCGGCGCGCTGGCCAGCTTCTACAACACCACCGCCGAGCTGGGCGTTGCCGACAAGGTGACCACCTTCACTGCCTCCGAATTCGGCCGCACGCTCAGTTCCAACGGTGACGGTTCCGACCATGGCTGGGGCAGCCACCATTTCGTGCTCGGCGGTGCAGTCAACGGCGGGCGCTTCTGGGGCCAGGCACCCCAGGTGAGTGTCAACGGGCCCGACGATGTCGGCCAGGGCCGCTTGCTGCCCACCACCGGTGTCGACCAGCTCGCCGCCACCCTCGCCACCTGGATGGGCGTGTCCGATACCGACCTGGCTACCGTGCTGCCGCAGATCGGAAACTACTCCACCCGCAACCTGGGTTTCATGGCTGCCTGACCCTCCACTTTGCAGTGGTGCCCCCTGCACGAATGGCCAGCAGGATTTTTTCAGTCAACGCGGCCTTGCCGACCTGCCCAGGTCAGCAAGGTCGCTCTCGTGCCTGAGCGATGCCGCCAGCTTCTCAATGATCGGCCATCATCTCAGCCGAAAAGCGGCGCGCAGGCCCGTGGTGCAGCACATGCTCCACTCACCCAGTGGCGATGAGAGTCCATTTCATCTCCCGGTTGCGAGTGGGCATTCAAATGCCGATCCCTTGCGCAAGAAACTTTTCACCCGTTCATGTGGCAGACAGCCACAAATGAACCGTGGCGGGCGTTTGTTTTTACGCAATATATTGCGGATGGGTCACGTTTATTTTTTCGCACACTTCCGCATGCGCACGCGATTCGCCCGTCAAACGAAAAACTGATGCAAGCGCATTAGAAAATCCGTACTTTTTTCTGATTTTATTGAAAACCGGCCTTTATCGGAGGCCGCATTTTCAAATCGCACAAAAATGCGAATTGACCATCGTCCGGCATACCCGCTAACCCGCCGAATAAGACGCCGCCATGGCACCTGAAATATTTTGTATATCCCGTCACCCTCTATTTGAAATATTCCTATAGACGGAAATAATCTGCTCAAACTAACGTCCATGCATCCGCAA
Source organism: Lysobacterales bacterium (assembly GCA_038215995.1). GTDB lineage: Bacteria > Pseudomonadota > Gammaproteobacteria > Xanthomonadales > Rhodanobacteraceae > Rhodanobacter. The sequence continues at coordinate 18,387 of JBBQQL010000068.1, forward strand.
ACCGGAGGTTTTGCGGATGGTTCCGACAGGTCTGCCTGGTCTCGCTTGGCAAACTGATAAGGCTGCAGCGAATTCGCACGCTGGACGAGTGCTGGGCGATCGCTGCGCGTCCTCGGAACCGCCGAAAGCTTTGAAGTCATTCCCCTGTCGCCGCTTGAAACACGGCATCTCCCGCATGAGGTCATCTGACCGCATCGGGTCTTCTTACCTGAAATTTCTGTGGAGAGTCGAACCATGTTCAGATTTTTGAAGGGTAGTTTGCTCAACGCCCTGGCGGTTACTGCCTTGGTCGGAATGAGCGCCGGGGCAGCCCTGGCACAGTCCACCGATGGCATGAGCACCAATCCTTATGCACCGTCCTACGGTCATGCGTATCGTCACGGCGCAGTACCGACGCGGGAAGCCAGGAATCGGATGAGCCAGTACGAGAACCTGCATGCTGCCGCGGGCAAGGTAGCTACGGGCTCCAAGACGCTGAGCTACGGCGGTGGCGTGGACGGCATCGGCGTCACCAGCGGCACCCCCAAGGTCTATGTCGTGGTGTATGGCACTCAGTGGGGAACGTCGGGCACCGATGCGAATGGCAACATGGTCCTGTCTGCCGATGCCTATGGCGAGGTGCCCCTGCTGCAGAAACTGTTCAAGGGTCTGGGCACGGGTGGTGAGCTCTGGTCGGGCACGATGACGCAGTACTGCGACGGCAGCGGCGTGGCATCGGGCGCCAAGTCCTGCACCTCCAGCGCTGGCCATATCGGTTATCCGACCACCAGCGGCGTACTGGCCGGCGTCTGGTACGACAACTCGGCCGCCTCACCGTCCAGCGCCACCGGCACCCAGCTGGCTCAGGAAGCACTGAAGGCAGCAGCGCATTTCGGCAACACCACGGCGGCATCGAACCGCTATGTACAGTACGTGATCCTGTCGCCCACCGGCACTCATCCGGACGGCTTCAATACCTCCAGCGGGCAGTTTTGCGCATGGCATGACTGGCAGGGCGACGGCTACGGCGTCACCTCGACCGTCGGCGACGTGGCCTTCACCAACATGCCGTACGTCCACGACATGGGTTCCAGTTGCGGCCAGAACTTCGTCAATAGCGGCACCACCGGCACGCTGGATGGTGCCACCATCGTCGAGGGCCATGAATATGCCGAGACGCTCACCGACCAGAACCCGGCCGGCGGCTGGACCAACCACGTCAGAGGCTCGGCCAGCAAAGGGCAGGAAAACGGCGACGAATGCGCCTGGATCAGCTCCGGCACGGGCAAGTCGGCGAACGTCGTGATGAACACCGGCACCTTCGCCATGCAGAGCACCTGGTCGAACGACACCAACAACTGCGCCATCTCGCACCCGGTCGTTCTGTAGAGGACAGCGGTATCTGATCAGGTCGCTGGCTTGCCCACTGCCGGTCACAGGTTCTGCTGAACAAATGTGAAGCCCGATGGCCCGATCGTCACCGATCGGGCCATTTTTATTCGGTATTCGCCAGTCAGGTCCGCAGGAAGAAAACCCATGCAGCCGGGACTACGCGTGGCGATCGTGGGAACGAACACGCGCCAGACTCATGACGCGGCAATCCAGCGCGACCAGCGCAACATCTGCATCGATGCGCAAGTTATTGCGGAGCGTAGACCGATAGCTCATCCGGAAGCGCATTACTTGACCAGTGACGCAAGTTATTGCGCATCTGCACCAAATGAAATGAAAGTCATGCTTCTGATTGCTCGATAGTTCATTTTGACAGGGCATCAAACAGCGCGGCAGCAAGGAATAAAATTCCTTGCTCGCAA
>JBBQQL010000069.1:0-20115 GCA_038215995.1 Lysobacterales bacterium
TTCGAGCTCGTCGGCGCTGAACATCAGCGGCGGGATGTCCGCGCCCTTGCGCAGCACATAGCCCACCCCGGCCTCGCCCTCGATCGGTACGCCGGACAGTTGCAGGTCGGCCACGTCGCGGTAGACCGTGCGCAGCGAGACCCCCAGCGTTTGCGCCAGCGAACGCGCCTGCAACGCGGTACGCCGACCGCGCAAGGCATGAATGATGAGGAACAGGCGATCGGCACGACGCATCCGCGCATCATCGCCGAGTGGGATGACAGCGAACAGCGCCGAACGTCACGTTCGCCGTCGACCACCGCATCAGCTCGACTGACGAGCGACCAGCTCGGCATCCTTCGCCGCCGCACGCTGCATCGCCGGCCGTGCCAGCACGCGATCGACATAGGCTCGAATCACCGGCAGCTCGGGCACCAGTTTGAACATGGTCGTCCAGTTCAGCGCCGTGGCCCACAGCACGTCGGCGGCGCTGAAGGTTTCGCCGAGCAGGTAAGGGCCTTGCTGCAGTTGACCGACCAGCGCGTTCAACATGGTGTCGTAGTCGCCATACGGGCACATGGCGGCGGCCGCGGCGTCACGCTGCATCGACTTGTCGACCACGGCGGGCTCGAAGGACGAGCCATAGAACACCAGCCAGCGCAGATACGGCCCACGCAGCGGATCACCGATCGGCGGCGCCAGCTTGGCCGCGGGATAGAGATCGGCGAGGTAGATGAACACCGCCGGCTGTTCGGTGATCAGCGCGCCGTCGTGGACGATGGCTGGCACTTTGCCCATCGGGTTGATCGCCAGGTACGCCGGCTGGCGCTGCTCGCCGGCCTTGAAGTCGAGCACGTGCAGGTCGTAGTCCACGCCCAGCTCCTCGAACAGCGCGCGCGTGCCGCCGGAGCGGGTCTGCGGTGCGTGGAAGAAAGTGACGCGCGGTGGCGTGGCGTTGCTCATGATTTTCTCCAGGCGCTGGGTGAGTGATGGCGCATGCCGGTCAGAGCCGGCAGCATGCGCTGGTGCGTGTATAGCGTCGATCCCCGCGGCTCGCTTTGCCGCGGGCTTTGCCACATGGACGACCCATCCAGCATCAGGCCGCGCACTCGCATGGGTGCGTACGCTTGCACGACGCGTTTCAGGATGGCTCTCATGTCCGCCATCTCAGGCTGCCACCGCTTCGCCAACGCACCATGGCGGCAACTGCGCGTGCTTGAACAGGCGATACCAGTCCTCGCGATCGGCCGGGCTGTAAAGATCCAGCGTGTGGATCACCTCGCGCGCAAACTCCACGCTGCCCAGATGACTGGCCGTGATCACGCCAGCGTCGCTGACCGCCAGCACCGCGGCGTCGTATTGATCGGCGCCGGTGTAGCCCGGCACCTGGCTGACGAGCTGGCCGGGCCAGTTGCCGGTATGTCGACGACGGTCGAGCAGACCGGCGCGCGCCAGTGCCAGCACGCCGCTGTCGATCCCAGCCACCGGCGCGCCACCCGCGTGCAACTGGCCGATACGCGCCACTGCCGGATCACCTTCGCCGCGTTGCCACAAGTGGCCTCCGGGCACGATCAGCAGCGCCGCGCATGCCGGGTCGAGCTGATCCAGCACCAGGTCGGGCTGCACGCACAAGCCACCCATCGAGGTCACCGCCGCCGCCGAGAAACCGACCGTTCGCACCTGCCAGTCGCCGGGGCGACGGATCTCGCACAGCGTCAGCGCGGCCTGCCAGTCGGCAAAACCATCGAACACCAGAAAATACACCGTATCGCGCATGTCATGCCCCTCCCTCATGGACCGTCAGCGTGGCAGCCCCCTGCTGCCAACGTGCTGTCAGCAGGCATGGGCCATGGCCTCCTTTTGCGTAGGAGCCCACTGGTGGGCGATGCTTTTGCCGCACACGAGAAGCATCGCCCACTAGTGGGCTCCTGCGGGCTGACGGATGCGACAATGGGCGCTTTCCGCAAGCCACGGACCCACCATGAAGCCCATCTCGCTGATCCAGTTCCTGATCGAGGAACGCCGCGCCGGCCACATCAATGCCGAGCTGTCCCTGCTGATCGAAGTGGTGGCGCGCGCCTGCAAGCGCATCGCCGTGGCCACCAACAAGGGTGCGCTGGGCGACGTGCTGGGCATGGCCGCTGGCGTCGGCGATGCAGCCAGCATCAACATCCAGGGCGAAGCGCAGAAGAAGCTCGACGTGATCTCCAACGAGATCCTGCTCGAAGCCAACGCCTGGGGCGGCCATCTGGCCGCCTGTGCCTCCGAGGAGATGGAAGACCCGCAGCAGATTCCCGATGGTTATCCCAAGGGCAACCACCTGCTGTTGTTCGATCCGCTGGACGGCTCGTCCAACATCGACGTCAACATCTCGGTCGGCACCATCTTCTCGGTGCTGCGCTGCCCGGACGACGTGACCGAGCCGAAGGCCGAGCATTTCATGCAGCCGGGCACCACCCAGTTGGCGGCCGGTTATGTGGTCTATGGCCCGGCCACCGTACTGGTGTTGACCTTCGGTCACGGCACGCACGAGTTCACCCTCGATCGCGAAGTCGGCAGCTTCACGCTGAGCCGGCGCGCGATCCGCATCCCCGAGGAAGCCACCGAGTTTGCCATCAACATGTCGAACCAGCGTCACTGGCAGGCGCCGATGCAGCGTTATGTCAGCGAATTGCTGGCCGGCACTACCGGACCGCGCGGCAAGGATTTCAACATGCGCTGGGTCGCCTCGATGGTGGCCGATGTGCACCGCATCGTGACCCGCGGCGGCGTGTTCTATTACCCGCTGGACGCCAAGATCATCAAGCAGGGCGGCAAACTGCGGCTGATGTACGAGGCCAATCCGATGGCCTTCATCATCGAACAGGCCGGCGGCGCGGCTACCACCGGACGCGAGCGCATCATGGAATTGCAGCCGACCGGATTGCACCAGCGCGTACCTGTGTTTCTGGGCTCGAAGAAGGAAGTCGAGGTAGCCACCCACTACCATCTCGAAGCCGACGGCGCGAAGGCCTGACCCGGTCGCTGGCGGTGGCCGCTGCGCAAGCGGCGTGCCTCAAGCTCGCCCGGGGCACGCCATGATCCGGCCATAGACTGACATCCACTTCTACCTCTGAGCCGCCCAACCATGGCTTTCCGTTACCTGTTGCCCGTGCTCGCCGCGCTCACCCTGAGTGCCTGCTTCAGCGCCAGCAAGCCAACCCCACCGCCGCCTATAGTGGCGCCGGCGGCGCTGCCGGTGAAGCTGAAGATCGGCCTGGCGCTCGGCGGTGGTGCGGCCAAGGGTTTTGCGCATATCGGCGTGATCAAGATGCTTGAGGCCAGCGGCATCCATGTTGACGTGGTCGCCGGCACCAGCGCCGGCAGCGTGGTCGGCGCGTTGTACGCCAGCGGCATGGACCCGTTCGAGATGCAGCAGATCGCGTTTGGCCTGGACGAGGCGAAGATCCGCGATGTGCGGCTTTTCTCCGGCGGGCTGGTACAGGGCCGCGCGCTGCAGGATTACGTCAACGAGCTGGTGCACAAACAATCGATCGAGCAGCTCAAACTGCCGTTCGCGGCCGTCTCCACCGAGCTGGAGACCGGCGCGCGCACGGTGTTCGTGCGCGGCAATACCGGCCAGGCGGTGCGTGCCTCCTCCAGCGTGCCGGGCGTATTCGAGCCGGTCGAGATCCGTGGCCGGCACTATGTCGATGGCGGCGTGGTCAGCCCGATTCCGGTCGATGCCGCACGCCAGCTGGGCGCCGACTTTGTCATCGCGGTGGACATCTCGACACGCACCGACGGCAGCAATCCGCAAGGCATGATGAACATCGTCGGCCAGTCCATCACGATCATGGGCCAGCAGTTGGGGGCGCGCGAGACCCGGCGCGCGGACGTGCTGATTCGGCCCGACCTCAAGGGCATCGGCTCCACCGATTTCGCGCAGAAGAATCAGGCCATCCTGCAGGGCGAGAAAGCCGCGCTGGCGGCAATCCCGGAAATCCGCACCAGACTCGCGGCGATGGAGGCGACACGACAGGCTGCCGCACTCGCGCTGAAGCCGGCGCCGAGCGGGCCCTGACCTTCCGCACTTGGCGCCGATAGGTGGCGGCTGTAGCGTGCCCGTTCACCTTGTCGGAGGCTGCCCATGTTGAAACGATCCCTGCTGCCCGTGTCGCTATTGCTGGCCACGGCCTTGCTGCCGCGTGCCTTTGCCGCTGCCCCCGCGGTGGATCCGCGCATCGAACCATTGCTTGGTGAACTGGGCAAGGTGCAGCCGATCGATGCGGCGGCGATCTCGCCCGATGGCAAACAGTTGGCCTGGGTAGTCGAGCGCAAGGGCAAGTCAACGATCGTGCTGGGCAACGCCGACGGCAGCGCTGCGCATGGTTTGACCGACGCGAACCCGGCGCGCGATTGCGCGCAATCCAGCATCGCCTGGGCGCCCGATTCGAGCCACCTCGCCTTCGTGGCGAACTGCCGTGTCGACCTGACCAGCACCCGCGTGATGCAGAACGCGATCTACCTGGCCGACACCCGCAGCAACGCGGCACCGGCGCGGCTGGCCGAACTGCAAGGCTATGTGCGCGCGCTGCAATGGACTGACGATGGCAAGTCCCTGGGTTTCCTGTACGTGCCCGGCGCCACCCGCCGCGCCAGCGCCGTGGCCGCCGCCAAACCGGCCGCTGGCGAAATCGGCGTGGCCGGGGTGGAAGTGCAACGCGTGGCCAGCCTCGACCTGGCCAGCCATGCCGTGCACGAGCTCACCCCGGCGAACCTCTACGCCTACGAATTCAACTGGTCGCCAGACGGCTCACGCATCGCCTACACCGCGGCGCAACCACCGGGCGACAACAACTGGTGGGTGGCCAAGCTGTACTCGCAGCCGGCGCGGGCGGATGCGCGCGCCAGCGTACTGGTTGACCCCACCAGCCAGGGCAGCGGCTCCCTGCTTGGCTTGCAGGTGGCGTTGCCGCGCTGGTCACCGGACGGCTCGCGGATCGCCTTCATCGGTGGCCTGATGAGTGACCAGGGCGCCACCGGCGGCGACATCTACACGGTGGCCGCCAGCGGTGGCGCGGTGCTGGACCTCACGCCGAACATCCACGTCACGCCGTCGTGGCTGAGCTGGACCGATGCGCACAGTCTGCTGGTCGGCCAGATCAGCAACGGCCAGAGCCAGCTGGCCCGCTACACCGTGACGGCGCGCACGGCGCAGCAGCAGGAGGTGTATTTTACCGTGCCGGCCAGCATTGGCGACGGCAGCGCGGCGTTGGCCATGTCGCTGTCCCGTGACCAGCGGCAACTCGCCTTCGTGCAGAGCTCCTACACCGCCGCACCGGAAGTGCATGTCGGCACCCTGAGCAAGACCGCGCCCGCCGCCGTCACCGCGATCAACGCCGGGCTCAAGCCGGCATGGGGCAAGGCGGTATCGGTCCAGTGGAACCACCAGGGCTTCCATGGGCAGGGCTGGCTGATGTACCCGGCCGACTACGACGCGAAGAAGACCTATCCGATGATCGTCAGCGTGCACGGCGGCCCGTCGAGCGCGGTGATTCCGCGCTGGCCCGGCGTCGGCTATGGCAGCGTGCCGTTCTCGGCCTTGGGCTATTTCGTGTTCATGCCGAACCCGCGCGGCAGCTTTGGCCAGGGCGAGAAATACGTGCAGGCGAACCGCAAGGACTTCGGCTACGGCGATCTGCACGACATCATCGCCGGCATCGATGCGGTGGAGAAGCTGGCGCCGGTGGACGACCACCGGCTCGGCCTCACCGGCTGGAGCTATGGCGGCTTCATGAGCATGTTCGCACCCACCCAGACCCAGCGCTTCCACGCCGTGGTCGCCGGCGCGGGCATCGCAAACTGGCAGAGTTACTACGGTGAAAACCTGATCGACCAGTGGATGCCGCCATTCTTCGGCACCACCGTCTATGACGATCCGGCGGTGTATGCGAAGAGCTCGGCGATCAACTTCATCAAGCAGGTGAAAACGCCGATGCTGATCGTGGTCGGTGACCGCGATGCCGAGTGCCCCGCGCCGCAATCGTTCGAGATGTGGCATGCGCTGCGGGCGCAGGGCGTGCCGACCTCGCTGGTGGTCTATCCCAATGAGGGTCACCACTTTGTCGATCCCGCCCACCAACGTGACGTGCTGCAGCGAGCGTTGGGCTGGTTCGCCAGGTACCTGCCTGCCGCGGACTGACCGCGGGCAAGGAAACGGGGCCCGCGGGCCCCGTTTCACAACATCATTCCGGCGGATCCTTTCGTCGCGTTCGGGTCACCGCCCCGAGTACGCCCAGGCCGAGGAAAACCACGCCGAGGCCGACGATCCATGGCGTCGGAACGTGCATCAGGAAGGCTATGTATGCGAGGCCTCCAATCACGATCAGCATGCCGATCAGGTAAATCGCAAATGAGGACATGGTCTGCGCCTGTACATGCGGCCAATGCGTCGGCCAGTCATCTCATTGAAGCGCATGCTCCCTCAGCGCCTTGTGAAGAACCGGAATCTCGCCGTGGCGTGCTGACGCATCAACCGTAGTAGCCGCTCATGCGCGCCGCAAATGCCGGATCGGCGAAGTTCGGCCAGTGATCCTTGTCGAAGCCGGGTGCATCCTTCAGCCGTTCCTTGCTGACATTGAGCACGAGATGCTTGTTTTCACCGTCGACAGCGAGCGACTCCCACGGCACCGCGAACAGCTTGTCGCCCAAGCCGAGGACCCCGCCAAAGGAGAGCACGGCGTAGGAGACCTTGCCCGAGGCAGTGTCGATCATGATGTCCTTCAGGTCACCCAGCGATTCGCCCTGGATGTTCTTGATGGCGTCACCGGAAAGCGTGGACGCGGAAAGGAAACGTGGTGCAGTGGTCATGTTGATACTCCTCGGGGTCGTTGCCGCGATCTGGCCGATCGCGCCGTTGTGGGTGATCCGAGGTTGCCCGGCAAACCGTGAACATACGGTGCGCAATCTGCGATGGTCGGTTGACATTTGTCTAGGGAAATATCGCGCGAGGGGCGTGATCCACCCGCCGCATGTATCGGACGGAGGCTCCGTGCGGGCGACTTTCCGCTGGCGTGACGCACTCCCCACAGAAGGAATCAGCTGGCGTTATGATGCGCCACAGGGGCCGCCACGAGCGGCAAGATTCATTCTGTCGAGACCTCGTCATGCGCTGGCTGTTGCTTGTCTTCACGATCTTTGCCTGTGTGCTTTGCGTTACCCGCCACGGTGCCGGCGCGATGGGCTGGTGGCTGTTGCTCGCGATCATCGGCAGCATTGCCACGGCGCTGGCATTCGCGCAGGCGCGTATTGGCCTCAATGCGCGTGATGACAGCTTGTCCGAATACCAACTCACACGCTTGCGCGAAGCGAACGCGGCGGCGAAGCAGGAAAAAGATCCGCCGACGCCATGAGGCACACCGTCAGCCGGTGGTGGGGGACTCGATGGCCAATTCGCTGAGCATGGCCTCGCGCATCAGATACTTCTGCACCTTGCCGGTCACCGTCATCGGAAACGCATCGACGAAGCGGACGTAGTGCGGCACCTTGAAATAGGCCAGATGTTGACGGCAATAGTGCTGGATCTCCGCCTCGCTTGACCCGATGCCCTCGCGCAGGCGCACCCACGCACAGATCTGCTCGCCCAGCCGCGCATCGGGTACGCCGAACACCTGCACGTCCTGCACCTTGGGATGGCTGTACAAAAACTCCTCGATCTCGCGCGGATACACGTTTTCGCCGCCGCGGATGATCATGTCCTTGAGCCGACCGACGATGCGGCAATAACCGGCTTCGTCGAGCACCGCCAGGTCGCCGGTATGCATCCAGCGCGCGGCGTCAATCACCTCGCGGGTGCGCTCGTCATCGTCCCAGTAGCCGAGCATCACCGAATAGCCGCGCGTGCACAGTTCGCCGGGCGTGCCTCGCGGCACCACCTGGCCCTGTTCGTCGACCAGCTTCACTTCCAGCTGCGGATGGATGCGGCCGACACTGTCGACGCGTCGCTCGAGTGGGTCCTCCGGCACGGTCTGGAAACTCACCGGACTGGTCTCGGTCATGCCGTAGGCGATGGTGATCTCTTGCATGTGCATCTCGCTGACCACGCGCCGCATCACTTCGATCGGGCACGGCGAGCCGGCCATGATGCCGGTGCGCAGGCTGCTCAGGTCGAAGCGGTGAAAGTCCGCGTGCTCCAGCTCGGCGATGAACATGGTCGGTACGCCGTGCAGACCGGTGCAGCGTTCCTCGGCCACGGCTTCCAGCGTGGCCAGCGCGTCGAAACCCTCGCCCGGTATCACCATGCAGGCGCCATGGGTGACGCAGGCGAGATTGCCCAGCACCATGCCGAAGCAGTGATAGAACGGTACCGGGATGCACAACCGGTCCTGTTCGGTCAGGCGCATTGCCTGGCCGACGAAATAGCCGTTGTTGATGATGTTGTGGTGGGTCAGCGTGGCGCCTTTGGGCGCACCGGTGGTGCCGGAGGTGAACTGGATATTCACCGCGTCGTCGAAGCCCAGTTCCGCTTCCACCGCACGCAGCCGTTCCAGCCCGGCCGCATCGCCGAGTTGCAGCAATTGCGGCCAGCTGCGCGTACCGGCTGACGCCACGTCATCAAGCAGTATCACTTCGCGCAGGGCCGGCAGCCGCGCCGCGTTCAAGCTGCCCGGCGTGCTGGTCGCCAGCTCGGGCAGCAGCTCGCCGAGCATGTCCAGGTAGTGTGAGCTCTTGAAGCGACGCGGCAAGACCAGCGCACGGCAACCGACCTTGTTGAGCGAGTACTCCAGCTCATGCCCGCGATACGCCGGATTGATGTTCACCAGGATCAGGCCGGCCTTGGGCGCGGCGAATTGCAGCACCACCCATTCGGCCCGGTTCGGCGCCCAGATGCCGACCCGGTCTCCGCGCTGCAAGCCCAGCGCCAGCAAGCCCGCGGCCGCCCTTTCGACTTCGGTGTGGAACTGGCGGTAGCTCATGCGCACGTTCTGCGAGCGCACCACCAGGGCGGGTCGATCCGCATGGATGGCCGCGATGCGATCAATCAGCGAACCGACGGTGTCACCCAGCAGCGACTGGGCGCTGGCGCCATGCACATAACTTGCCTCGATCGTCATCGACACGCTCCCGCCATCAACCTTGCAAGCCAGCGGTCAGCATAGCGGTTGAGCCACGGGCATCACGATCACTGCACGCGCACTGGCACAGGCTGCTCCGGCGAAGGCGCCGTGGCATCACGCCGTGGCCCGCTTGGAGATTCTGATGACTGCCACTTCCCTGATTATCTTTCTGCTGATAGGCGCGATTGCCGGCTGGCTGGCCGGGCTGATCGTGCGCGGCTTCGGCTTCGGTCTGCTCGGCAACATCGTGGTCGGGATCGTCGGCGCGATCATAGCCGGCTGGCTGCTGCCGACCCTCGGCGTCGGCTTCAATCTGGGCAATGCCATTGTCACCAGCATTGTCTACGCGATGATCGGCGCCATCGTGCTGCTGGTGCTGATCGGCCTGATCCGGCGCGCGTAAAGCCGCAGGCCCCGGCAGCTCCAGAGGCAAGAGCGCAACGGCCAAGGCCGTTGCGCTCCTGTTTACGACATGCCGACTCCGTCAGTCGCTGAGGTCGACGTCCTTGGTTTCACGTACGAACAGCAGACCGATCACAAAGGTCATCGAGGCGATGATGACCGGGTACCACAGGCCGGAATAGATGTTGCCGGTGAGTGCGACGATGGCAAAGGACACCGAGGGCAGGAAGCCGCCGAACCAGCCGTTGCCGATGTGATACGGCAGACTCATCGAGGTGTAGCGGATCTTGGTCGGGAACATCTCCACCAGCCACGCCGCGATCGGGCCATAAACCATCGTCACGTAGAGCACCAGCAAGGTCAGCAGCACGATAAGCATCGGATAGTTGCTGCGTGCAGGATCCGCCTTGGACGGGTAACCCGCCTGATCGAGCAAGGTGCCCATGCTGGCGCCAAAAGCCTTGCCCTGTTCCGCGAACGCGGCCTTGTCCAGCCCTGTGCCGTTGAACGACTCGAGACTGCTGCTACCCACCATCACCTTGGCCACCGAACCTGCCGGGGCCGCCTTGTTGGCATAGGGCACGCCGCGCTTGGCCAGGGTGCTCTTGGCAATGTCGCAGGAGCTGGTGAAGACCGACGTACCGGTGAGGTTGATCTGCAGATGGCAGTCCGCCGGGTCAGCCAGCACGGTGACCGGGGAGGTGGTCTGTGCCGCCTCGATCCCCGGGTTGCCGTAGTGGGTCAGCCCACTGAAGATCGGGAAGTACGTGAGCGCCGCGAGCAGGCAACCGGCCAGCACGACGGGCTTGCGTCCGATCTTGTCCGACAGCCAGCCGAAGACCACGAAGAACGGCGTGCCGATCAACAGTGCCGCCGCAATCAGCAACTGGGTGGTGGTGCCGTCCAGCCGTAGCGTGGTACCCAGGAAGTACATCGCGTAGAACTGGCCGCAATACCACACCACAGCCTGGCCAGCGGTGGCACCGAACAGGGCCAGAATCACCAGCTTGAGATTGCCCCAGCGTGCAAACGATTCGGTCAGCGGGGCCTTGGAATGCTTGCCCTCGTCCTTCATCTGCTGGAACACCGGCGACTCGGCCAGCTGCATGCGGATGTATACCGACACACCCAGCAACACGGATGAGAGCAGGAACGGAATGCGCCAGCCCCATTCGTTGAACGCGTCGCCCAGCATCCATTTGCAGCCCAGGATCACCAACAAGGAGATGAACAGGCCGAAGGTGGCCGTGATCTGGATGAAGCTGGTGTAGAGGCCACGCTTGCCCTGCGGAGCATGTTCGGCCACATAGGTGGCTGCGCCACCGTACTCGCCGCCCAGTGCCAGGCCCTGCAGCAACCGCAGCACAATCAGGATCACCGGCGCGGTCACCCCGATCGAGTTGTAATTGGGCAGCACACCGACCAGGAAGGTCGACAAACCCATGATCACGATCGTGATCAGGAACGTGTACTTGCGCCCGACGGTATCACCGACGCGACCGAATACCAGGGCCCCGAACGGACGCACCGCGAAGCCGGCGGCGAAAGCCAGCAAGGCGAACACGAGTTGGCTGGCTTCATTCAGGCCGGAGAAAAACTGCTTGCCGATGATCACGGCCAGGGAGCCGTAGAGATAGAAGTCGTACCACTCGAACACGGTGCCGAGGCTGGACGCCAGGATGATTCGCTTGTGACTGACGTCGAGCGCCTCGCTCCCGTCAATGGCGGTAGTGGCCATGCTGTTTCCCCTCACAATATGTTGGGCTGATTCCCCTCCGTGAGCCGGCGAATCAGCAGGTGCACACGATCATCTCGATCAGCGCGCTTCGGCTTGCCACCCGTTGCCCCGGGCGCGTATGGAACGGCGCCGCAGCTGCGGCAGCGCCCTCGTGTTGAACTGACTCAGAAGCGGTAGAGCGCGCTCAGACTCAGCTGATTGCCGTTGGTGCGAGTGCGGTCCAGTCCGGTACTGGTGCTGTCGAGCTGGTCGTAGATCCACTCCACCCCGAGATCGTAGGGGCCGCTGGTGTATTGCAGGCTCAATGCCGACTGACGGTTGCGCAGCCGGCCACTGGCGCCATTGCCCAGCCAGGCGATGACGTCCCCGGCCTTGGGCTTGCTTATGCCGTAGAACGCGTTTGCGCTCCAGTTCGGCGTAAAGCTGTAGCCGGCCTGGACGAAACCACCGGTTTCCTGGATATCGCCGAACTGCGCCATCGCGCCGAAGATCTGTCCCAGGCCCTTGCCGGAATACACCAAGCCCTTGAACATCCAGGGACCCGGCTTCCATTGGCCGCCGACCTCATAACCCACGCTGTCGACCGAAGGCTTTACCGGCGTAGGAGCTGTGCCGCTCACACCCTTCAGGTCGACCTGACTGTAGTGCGCTGCTGCATAGGCCACCCAGGTCTTGCCCTGCACGCGCAATTTCGCCTCGAGTTGCGGGTGGAATCCGACATTGCCGGCGCTGAGGTAGTCGAGATTGTTTCCCGGCCCGCTCCAGGTACCCTCGAACGCACCGAGGTCCAGTCGCCATTTGGCACCCGATGTGCCGTGGTTGAGATCCTGCATCACCACCACGCCGGGGAAACGCCAGCCCACGAGGCCCGTGCCGTAGCCGAGTGGAAACGCGATATGCGACAGCGACGCTGGCGTGTTGTCCAGCGGGAACATCAGATCCCATTGCTGGCCGATCCTCACGGTGGTGCCACTCTCCGGGTTGACCAGGTCCATGTAGGCCTGGCGCAGTCGCGGCGTCGGCTGCTGCTGGCTATAGGCGCCGGTGCCGTTGAAGCCGCCGAAGAAGTCCATCTCGATCCTGCCGCCACCGGTCCAGTTGCCGGCGAATTTGGCTCCGCTGAAATCTAGCCAGAATCGGGTATTACGCACATCAACGCCGCTCAGCCTACCGCTCGAACCAGGTACCGGAAACTCGGCGTTCTGGCCGTTGCCGAAGGTGAAACTGCGGTTCTGGCTGAAGGCACTGGCGCTGATGAAACCATGCAGCGCCACCGAGAGTCCGGGAGCGCTGGTGAAAGTGGACGGTGCTGCCGCCGCTGCCGGAGCCGCCGCCACATTCTGTGCCGGTGCGGCTGGCGCAGGCGCGGCCTTCTGCGCCTTGATCATCGCCTTGAGTTCGTTCAACTGCTGCTCCAGCACGGCCACACGCTGTTCGAGCTGCTGTTCGCGCGTATCGCTTTGCGCGTGCGCGGCCAGCGGCAATGAAAGCGCACAGGCCATGCTCAAGGCGAGCACGGCGTAACGGTTGTTGTGTCGCTTGGTCATGCGTGCTTCTCCCCAGGTCGATGACGGGCCGAGCATGGCCATGCTGCGGTGCGCGCTGCTATTCGCCATTGGTCGAAGTTCGACCAAAGTCGGTGCGGTCACCCCGGGCCCCCTCCTCCGCGATCGGGCTACACTCGATAGTCACAGCACACCGCCGGGCGTTGAGGCCTGCCGCGGTGCTCCGGTCGCCCCAGCAGGAAGTAGCCATGTCCAAGATTGTCCCGGTCAATCCCGAATTTGCTGCATCGGCGCGCGTCAACCAGGACGACTACCGACGCTTGTACGCGGAATCGATCAATGATCCCGATACCTTCTGGAAGCGCATCGGCGAGCGACTGGACTGGATTCGTCCGCCCACGCGGATCAAGGATGTCTCCTACGACCCCGCCAATCTGCATATCCGCTGGTACGAAGACGGCCAACTCAACGTCAGCGCCAACTGCCTTGATCGCCAACTGGCGACCCGCGGCGACAAGACCGCGATCATTTTTGAAGGCGACGACCCGAACGATTCACGCCGGATCAGCTATCGCGAGTTGCACGCTGAAGTCTGCAAGTTCGCCAACACGCTCAAGCATCTGGGCGTGGTCAAGGGCGACCGCGTAGCGATCTATCTGCCGATGATTCCCGAGGCCGCTGTCGCCATGCTGGCGTGCAGCCGTCTCGGCGCGATCCACTCGGTGGTGTTCGGCGGCTTTTCGCCGGACTCGCTGGCCGGCCGCATCGCCGATTCCGCCGCCAAGGTGGTGATCACGGCGGACGAGGGTTTGCGCGCGGGCAAGCACATCCCGCTGAAGGTAAACGTGGACGCGGCGCTTGAGCGGCCCGGCACCAACAGCGTCGAGACCGTCATCGTGGTGCGCCGTACCGGTGGCGTGGTGCCGATGCAGTCGCCGCGCGATCGCTGGTATCACGTGCTGATGGAAGGCCAGTCGGCAGACTGCGCGCCGACGCCGGTCGATGCAGAACACCCGCTGTTCATCCTGTACACCTCCGGTTCCACCGGCAAGCCGAAGGGCGTGCTGCACACCACGGGCGGGTATCTGGTGTACGCCAGCTACACGCATGAGCTGGTGTTCGACCTGCGCGAGGACGACGTCTACTGGTGCACTGCCGACGTCGGCTGGGTCACCGGCCACAGCTATGTGGTGTATGGCCCATTGGCCAACGGCGCGACCACGGTGATGTTCGAGGGCGTGCCTAATTATCCGGACGTCAGCCGTTTCTGGCAGGTGATCGACAAGCACAGGGTAAGCCTGTTCTATACCGCGCCAACCGCCATCCGCGCTTTGATGCGCGACGGTGAAGCACCGGTCAAGGCCAGCTCGCGCGCCTCGCTGCGGGTGCTCGGCTCGGTCGGCGAACCGATCAACCCCGAGGCCTGGGAATGGTATTACCGGGTCGTGGGCGACGAGCGCTGCCCGATAGTCGATACCTGGTGGCAGACCGAGACGGGCGGCATTCTGATCACCCCGCTGCCCGGCGCGATTGCGACCAAGCCCGGCTCAGCCACGCTGCCTTTCTTTGGCGTCAAGCCGGCCATTGTCGATGCCGACGGCAAGGTGAAGGAGGGCGCGACCGAGGGCAACCTGCTGATCACCGATTCCTGGCCGGGTCAGATGCGCACCATCTACGGCGATCACCAGCGTTTTATAGACACCTATTTCAGCGCTTATCCCGGCAACTACTTTACCGGCGATGGGGTGCGGCGTGACGAAGACGGGTATTACTGGATCACCGGCCGCGTCGACGACGTGATCAATGTCAGCGGCCACCGCCTCGGCACCGCCGAAGTGGAAAGTGCGCTGGTCTCGCACCCGAAGGTGGCCGAAGCGGCGGTGGTGGGTTGCCCGCACGATATCAAGGGCCAGGGCATCTACGCCTATGTCACCCTGATCGCCGGTGAAACCGGTACGGATGAACTGCGCAAGGAGTTGATTGCCTGGGTGCGCAAGGAGATCGGGCCGATCGCCACGCCGGACTATCTGCAATGGGCGCCGGGCCTGCCGAAGACCCGTTCGGGGAAAATCATGCGTCGCATCCTGCGCAAGATCGGCGAGAACCAGCCCGATCAGCTAGGCGATATCAGTACCCTGGCCGACCCCAACGTGGTGAAGAATCTGGTCGACGAACGGTTGATCAAGTGAGGAAACGGTAGAAGCGAACCTTGCGCGCGATGCGCTCACCACCACCGGACAAAAAGCATCGCGCACGGGGTGCTCTCCCACATTTCCGACGAAGCCCATGCCCGACATCCTGATTGCCGATGACCACCCGCTGTTCCGCGACGCGCTGCGACGAGCGGTGCTGGGTGCGGTGCCGGAGGCAAGTGTGCATGGTGCCGACAGCGTGCATGCCCTGCTCGGCTTGATTGAACAGTTGCCCGATGCCGAGCTGCTGTTGCTCGATCTGCACATGCCCGGTGCGCGCGGCTACTCCGCTCTGGTACATATCCGCAGCCAGTACCCGGGCCTGCCGACCATCGTGGTTTCCGGCCACGAGGAAGCACTGGTCGCGCGCAGGGCGTTGGCCCATGGTGCTTCCGCCTATATTCCGAAATCGACTTCAGCGGAGGAAATTGTCAGCGCGATCCGCGCCGTGCTCGATGGCGACGTGTGGCATCCGCAGGGCCTGCTCGGCGAGCCCACTGACCTGAAACCCGCTGAGGCCGCCGCTGCCGCGAAAATCGCCTTGCTGACACCGCAGCAATTTCGGGTGATGAGCATGATTGCCGAGGGCCTGCTCAACAAGCAGATCGCGTTCGAGCTCAGCGTCTCCGAGGCCACGGTAAAAGCACACATGACCGCGATCATGCGCAAGCTGGGCGTTAACAACCGTACCCAGGTTGCGCTGATCGCGAGCCAGTTGGCGGTCGATCAGGAAAGCCTGCCGGTCCTGCCCGACGAGGCAGACTGATAGAGTCAGCGGCGCAACAACGCAGTAAGCAGTGCGCGCAGGGCGGCCGGTCGGAGCGGCTTGTGCAGCACCGGGTAACCCAGTGCGCGGGCGCGCTGTTTCAGCTCGCTGCTGCCATCGGCGGTGATCATGGCAACCGGCGGCAACAAGCCATGCACCCGCTGCAATTGCTGCAGGGCCTCGATGCCGTCGACGTCATCGGCCAGGTGATAGTCCGCCAGTATCAGATCGATCGAGCCGTGCTGCAATTCTTTGCGGGCCTGCGCCACGTCGAGTGCCAGCCGGCAGTCCACACCCCAACGGCTAAGCAGGGCGCGCATGCCCTCGAGGATCGTCGCGTCGTTGTCCAGGCACAACACGGTCAACGGCAGCTGTTTGTCGGGACCACTGCGTTCGACCCGCTGCCGACGCGGCACAACAGATTCGTTGCGCGGCACAGTCACCGCGAAACAACTGCCATGGTCGACGCGTGAGTGCAGATCCAACCGGTGTCCGAGAATGCCGGCCAGTCGATCGCAGATGGAGAGACCCAGACCGAGGCCCTTTTCGCCCCACGGCGAAGGCTGTGCCAGTCGCTGGAATTCATCGAAGATTTTCGCCCGCTGATCGGCGGCAATACCGGGCCCGGAATCCCACACTTCAATGCGCACCTCCTTACCGACCCGTCGCGCGCCGAGCAGGACGCCACCCTTGCTGGTATAGCGCAGGGCATTGGAGACGAAGTTCTGCAGAATCCGGCGCAGCAGTTGCGGGTCGCTGCGCACAGCCATGCTGGTCGGTACGACGCGCAGGCTCAGACCGCGCTGTTCGGCGACTACGGCGAACTGGGCCTGCAGCGATTCAAAAAGCTCGGCCAGTGCGAAGCCACCGATCTCGGGGCGATAGCTGCCGGCGTCCAGACGTGAGGTGTCGAGCAAGGCATCGAGCAGGTCTTCTGCGGCCCGGAACGAGGCATCGATGCGTTCGGCCAAGCTACTCGCTTCGGCATCGAGCCCGGGGTGCTGACGCAGGGCCGAGGTAAACAAACGCGCCGCATTCAATGGCTGCAGCAAATCGTGGCTGGCGGCGGCCAGGAAGCGTGTCTTGGACACATTGGCCGTCTCCGCCGCACGGCGCGCATGCGCCGTGGCGACCAGCGCCTCGGACAATTCGGCCGTGCGCTGCTCGACCCGTTGCTCAAGCGTCTCGTTGACCTCGATCAGCGCCTGTTCCGCATTCTTGTACGCCGTGACATCGGTGTAGGTAGTGACATAGCCGCCGCCAGGCAAGGCTCGCCCGCGCATTTCAATGACGCTGCCGTCCGGCCTGATGCGCTGGAAGATATGCGATGAGCCCGCGCGCATGTAGTCGATGCGCTTGGCGACATGCTCATCCACTTCGCCGGGTCCACACTCGCCGAGTTCGGCATTGCGGCGGATCAGCTTGGCCACCGGCACGCCCACGTGCACCATGCCTTCGGGATAGTCGAACAGCTCGAGATAGCGACGATTCCAGGCGACCAGCCGCATCTGCACGTCAACCACGCTGATTCCCTGCGATACGTTTTCCAGGGTAGTGGACAGCAATTCGCGGTTGAAGCGAAGCTCCTGCGAGGCTTCGTCCATCAGTGCCACGGATTCGGCAATATCCAGACCACTGCCGGAGAGGACGCCGATCAGGATGCGTCGCGCGTTGGCGGCGCCCACCGCCGAGGCCAGCAGGCGTTCGGTGTACTGGATCAATGGCCGGTCGGCCACCTCGCCAGGCGCCAGCGGGCGACCTTTGCGCTCGGCGTAGTCGTCAAACGCACGCGAGCTGCCGCGCTCACCCACAATGCGCTCGGCAATGGTGCGCAGATCGGCCACCACCACGCGACCACGCCAGTCGCCAGCACCGGCGCGCTGGGTCGGATCGGTGTCCATGAACATCGCCGCATGCAGACGCTCTTCGAGGCTGGGGCGAAAGCGCAGGGAAATGAAGATCAGCAAACCAATATTGACCAGCAGCGACCAGAAGGTACCGTGCATCACCGGATCCCAGCCGGCAAGGTGGAACAGGGCTTGCGGCCGCAGCCAGTCCCAGTCGAAGGGGCCATCGTGCAACCATTTTTCCGAGCGGATCACCGCTGGCAACAACAAGGTATACAACCACACCGTGGAGCCGCCGATCAGCCCCGCCACCACGCCGCGGCGACTTGCCCCACGCCAATACAGGGCGGCAATCAGGGCGGGGGCGAACTGGGCGACGGCGGCAAATGCCAGCAGGCCGGTGGCCGCCAGGTTTTCTGCGTCGGCGGCTACGCGATAGTAGGCATATGCCATCAGCGCCAGTGCCACGATCGCCACCCGACGGACACCGAGAACCCACTGCGAAAGATCGCTGCGGTGTTCCAGCCGTAGGGAGCTGATGCGAAGCAGCATGGGCATCACCAGATCGTTGCTGATCATGATCGACAACGCTACTGACGCCACGATGACCATGCCGGTGGCGGCCGAAAATCCGCCGAGAAAAGCCAGCAGCGCCACACCACGGTCACCATATGCCATCGGCAGGGTCAGCACCCAGGTATCTGCTACACCGTCGCGTACCTGCGGCATGTGTGCGCCCGCTGCCACGATCGGCAACACGGCCACGCTGATCACGATCAAATAGAGGGGCACCATCCAACGCGCACGCTTGAGGTCGCTGGCGTCCTCGCATTCGACCATGCCGATCTGGAACTGTCGTGGCAGGCAGAACATCGCACAGAACGCCAGCATGGTCTGTGCGAGAAACCCCGGCGAGAGGCCGTTACTGAGTTGATTGAGCGGCAGATGCACGGTGGTGACCAGCCCGGGGCCTCGCCACAGCGCATAGCCGGCGAGCGCAACAAAAGCAAACAGCTTGATCAGTGATTCGAGTGCGATCGCCAACATCATGCCGTGATGATGTTCGGTCGCGTCGATGCTGCGCGTACCGAACAGTATTGCGAAGACCGCCAGCAACAACGCACACCACAAGGCACTGTCGGTACCGCCGTTGTTACCAAGCGACGCACCACCCAGCACGCCGAACGACATCGCCACGGCCTTGAACTGAAGCGCGATATACGGAACTACCGCGATCACCGCGATCGCCGCGACCAGAGCCGCCAGTCCATGCGACTTGCCAAAGCGGGCCGCGATGAAATCGGCTATAGAAGTGATGTTTCGCTGGCGAACCACCTGCAGCAATCGTGTCAGCAAGCCGAAGCCGAACACGAAAAGAAGGATCGGACCGAGGTAGATAGGCAGATAGGCCAGACCGTCGCGGGCAGCGGTTCCGACCGCGCCATAGAACGTCCACGAGGAGCAGTACACGGCCAGCGCCAGACTGTAGATGATCGGGCGCAGCCGCGGTTGCCGCGGATACAGCGGTCGTCGGTCGCCGGCATAGGCCACTACAAAAAGCAGGCCCAGGTACAGCAAAGCGACAAGCAGCAGAAGCCAACCCTTGATCAAGCCCCATCTCCCCGCTGTGGCAGAAGTCCATCCGTCAGCCAGAACGATCCGTCAGGCCCGCGCGGCATGACGATCCATCATGCCGACAAGCTTGTGCAACCCCCACGCCAACGGCACCATGCCCTGATGATCAGCACGCATACCCATGAGCTCAACAAGCTAGCAGAGCAACTGCAAGATAACGAGATTCATGTGTGGCACCTGGCGTATCAGCCGGCAACTGGCAGAACAGCCATGCGCGCCGTTCTCGCCGCCTATCTCGGCGTCCACCCGAGTTTTGTCGATCTCGTCGATGGGGAGTATGGGCGTCCCGCACTTGCACGGCAGCACGACCAGGGGTTGGGATTCAATTGGTCACACAGCGGCCATCATGCCCTCATGGCGGTAGGACGAGATATCTTGCCCGGCATCGACGTGGAGCTGCGGCGGCCGCGAGCACGCGCGATGCAGATCGCGCAGCGCTTTTTCAGTTCGGAGGAAGTGGATGCGCTTTTCGGTTTGCCCGAAGCCGCTCGGGAGCAGGCCTTTCTTCGCCTCTGGACGGCCAAGGAGGCGGTGGTCAAGGCACTGGGGCGTGGCCTCGCCTTCGGTCTGGACCGCCTCAGTGTCGGCTTTGTCGATCAGCAGTTGGCGCTGACCCGGTTGGAGGGCGAAAGTGCACAGGACTGGCAGCTCCATGCGCTGCCCATCGCGCCCGAGCTGACGGCCGCCATCGCATGGCGCGGTGAAGCAAGGCGAATCTCGCTAGGGGTGCTTGCCAGCAGCGCCTGATCGGCGCACTGTTTCCGGCCGACACGGCCGATGGCGCCCGCGCCCCACGGCCGTCGACACTCCACGCCAGAGACAGTCAGCAACCATGACCCTGCTTAGCGTCAACCTCAACAAGATAGCCGTGCTGCGCAATTCGCGCGGGGGCTCGGAACCGGATATCACAAGCGCGGCGCAGACATGCATCGAGGCAGGCTGCGGCGGGATTA
>JBBQQL010000070.1:0-20071 GCA_038215995.1 Lysobacterales bacterium
AATACTTCGGTAGCACGCATGCGGCGGTCTCCTCTGGCTTCGATACCCGTGAGGTAAGACCGCTTCATGCGTGCACCGTTCCTCAGTCAGCCCGCAAGTTATTGATTGAACGAGGATGTTCGTGGGGAAACCTCAGGGTCAGGTTCACTTACCCCCTCTGCCGAACCGCCAAACAACGCCGACTACGATGCTACACGTAGCCCCGTGGCCTCTGTGACGCCTTGGTCTCTCGTGGTCTCTCGCGACAATTCAAACGGTTGTAAGTGAACCTGACCCCGTTCTTGCCCCGTTTTGCTTTTCTACAACTTGTACACGTTGCCGGCGCTGGGTTCACGCGCAGGCCAGACCGGACACAACGCCTCCACCGCCGCCATCAACTCGACCCAATCAGACAAATCGCTCTTCGCGACCTGAACAACGTCCAGCACCCGTCCGCCAGCCAGCGGCTCGCGAACGCCCTTGGCGCTTTCAGTCGGTGATTTCGGCGAGTAGTCCATCAAGCATCTCCGCACGATCAAACATCGCAAAATACTCCCGCACTTCTGCCATGTTGAGCCGGTCGCGCTGCACACGCAACAGTGCGCGGATGTCCTCAAGGTCGCGCGCGCGGGAAGGATTGTTGACCAACGCCTGCAGCTTGAACCCGATCAGGCCTTCGGCGCTGATCACGCGCAATGGTCCCATGATGGTTTCGCGCTCGATGGCTTCACTCAACAATCGTCGCGCAACCGGCCGGTGGGCATAGAGCAGATCCAAGCCCTCATCGTCGCGGACGTAGTTGGCCGCATCCTCGCTGCGATGAACGCATCGGTAGCCGAGAGCCAACAGGATCTCGTGCAACCGATTCGCGTCATCTGCATCGGCTAGAAAGTCGACGTCGCGCGTGGCACGAACCACCTGGTGCGCTGCCAGCGCCAAGCCACCGATCAGCGCAGGCGTGGTCTTGCAGCCGACAAAGGCCGCGACAGCTTGCTTGATCTGATCCACCAGACGCGACATCGGTATCAAGCCGCCATCTGAATGTACGAAGAAGCCGGATCGTCCGCACGCCTGCGAACGTGATCCCTGGTCGACACACACGCGCGGCCTTCGACACGTAATTCGGGCAGGCCGTTCGAGGTCAGGCTGCACATCTGAATCATCCAACCAGCGCAGAACTCGACGCAGAGGGGGCCCGTGTCTTCGTGCAATTTGAATTTCATGGCGAGAAGTCTCGATTGGAAGAAACGCTCTGTACGGTTTCGCCATCAGAAACTAGCACGACCCGAAGATAGCGGCTCGCTCAGTTCCTTCGCACGCCGCACAACAAATCAAAACGCTCGCAAGTGACCCCAGCCCCGATCTTGCGCAACAATTCAAACGGTTGTAGGTGAACCTGGTTGTATGTGAACCTGACCCCGTTCTTGTTGGTCTAATTAAATTTCACTAAGAATCGCAGCTCTCTTATCGCTATGCTCAGAGTCAGTAATCAAACCTTTTTCTTTTAAATCGGCCAACTCTCGAAGACGCTCCTCAATGCTTCGCTGAACCACAGCGACCAGAGATTCAACATGAGCGTCTGACGATATTACCTCTCCAGCAATAAAGGTATCTCGCGCCAGATTTCCAATAAGATTAGTGGTGTAAAGATCGAAACCTCCACCTATCAGACCACCAACCAGAGGCACAGCCTTCCCTATATTTATTGCACCTTTTTCACCAAATTTTGTAAGCAACCGAAAAACTATCTTCTGGTTGATGGCAGTTATAGTTTTTCCAGAAATTCCCTTGACCGCGTTCGTAGCAACCTTTGTGCCAATAACAATGCCAACATCTTTCAACACATCTTTTACGGCGTCACCAGCTAGACACGCATAGACCAGAGACTTAACTTTGTCATCGCGAATGTCGTAGCCACCCATTTTAGCAATGGCCGCTATCATCCTTATCTGAACGTACATCACCGATGCTATGTTCGCCGGAATCGTGGCAGGCATCAGTAAAATGCCACCCAACCCGGTAAGGAATCCAGAAGTAGCGGCTTTAGTGTTCTGCCAACGAATTAGCGAGTTGGTGCGCTCAGCAAGCGTACCAGCTTCTTTGAGATAGCTTTCAGCAAGATCCTGTGCAGAATCCAAACCAGGCACACCATTGACAGCTTTGTCGTAGGCCCAATCTAGAGCTTGCATCACTTTGCTTTCGGTCAAACTATTTTCCATTTTTCCCCACCCTCTTCCTGTAAGAATAAATTACGACTTCACGCATAAACCTTTAGATCATTGGTACGCGGGAACATGGGCCCATAGTCAAAGTAGTCAGCTTAATTTCCGGGTGACATCAAATGAACCCGCCCCTTTTTTTTGCTCTGGGTCGCCGGTCCGACTGTAAGTGAACCCCGATAGTTATTGCGAAAAGGGGTCAGGTTCATTTATCGCAGGCCCACTGATAAAGCTCCCTGTCGTTCGCACGCCAGCATACCTGCCACTCACCAGCGAGGAGAACCATTGCCATTCCCACCCATCATCACCCAGCCAACGCCTGAAGCACATGCTTCGGGTCCTTGCTGATAGCCCGCAACAACGCTTTAGCCGGCCCGGTCGGCTCCCGTCGCCCCTGCTCCCAATTCCGCAACGTACCAACCTGCACGTCAATGAGCGTGGCGAACTTTGCCTGAGACAACCCCGTGGCCTTTCGGATATCAGTGACGCCGATGGCGTCGATATGGAACTCACGCGATGGCTCACGCACACCGTGAACAATCTCGTCCATCTGGGTCACGCTTTCGAAGAGGCTGGCAAAATGTTTGGCGTCCACGATCACCTCCACTGCTCGATGATTTTACGGAGCGCCAGTTTCTGAGCTGGCGTCAGGATGACCTGTTCATTCTTGGGATACACGAGCAGCAAGCCGATGCGTAAGGCGGACACGAAGTGGTAATGGATCAGCTCAATGGTAATCGTCCTCTCGCTGATGCCGCACAGCCAGCACGGTGACCGTTTGGGCATCATCGATTTCAAACAGCGCCACATAGCCTGATGCACCAAAAGCGATGATCAGCTCGCGCAGGAAGGTGTTGCCAGGTGCTGCCTTTCTGCAACTGAACGGTGAACTCCCTAGCAAACCCAGGCCGTCGCGGATGGCCGCCAATGCTCGCTCGGCCGCGGCCCAGTCACCATCGTCACGGGTGACGGCAAAATCATAGAGTCGCTCAAGGTCGACCAACGCTTCTTCCGTGAAGCGAACCTTGAAGGTCATGCCAAGGCTTTCTTTGCCTTGGCCAAGCGGGCCTCAAGCTTCTTCAGCACCGCACCCGACGAAAAGTACACGCCGGAAGCCTGGGCCTGTTCACGCGAAGCCAAGCCCCGGTCAATGAAGGCCGCCTGCTGCTGACGCTGTTGAATCTGTGCTCGCAACGCGGACTCGGCAAAGCCGGACAGACTCTCTCCGTCGCGCAAGACTTCCTCGGCAGCGCGCCGCAACGCCGGCTCAACTCGCAACGAAGGGATGGTGGCGGTTTTCATGGAACATCCTGATGCGATGCAATTGCGATACATATTGGCGCAATTCGGCGGCAGGGGCAAATCGCGGAAAAATTTGTCGTGGACAGCCCCAGAACCCAGCCCGCTCGCCCGTGGCGTCTTGGACGAGCAGTTGATCAGGTGGACGTCGCGTCAATCAAACGCCAGCGGATGTCGGCTCACCCCTCCAAACAATCAAACCGCCGATCCGCCTCAACGTCCGCCTCGTAATCCACGTCGTCGCGATCAAATCCAAACAACTTCAAAAACTCATGCTTGTACCCGGCGTAATCAGTGATCTCCCGCAGGTTCTCGGTGGTCACCGTCGGCCACAGCGTCTTGCACGCATCCTGCACGTCATCCCGCAACTCCCAGTCATCCAGCCGCAACCGCCCTTCGTCATCGGTGGCCGGCGCCACACCATCCGCGCGATACAGCCGATCCTGAAACAACCGGTTCGCCTGTTCGATCGGGTTCTCGTGGATGCCCTTCTCCTTCATGATCTTGAAGGCGATGGACACGTACAGCGGGATCACCGGGATGGCGGCGCTGGCCTGGGTGACGACGGACTTCATCACGCCCACATAGGCTTCCAGGCCGGGGTGGCGGCTGCGCAACTGGCTGGCGGTGTTGTCCAGGTGCTGCTTGGCCTGGCCCAGGGTGCCGTGCCAGTACATCGGCCAGGTGATCTCGGTGCCGATGTAGCTGTAGGCGATGGTCTTGGCGTGCTCGGCCAGCACACCGGCGGCGCTCAGCGCGTCGATCCACAGCGCCCAGTCCTCGCCGCCCATGACGGTGACGGTGTCCTTGATTTCCTGCTCGGTGGCCGGCTCGATGGTGGCATCGATGACGGTGTCCTTGTTGGTGTCGACCGAGGTGTTGTGGAACGGCTCGCCGATGGTCTTGAGCGCCGAGCGCACGACTTCGCCGGTGTCGGGCAGCTTGCGCACGGGTGAGGCCAGCGAATAGACGACCAGGTCGATCTTGCCGCCCATCTCGTTCTTGATCAGCTCGATCGCCCTGGCGCGGGTCTCATTCGAGAACGCGTCGCCGTTGATCGACTTGCTGTACAGGCCGGCCTGCTTGGCGGCCTGGTCGAAGGCGGCAGAGTTGTACCAGCCGGCGGTGCCGGTTTTCTCATGGGTGCTGGGTTTTTCGAAGAACACGCCGAGCGTGGCGGCGCCGTAGCCAAACGCGGCCGTGATGCGCGAGGCGAGGCCATAGCCGGTGGACGCGCCGATCACCAGCACCCGCTTGGGGCCGTTGCCGCTGTGGCCGGCGGCCTGGGTGATCTTGATCTGCTCGAGCACGTTGTGCTCGCAGCCGACCGGATGGGCGGTGATGCAGATGAATCCACGAACTTTGGGCTTGATGATCACGCGCTGGCTCCTGCGGCTATTCGGCAATCCGCCATCTTAACCAAGCGGGCGGCCATGCGCTGCCGTAGGGAGCGCCTAGGTTGCTTGAACAACGTGGCTGGCCCATGCGCGAATGCGCTTCGCCCTGCGACAAGAGCTTTCGCGCACACCCGAAGGAAATCCCCTTTGGGACAGGATGCGCTCCTATATCGCGGAGGCCTGCAGCGCGGTGGCCAGGGCGCGCACCAGGGCTATATCGCTGCGCAGCTCGCCGCCTTCCAGGTTGCCGAGCAGTGGGCGCCGAGGCTGCATGGCCGAGGGCAACTGGCGCTTGGCGGAGGCGTGGAATTCGCGCGCGCCGGTGGCGGCGGCCAGGGCGGCGATGTTCTGTGCGGTGACGCCCGCGCCCGGCATGACGGCGATGCGTCCCGCGGCCTGCACCACGAGATCGCGGATCAGCGCGGCGCCTTCGGCTGCGCTCGCTTGCGCGCCCGAGGTCAGCAGGCGTTCGCAGCCGAGCGCAGTGATGTCCTCCAGTGCCTGAGCCGGTTCGCGGATCAGGTCGAAGGCGCGATGAAAGGTGACGCCGAGTTTGCCGGCGGCGGCGACCAAGCGGCGGCAGCGCGCGGTGTCGACCCGGCCCTCGGCATCGAGCACACCGAGCACCACGCCGTCGCAGCCCAGCGCCACGCAGGTTTCGATGTCGCGCTGCATCATCTCGCATTCCAGGTCGCTATAGAGAAAGTCGCCGGCGCGCGGGCGGATCAGCACGTAGAGCGGGAGGTGCAGACGTTCGCGGGCCAGCGCGATCTGCGCATGCGACGGTGTCAGTCCGCCCAGTTCCAGTGCCGTGCAGAGCTCGACCCGACCGGCACCACCCTGCTGCGCGGCAAGCGCTGAGGCGACCGAGTTGGCAGCAATTTCCAGAATCATGAATAGCTCGTCGTGTAGACGCTTTGCGACGGCATCAGGGTGTCCTGTTTCTGCGCATCGCACACGGCGTAGGAGAACCCGTGCTGGATCGCATAGGCACCCACTTCGCCGGCGCGGCTCATTGCGAGGAAGCCAACCTGGATGGTTTTGGAGGCCTCGCGGCGCTTCCTGACGATGCGCAGCACCGCCTCCTTGCAGGCCTCGTGCGGCGAGCGGCCCTGACGCATCAATTCGACCACCAGGAAGCTGCCGGCATTGCGGATCACTTCCTCGCCGACCCCGGTGGAGGTGGCGCCGCCGATCTCGCCATCGACGTACAGGCCGGCGCCGATGATCGGACTGTCGCCGACGCGGCCGCGCATTTTCCACGCCATGCCGCTGGTAGTACAGGCGCCGGCCAGGCGCCCCTGCGCGTCGATCGCCAGCATGCCGATGGTGTCGTGGTTGTACGCACCGCCGGGCATGCCGACGCCGCCTTTGCCGTAGTCGCGCACCTCGCTGTTGATCGAGGGCCGGTACTTCGCGGTCTTCATCCATTCATGCCAGGCCTTTTCGGCTTCCGGCGTGAGCAGTTCCTCCTGCGGGAAGCCTTGCTCCAGCGCGAACTGCAGCGCACCCTCGCCGACCAGCAACACGTGCGGCGTGCGCTCCATCACCCGGCGCGCCACCGCGATCGGATGGGCGATGCGCTCCAGCGCGGCGACGGCACCGCAGTTGCCATCGGCATCCATGATGCTGGCGTCGAGGCTGACGTGGCCGTCGCGATCGGGATAGCCGCCCTCGCCGACACTGTGATTCTTCAGGTCCGACTCGGGCACCTGGGCGCCGAGCTCGACGGCGTCCAGCGCATGGCCGCCCTGTCCGAGGATCGTCCAGGCCGCCCGGTTCGCGGCAATGCCGAAGTCCCAGGTCGAGACCACCCGTGCGGCCGACGCCTTCGGGACTCGCGCGGACGTTCCAGCGCTCAGTTTGCCAACCCACCCCAGCATTGATGCCGAAGCCCCCAGCACGGATGCCTTCAGAAAACGCCTGCGATCAGTCATTGCACTCTCCGGCGGCGAAGACAAAAAACCCCGCACAGGATGCAGGGTTTCATTTGTAGCGGATCACTCGGCCCGAACGGTCAGGCGGTGGCTTCAGCCCCTTCGACCTCGGATGCCTGAGCGCCCTTGGGCCCCTGGGTCACCACGAACTTTACTCGCTGACCTTCCTGCAGGCTGCGGAAGCCCTTGCTGGTGATCGCTGAAAAATGGACGAAAACGTCCGCCCCCCCGTCCTCAGGTGCGATAAAACCGAAACCCTTGGCGTCGTTGAACCATTTAACCGTACCGAAACTCATTGCGTGAACCTCTGGATCCATGGAATGGTGCGCCAGGCTCGGTGCGACTCATCCCCCCGGTTCGCCGCCCTGGCCCGATGGAACTTAGCAAGATGTGAAGGGCCAGCGCAATACGAAAAATGGCAGGGGCTATTCAAAGCCCGACGCCGTGGCTCAGATTTTCGACAGGGCGGCGAGAATAACCGGCACCCTGGCGGTGGCCGCCGCCAGATGCGCAAAGATTTCCTCGATACTGATTTCCGCTTCGTCACCGCAGCCGGCGGCAAAGTTGGCGACCAGGGCCAGGCAGGCGTAATCCAGCCCCAGCTCGCGCGCCAGAGCCGCTTCGGGCATGCCGGTCATGCCGACCAGATCGCAGCCGTCGCGCTTCATGCGCGCAATCTCGGCGCGGGTTTCCAGTCGCGGCCCCTGGGTGGCGCCGTAACAGCCGCCGGCCAACACCGCGATGCCGGCCGCGTTTGCCGCGGCGAGCAAATGCCGGCGCAGGCTTTCGGTATACGGCTCGCTGAAATCGATGTGCCTGACCTCGGCACCGTCGATATCGCAATAGCTGGTGTAGCGGCCGTGGGTGTAGTCGATCAGTTGCTCGGGCACCACGATGACCTGCGGCCCCATATCGTGGCGGATGCCGCCCACCGCGTTGACGCCGACCACGCGCCGCGCGCCGAGGTGATGCAGCGCCCACAGGTTGGCGCGGTAGTTGACCCGGTGCGGCGGCAGGCTGTGACTCTCGCCATGACGCGCCAGAAAGGCCACCCGCATGCCGGCGAAATCGCCCAGCACCACATCACCCGAGGCTGCGCCGTAAGGCGTCTCCACTGTGTGCCGCGTGGTGTTTTCCAGCCCCGGAAAGTTGTACAGGCCGCTACCGCCGATGACGGCGAGGTCGATGGATGTTGGCTCAGGGTGGGACATGGCTTTGATCCGTGTGCAGATGGTGGTCAGGAGCGCCGGCCGTACCGCATTCACCGCCGCCCTCATGTGTAGGAGCGCACCCTGTGCGCGAAGCCCTTGCCTGATTGGCCGCATCCATCAAAGGCCAGGCGAAAGGCATCGCGTACAGGGTGCGCTCCTACAATGTGCTGGCTTCCTTCAGCGCGTAGATGGCGGGCAGATTGCGGCCCTGCTCGTAGTAGTCCATGCCGTAGCCGAACACGTAGCGGTCGGGCAGCTCGATGCCGTTGAAGTCCGAGGCGATGCCTTCGACCAGACGATCGTGGCGCTTGGTGCACAGGCTGGCGATCAGTACCTGCTTGGCACCGCGGCGGTAGCAGTCTTCGCGCACTTCCTTCAGCGTATGGCCTTCGTCGAGGATGTCGTCAACCAGCAGCACCACCCTCCCCTCCAGCGACACCATCGGCTCGCGCAGCCAGTGCAGCTCCTTGCCGGAGGTGGCGCCGCGATAGCGCGTGGCATGCACGTAATCGAATTCCAGATCGGTGCGGATCGCCAGCGCGAGCTGGCCGGCAAAGATCAGTGCGCCATTCATGACGGTGAGAAACACCGCCCGTTCGCCGTTCAGAGCGAGATCTATTTTTGCGCCCATCTGCTGGATCACGCGCTCGAGCTCGGCGCGCTCGTGCAGCAGGTCGGACTGGGCCAGGGCATCGGCCAGTGCAGGCGTTGGTGTGTTCATGCGGTTCCCCGTTCGGCATTGAGTGCCGTGATGCGCGCGATGAAGCGGTCGCGCTGTGGATTGTTGGTCAGACCTTCCCAACTGGCACCCAGCGCCCCGCGCAAGGCGGCGAGCACCAGCGGCATGGCGTGGGCCGTGCCGGTGACGGCGGCGAGCGCCTCCTCGACCACGTCGGGGAAGCAGGCCAGTACCAGGTCGCAGCCGGCATCGAGGTGCGCGCGCACCCGTTCGCCGACACTGCCGGCGGCACCGGCGGCGGCCATGCTGATGTCGTCACTGATCACCGCGCCTGCAAAGCCCAGCTCGCCGCGCAAAATCTGCCCGATCCACACCGGCG
Source organism: Lysobacterales bacterium (assembly GCA_038215995.1). GTDB lineage: Bacteria > Pseudomonadota > Gammaproteobacteria > Xanthomonadales > Rhodanobacteraceae > Rhodanobacter. The sequence goes on from JBBQQL010000070.1 coordinate 9,101, forward strand.
AATAGCCGGCCGGCAGGCTGTCCACGGCGGGATAGGTGACGTGCGCCATCATCACCGCCTCGACCCGTGCCTCGATGCAGTGGGCGAACGGCAGCAGGTCGTCGCGGCGGATCACGTCGAGGCTGCGCGGGTCGATCGCCTGCGCCTTGTGCGTGTCGGCCGCCACTGAGCCGTGCCCGGGAAAATGCTTGAGCACCGCCGCCATGCCGCCCAGGTGCATGCCGCGCACATACGCCTGCGCCAGCTCGGCGGTGATCGCCGGATCGGCATGAAACGCGCGCAGGCCGATGGCCGCATTGCCGCGGGCCAGGTCGACCACCGGCGCAAAACTGAAATCAACGCCACTGGCGCGCAGCTCGCTGGCCATCACCCAGGCGTGCTCCTCGGCCAGCCGCACCGCCTCGTCGGGATCGGCCTCGTAGACGGCGCCGATCGCGGCCAGCGGCGGCAGCCGGGTGAAGCCGTCGCGGAAGCGCTGCACCGGGCCGCCTTCCTGATCGACCGCAATCAGCAGGTGCTCGCCACCGACTTCGCGGATCGCCTCGCACAGCGCAACCAACTGCTCGCGCGACTGGTAGTTGCGCGAGAACAGCAGCGCGCCGGCCACGCCAGGCGCGGCAAGCCAGCGCTTTTCGTGTTCGGCCAGTTGCAGAGCGGCCACACCGATCATCAACATGTTGCATCCTCCGCGGCGCGCTCCGCTGGCGTCCATTGCTGGTACGGGTGCGCGATCAGGTTGACGTTGTAGTAGCGAAACAGATCGCTCACTTCGCGGCCCAGCCACGACGGACGCGGGAACGCGGCGTCGACACGGGGCAGCTCCACTTCGGCCACGATCAGTCCGTGGTTGTCGCCGGCGAACTCGTCGATCTCGAACAGCACGCCATCGACGCGCACATGGTGGCGGGTTTTTTCCAGCACGCCGTCGCACAGGCCGTCGAGCAGGATACGGGCGTCGGCCAGCGGGATCGGGTAGTCGAACTCCGTGCGCGCGATACCGGCTGTCGCCGCCTTGATGTTCAGCCACGCCTGATCGCCAGCCACCCGCGCGCGCACCGAGGCCCGCGCCGTGCCGTCGCGCAAGGCCTGCGCGCCGACCAGATATCCCTGCGCCATCGACTCGCTGCGCTCGATGCCGCGGCGCCAGCCATCACCGCTGACCAGGAATTTTCGTTCTATCTCGATGGCCATCTCAGCGCTCGAACAACGCGATGGATTCCACATGCGCGGTATGCGGGAACATGTCCATCACGCCAGCGGCGCTGAGCCTGAAGCCGTGCTGGTTGACCAGGATGCCGGCGTCGCGTGCCAGCGAGGCGGGATGGCAGGACACGTAGACGATGCGGCGGGTCTGTTTGTGCGGCAGGTATTCCAGCACCTTGTCGGCGCCGGCACGCGGCGGATCGAGCAGGATCTTGTCCCACGGCTGACGCGCCCAGTCGGTGCTGCGCTGGTCTTCGAACAGGTTGGCCACATGAAACCTGGCGTTGTCGATGCCGTTGCGCGCGGCGTTCTGCGCGGCACGCTCGACCAGACCATGCTCGCCCTCCACGCCCGCCACTTCGGCCACGCGACGGGCGATCGGCAAGGTGAAGTTGCCCAGGCCGCAGAACAGATCCAGCACGCGGTCGCCTGGCTGCAGGTCGAGCAGCTCCAGCGTGCGCGCCATCATCAACTGGTTCATGCCGGCGTTGACCTGCACGAAATCCAGCGGCTGGAATTCCAGCTCGACATCGTCGAAACGCGGCTCGTCGCTGATAATGCGAAAGGCCAGCCGCGGCTGTTCGGGCCACAGCGGATGCACGCTGCTGTTGCCGCCGGGCTGCAGGTAGATCGCCAACCCGTGCGTCTGGCCAAATGCGGTGAGTGCGGCCAGATCACGCTCGCTCAACGGCTGCATATGGCGAAACACGAGTGCCATGGTGTCATCGCCAGCAGCGAATTCGATCTGCGGAAGGGTATCGATCGCGTCCATCGTGCTGATCAGCTCGGCCAGCAAGCCGACCTTGGGGCCCAGCGCCGGATGCATCACTTCGCACTGCTGGATGTCGGCGACGAGGCGCGGATTGCGCTCTTCGCGAAAGCCGACCATCACCTGGCCCTTCTTCACCACGTTGCGCACCGACAAGCGGCCCTTGCGCCGGTAGCCCCACGGCTCGCCGCTCAGCGGTGGCAGCCAGCTGGCCGGCGCGACCTTGCCGATACGCTCGAAATTGTCAGCCAGCACGCGCTGCTTGGCGGCGATTTGCGAGGTGGCGTCCAGATGCTGCATCGAGCAACCGCCGCAATCCGCAAAGTGCCGGCAACGTGGCTCCACGCGATGCGGCGAAGCGGTGAGTACCTCGACCACTTCGGCCTCGTCGAAATGCCGGTGGCGCTTGCGCAGACGCGCGATCACCTGCTCACCCAGCAGGCCCCCGCTGACAAACACCGTCTTGCCATCGACGCGGGCCACGCCGCGACCGTCATGACCGAGGTCGGTGATGGTCGCTTCGAACGGCTTCTGGGAAACGGTATTGGATCGGGACATGGTGCACGAAGGGCGGGGAATGGCCGCCAATTATCACAGATCAGCCCACGCTGCGCCCCGGTGACCATGCCGACAGCGGCAAGAGCGCACAGGGTGCGCTCCTACCATTATTTTTGCTGCCAGGCACCGGCGGCATTCTGGTAGTACCAGCCCGCATGTGCCTTCTCGATCCAGCTCTTGGCGAAGGTGGCGCGGATCTGCGACTCCCACTCCGGATGATTGTTGGCATTGGCCACCTCGCGGTACAGCGCGGTGCGATCGCGGTTTTCGTCGGCCACCGTGGCATTGGCCTGCGCGCGCTGGCTCAGCGGCACCTTGGCGGCGTCGCGCATGGCGACCATGCCGTCGTGGGTGAAGCCCACGGCGCCACTGTCGAGCAACTGGCCCAGCGGCCCCTGAAAACGTGCCTGCATGCGGCTGCTGATGGCGGCGGTGGCGCTGGTCTGGATACGGATATCCGGCACATCGGCGGCCTGCGCGGCCGGAATCAGCAGATCGAGCAGCATCGCCGAGGGCTGCGAACCATCGCTCTTTGGCGCGGGCTTCTGCTCTTTGGGTGCTGGCGCCGCCGCCGCGGCCGGGCCGATCACGTTGCCGATGAACTGATCCGCCGCTTTCTGCGCGGCAGCCTCGGGGAAATACACGTTGATGGTGACGCAACCGACCAACGCCACAGCCAGTGAGGTCAGAAAGACGTAGGCGAGCTTGCGCATGGTGTACTCCAGCTATGGGGCAGATTGAGAAAAAGATCGAGGTGAAGCGGTGTCAATGAATTTCCGGTGCCGCGCCGTTTACGGCATCCCGCAGCCGGCGCACCAGGGTCGACCAGTCGACCTGGCTCTGATGGCCAATCACCTGCAAGCGCGGCAAGCCACTGCCTTCGACAATCGTGTACCCATCGCCGGCAGGCTCCAGCCCGCTCATCTTGCATACCGTACCCTGCAACGTGCAGTTGAGGCCAATCTGCTTGTAACCGAAAGTCTTGAACAATTTCAGCACGGCGCCCTGGATGCCACCGGCGATGCCACCGCCACCGACTGAGGTAAGGTTGTTGACGGCGCGCTGGCTGATCCGGCCGCCGTTGCCGGCGAGCAGGCTGGCCTGGAATGCCACCGGATTCCAGTTGACCAGGCGCAGGGCGTTGATCGAGCCATCGAGACGGCCGGTGATACTGCCGAAATCGAACACGCTGGTGATCGCGGCGAGGTCGAGCTGCTTCAGCGCGATGTCGCCATTCAGGACCGGGCTGGCGCCAAACGGGTTCTGCACCGAAAGCCGGGTGATATCCACAAAGCCACCGAACAGGCTGGCCGATAGGCCACCTTCCAGTTCGAAATGATCGTCCACCCAGCGCAGCGAAGGGATCGCCCCGCCCAACGTGCCGGGGAACGCCGGCCAGCCCATGGCCTGACTGAAGGCCGCCATGTCGACCCCGGTGACCACCAGCGAGGTCGACAGCCGCTCGCCCTGTGCCGCTGCCGGCCGCCAATGGAGGGTGTTGACGCGCAATTGGCCCTTGAGCACCGGCACCAGCAGCGGCTGCTGCAGGCTGAGCTCACCGGCGCTGCTCTGCCAGCGCGACTGCACCGCGCCATTGCTGATGCGATAGAACTGCAGGCTGCGCCAGCCGAGGCTGGTCAGTGGACGCTCGCCCTGCCTCGACCAATCCAGCCCGCCCTTCAGGTCATCGATTGCCAGGTGACCATCGGCATCGGCCAGGTCCAGTCCGTCGGTATCGAAGGCGAAGCTGTGCGGACCATCCGCGCGCAGATCCAGGCTGCCGTTCAACTCGCCCTTGATGCGCATGTCGCGCAGCCCCAGCGTCGTGAGCCAGGTTTGCCCATAGCGCTCATAGGCCAGCGGGAAGCTCGCGTGCAGGTGATCCAGGCGCAGTGATTTCAATTCACTTTTCGCATCGAACGCGAGTGCGCCGTCGAGTTGCAGCGCATCCGGATCGTTGACCCGCAATCGGCTCAGTTCGAAGGCGCCGTCCTTGACGATGGCGTGCAGGCCGAGCTGCACCGCATGATCGGGCAGCCTGGCGTAGATCGGCCCGAGCAGCAGCTCGCCACCGCGCAGGTTGCTGTCCAGATCGATCTGGGTCGGGCCGCTGGTGGTATCCAGATTGAAGCGACCGCTGCCGATCAGCTTCTGCGCGGCGAGCGTGCCACTGGGGGTATCAAAGCCGACGCTGGCCAGACTGAACTGCCCGGACGACTGCAGCCCGCTTTCGCGAATATCCAGCGCCAACTCCGCATCGAGCTTGCCGCCGGTGGTGCGGCCTGACCACACCGTACCGAGCAAGCCCTGCAGCCAGGCGATAGGGAGGTTGTCCAACTTGATCTGGGCATGGGTCGGCTGATCCAGCGGCAAGGCCGCGCTCGCCAGCGCGCTGCCCTGGCTCAGGTCGATCAGCAGCGTATTGGACGCTTCGCTCAATACCAGTTTGACTTGGGCATTGCTGAACGCGGCACCGGGCGCACCCGTCAGACGGGCGTTGCCATCCAGTAGCCAGCGCAGGCGCTCGTCGCGCTGCAGGTTGCCATTGAGGTTGAGGCCCAGCCGCCGCCAACCCATCGCTGGCACATCGACCTGCCCTGCACGCAACTGCACATGCACGGCGCCGGCCGCATCATCGCTGATGGTGACCGTCACCGCCTGCAGGCGCACGCCGGGCAAGCTGATCGACTTGGCCGCCAGCACCACATCCGCCCGCGCGGCCGGCGTCCAGACGATGGCGAGCAGCAGTGCACAACACAGCAACAGATGGCTTGAAGTCAGACGCATGTCGGACCATTCTGCCAAATTACGATGAACGATACGGATTTCGTCATGAGCAAATCACCCAGCGGTTCAGCAGCCCGGCCCGCCCAGCCGATTCCTCTGCACGTCCTGGTCGCCGACGACGACCCTATCAGCTGCCGCTTCATGTGTGACGGTCTGCGTTCACTGGGGGTCGAGGCGGAGGCTTGGTCAAGCAGCGGCAGCGCGCTGGAGCGGGCGCGGCAGCAGACATTCGACCTGCTGTTGCTGGATTGCCGCATGCCCGGTGGTGGTGCACTGCATATCCTCAGCGAGTTGCGCCGGGACGAGCGCGCGGCATCCGCCACCACCACCGCGGTGGCGACCAGTGCCGAGCTGGGGGTGCATGATCGGCGCCAGTTGCTGAACGCCGGTTTCAGTGACACCTTGCTCAAACCCTGCGGACTGGCCGACCTGCAACGCATGCTGGCCATCGTGCAATCGGACGAACCCTCGCGTTGCATGCTGGACGACCAGGCGGGGCTCAGCAGCAGCGGTGACATCACCACCATGCGGGCGCTGCGCGGATTGTTGCGCGAGGAGTTGGTGGTGCTGCAGCAGGAGCTGGATTCCCAAGGCAACGACCACGCCGGCTTCGCCGACCGGCTGCACCGCCTGCGCTCCTCATGCGGTTTCTGTGGTGCTACGGCCCTGGCCGAGCAAACGATATCCCTGCAGCAGCAGGTAGTACAGGAACAGGTCGCGCCGGCAGCGCTGGAACGCTTCCGCAAGACGCTGCTGGCGACATTGCAGGCGCTGAACGGCTAATCCTGCCGCCGTGACACCGCCATCGACAGCACCCGCCACGCGCGCAGCTCGCCACCGCCGAGGTGGAAGCGGATGACGTCGCGCATCATGTCGCGCAGCGCCTTCAGCCCGGTGTTGTCGGGTATCACATCCTGATCCAGCGCCAGCAGATCCGCGCCGCGCATGGCCCTGGGATGGCCGGCGGCACAGGCTACGGCACCTTCGTCGACCAGATAGCGATAGCTGCCCTCAGGCGACAGCGGCTCACCGCTGCCAGCGTCAAAACCCAGCTGCAGGGCGTAGCCGTTGGCCTCCAGCAGGTCGCGCTCGAAGCGGCGCAGGCTCCAGCCCAGTGACTCGCCGGAGGCCAGTCGCTGCAAGGTGCGGGCATAGGCATCAAACAGCGCGGGTGAAGGATCCTGCCGCTCGGTGAGACGCACGACCAGCTCGTTGAGATACAGACCGGCGAGGCTGACATCACCGGTCAAACGCGCGGTGTTGCCGGTGACATCCACCGCAGTGAGCGTAGCCATCTCGCCGCGCAGCAGCAGATCCATCAGCAGCGGCTGGAACGGTTCAAGCTGGGCCCGACGCAGGCGTGCCCGCTCGCCCCGCACACCACGCGCCACCACGCCAAGCCGGCCATGATCGCGGGTCAGGCATTCCAGCAGCAACGAGGTCTCGCGATAGGGTCGCGCATGCAGGACGAAGGCGGCTTGCTGCTCGATGCGCATAGGTCAGGGTGCAAGGCGGGGAACGGGGAACGGGGAACGGGGAAAAGCGTAAGCCAGCAGCTCAGCCTGTCTCGCACTTCGCCATGCTAGCGCCAAGCCCAACCGGTACCGGCATCAGTGGCTCGCGCCAGCCTACATGTTCCCCGTTCCCCATTCCCCGTTCCCCGCTCTCAATCCGTATAGCCGAATTTCTTCAGCATGTTCTCGTCGTCGACCCAGCCCTCACGGACCTTGACCCACAACTTCAGGAATACCTTGCGTTCGAACATGCGCTCCATGTGACGGCGTGCGCTGCTGCCGATCGACTTCAACTGGGCTCCGCCATGGCCGATCACGATCGCTTTCTGGCCATCGCGCTCGACCCAGATGATGGCGTGGATCTCGGCAATACCATCGGGACGATCGCTGAATTGCTCGATCTCCACCGTGGTCGCATACGGCAGCTCCTGGTCAAGGCGCAGCATGAGCTGTTCGCGCACCATTTCGGCAGCCAGGAAACGCTCGCTGCGATCGGTGACTTCGTCCTCGCCATACATCGGCGGCTGTATCGGCAGACGGGTCAGAATCGCCTGCTCCAGCTCCTTCAGGCCCTGCTCCTTGAGCGCGCTGACGTAATGAATCTCGTCATACGTGTGCTTGGCCACCAGCTCGGCCACGAACGGCAGCATCACGGTCTTGTCCTTGTTCAGGTCGACCTTGTTGATCACCAGAAGACGCGGCGACGACTGCTCGAGAAGCGCCGTGTAAAGCGCTTCGTCCTCGTCGGTGAAGCGTCCGGCCTCGATCACCTGCACTACCAGATCCACGTCGTTGATCGCCGAACGCGCGGCGCGGTTGAGGCTGCGGTTCATCGCGCGCTTGGCGCCGCGATGAAGCCCCGGCGTATCGACGTACATGATCTGCCCGGCCTCGCTGGTGTTGATGCCGAGGATGCGGTGGCGGGTGGTCTGCGGCCGCGGGCTGATGATCGAGAGGCGAAAGCCGATCAGCGCATTGAGCAAGGTCGACTTGCCGACGTTCGGACGACCGGCAATGGCCACCGTGCCGCAGCGGAAGTTTTCATGCGGCAAGATGCCGGCGGCGGGGTCCAGAGGGGTATTCATGACGTCAGGTGCTCGGCAAGTCGGATGACAAGTGTAGTGCTTCGGCGGAAAAGCCATGCCCAACGCTGGCACACGCGCGGGCTGGAGCGGCTCGGCCGCCCGGCCCTCTCGCGCTGACACCGTCAGCCAGGCAGGGTTTTCAGGATTTGCGCTGATGTTCCAGCAATTGGTTCAACACGGTTTCAGCGGCGTCCTGCTCGGCCGCCCGGCGACTGACCCCGTTGGCCTCGGCCAACAGCGGCAGCGGTTCGCTGATGCTGCAGCTGACGTCGAAGGTCTTGGCGTGGTCCTCGCCATGGCTGGCGGTAAGCTCGTACTGTGGCAACGGCCAGCCACCGCCCTGCAAATGTTCCTGCAGTCGGGTCTTGGCGTCCTTGGAGGATCGCCGCAGCGCCGCAATGCGCTCACCAAACAGTTCGCGCACGACCTGCCGGCAAGCGTCAAAGCCGCTATCGATGTAGACCGCCGCCACCAGTGCCTCGAAGGCATCGGCAAGAATCGAGTCCCGCCGGAAACCGCCGGTTTTAAGCTCGCCAGGCCCGAGTTTCAGATCGTCACCCAGCTCGAGCTCGCGCGCCACCACCGCCAGCGCCTGGCCATTGACCAGTTGCGCCCGCAAGCGGGACAGCTCACCCTCGTTCGACTTCGGGTGAGCCTCGTACAGCATCTCGGCGACAATCGCCCCCAGCAGGGCATCGCCGAGAAACTCCAGCCGCTCGTTGTTCGGCTTGCCGATGCTGCGGTGAGTGAGCGCCAGCTGCGCCAGCGCCGGGTCGCGGAAACGATAGTTCAGCTTCAAGAATTACTGACCCACATTGCCCTGCAACGGCACGCTCTTGTTGAAGTGCAGCAGGAAATCGATGTTGTACATGAACGGAATCTGCTTGTCGTAGCTGACCAGAAGCGTGCTGGCACCGCCCGCATCGCGCTGAATCGTGATGTCGGTGGGCTTGATGGTGGCGTCATCAACGTACTGAAAGCCCATCTTGAACATCAGGTCGCGGCGGATGTCGTTCAGCGACTTGCCATTGGTGCCCTCGGTGGCAATCTGGTTCATGGCCTTGCTCACTCCCATGTACTCGGAGTAAGAGGGCAACAGCTTCATCGCCATGTAGACGAAAAAGCCCACGATGGCCATGATCATCAGGAACCCGATCAGGGTGACGCCCGTCTGCTTCGATTTCATAGTCCCCTCGCTATGCCGCCTGGGCGGCTTGCCTGTCTTGTGGATCGTCTGGATTCAGCGGTAACCGGATGCCACCGGATCATTCCGGGGCACGCGTATCCCGCCTTGCGATTATGCCTGCGCATTCTCGCACTGTTGCGCCATTCGTGTGGACCCGCGCGATCGGGTCACGCGCCTGCCCGGCTGACCCTTCTCAGTGCGCCAAACTCAATGGATGATGCGGCCGATCCGGGAGAAGTCGACCCCGCCCGTGCCCCAGCCCTTCCAGCTCATCCAGATGAGGAAGGCCTTGCCGGCGAGATTTTTCTCGGGCATGCAGCCCCACCAGCGGCCGTCCAGACTGTCGTTGCGGTTGTCACCCATCACCAGATAGCAGCCCGACGGCACCCTGGAAGGCACGCGGTCATTCGGAATCGAGTTGGGGGTGTTGTAGGCAGGCATGCGCGCAATCGTATGGTTGATCATGCGGCCATCCTCACGCCGCAGATGTTCGGTCCAGACGGTGGCGCCCATGTTCAACATGAGATCGTCCACCGTGCGTGCCGGGTTGCCCTCGTAGGGGCCGACTTCATCGGCGCTCACGCGTTTGCCGTTGACGAACAAATCGGAGCCATGTACCTCGATGCTGTCACCCGGCAGGCCGATGACCCGCTTGATCCAGTTCTGCTGCGGCACCGGCGCATTCGGGTCAGCGCAGCTCATGTCGCCACTGCGTACCAGCTTGCTGCCGTCAAAGCACAGATAGCCGGGGAAGCGGAACACCACCACGTCGCCGCGCCTGGGCTCACCCAGGTCAACGAACTTGTTGTTGAACGCCGGCAGCCGCAGGCCGTAGGCAAACTTGTTCACCAGGATGAAATCGCCCACATCCAGGGTCGGCATCATCGAGCCGGAGGGTATCCGGAACGGCTCGGCCACGAACGTACGCAGCAGCAGCACCACCAGCACCACCGGAAACAGCGAACGGGCCCAGTCCACCGGCATCGGATCGCTGTATTCGTCGCCAGCGGCGTCCAGGCGAGCCTTGCGCTTCTTGTACAGAAACAGCCGATCCAGCCCCCACACCACGCCAAACAGCACGGTAAGGCCAAGCAGAATCGCCGAAAAATCAAATTCCATGCATTAACTCCAGGTTGCCTGGCAGATCATCGCTGATCGCGCTTATTTGTCTACTCTCAAGACGGCGAGGAAGGCTTCCTGCGGGATTTCCACCCGGCCGACCTGCTTCATGCGCTTCTTGCCTTCCTTCTGCTTCTCAAGCAATTTCTTCTTGCGGCTGACATCGCCGCCATAGCACTTGGCCAGCACATTCTTGCGCAGCGCCTTGACCGTGGAGCGCGCAACGATCTGCGCGCCGATGGCCGCCTGGATCGCCACGTCGAACTGCTGCCGCGGGATCAGGTCCTTCATCCGATCGACCAGTTCGCGGCCACGCCGCTCGGCATGCGTGCGGTGCATGATCAGGCTCAGCGCATCGACGCGCTCGCCGTTGATCAGCACGTCGGTACGCACGAACGGGCCGGCCTCGAAACGATCGAAGTGGTAGTCCATCGAGGCATAGCCACGCGAGACGGACTTGAGCCGATCGAAAAAGTCCATTACCACCTCGGCCAGCGGCATCTCGTAGCTGATCTGCACCTGGGTCGCCAGATACTGGATCGAACGCTGCACGCCACGCTTCTCTTCGCACAGGGTGATCACGTTGCCGATGTACTCCGGCGGGGTGAGGATGTTGGCGATGATGATCGGCTCGCGGATCTCCTGCACCAGGCTGGAGTTGGTCGGCAGCTTGGCCGGGTTGTCCAGCATCAGGATCGTGCCGTCGCTCTTGAGCACCTCGTAGACCACGGTCGGCGCGGTGGTGATCAG
>JBBQQL010000071.1:0-19963 GCA_038215995.1 Lysobacterales bacterium
TTCCGAAGCGTATGTCCCAACAAAATCAAAACTCATTACTGACTTTTTTCTTTCATTGGACGCTTGCATATCTTGGACGAGTCGTAACTCTTCCGTGCAAGACGTCCACACAATTCACCTGCGCACACTGTCAAAGATCAACCACTTGCAACCGATTTCTCGATTACCCCTGAAGACGTTTCGTCCTAGGTGAGCCGCCCATTCTACAACTCTTTTTGCGACCGTCAACACCTTCGTTGAAACTTTTTTGAAGGTCCCGGCGGTCCGTCTTTCAACGTTGGGCGACTGCGGGCCGCGAATAATACGATGCCTGAAATGTTTCGCAAGCACTTCTTGAGATAAATTTTCCGAATTGCTCTCAAGTCTATGAAATAAAATAGATTTTTTGTTCAAGCCGCTTTGGCGAAGCAGCGCGCAGAGAGCCCGAAGAGGCCTAAAGTCACGCCGGAACGAGCCTGACCCTGGCAAAATTTCGCTTGCCGACCTGCAGCACACCCTCGAAACCGGCATTGAATACCCGCTGCGCGTCCTCAACCACGTCGGCATCGATGCGAACCGCTCGCTCCTTCAACTTCCTGCTCGCCTCTGAATTGCTGGCGGTCAGACCCGCGAGCGTAAGCAGCGCTGCGATGCGCACTCCCTCCGCGGGCACGGCAACCTCGGCCAGCGGCAGCAGTGAGGTATCGCCTTCGCCACGGACCACGGCATGCCAGCCCGCAATCGCCAGCTCGGCGGCGGCGGCATCATGGAAACGGGTCGCCAATTCCCGCGCAAGGCGAAGTTTGGCGTCACGCGGGTTCAACTCGCCGCTCGCAATCTGTTGCTTCATGACCGCCATCTCGTCCAGCGACACCTCAAAGCTGAGCAGCTCGAACCAGCGCCACATCAACTCGTCGCCGATCTTCATGGTCTTGGTGACCATATCGATGGCGGGCTCATTGATACCTATGTAGTTGCCCAGCGACTTGGACATCTTGTTGACGCCATCGAGACCCTCCAGCAGTGGCATGGTCAAAACGATCTGCGGCGCCTGACCGTGATGCTCCTGCAGCGCGCGTCCCATCAGCAGGTTGAACTTCTGGTCGGTGCCGCCCAGCTCGACGTCCGCCTTCAACGCCACCGAGTCATAGCCCTGCACCAGCGGATATAGAAACTCGTGGATCGCAATCGGCTGCTGCGCGGCATACCGCTTGGTGAAATCGTCGCGCTCAAGCATGCGCGCCACGGTGTGCTGGGCGGCCAGCTTGATCATGTCGGCGGCGGACATGGTGCCGAACCACTCGGAGTTGAAGCGCAGTTCGGTACGCTCCCGATCCAATACCTTGTAAACCTGCTCGGCATACGTCTGGGCGTTGGCCAGCACGTCTTCGCGCGTCAGCGGTTTGCGGGTGACATTCTTGCCGGTGGGGTCGCCGATCATGCCGGTGAAGTCGCCAATCAGAAAGATCACCTGATGGCCGAGGTCCTGGAACTGGCGCATCTTGTTGAGCAATACGGTGTGGCCGATGTGCAGGTCCGGCGCGGTGGGGTCAAAACCCGCCTTGATCCGCAACGGGCGGCCTGGTTTCAGGCGTTCGACGAGTTCCTCCCGCTTGATGATTTCGTCGGCTCCACGCGCAATGGTGGCCAGCGCCTGGTCAAGCTCGCTCATGCATTTCTCTCTACTGAAGGGTGGACGAGGTGGACGCGGCCAGCCCGGTCCGTGGCAGGGACGTTAATTGTGCGTTAACCAGGAATGGATCGCAAACCATTGATAGGAAAGACATTGACGCCCTCTACACATCGCGGCTAAGGTTGGAAAGGTTTGTAACTTTTACAGTGTAGGGCGGGTACGGCATGGCAGACGAAAATTTGGGCGCGCATCAGGCCCGCAAGCAAGCCATCAGCCGCAAGGCACAACGCCGACACTCTCATTTTTACGAACGCTGCGCCCACTGGTCGTTCAACCGTTCGACTGACGTTGAGCCCATTCATTGGCACCGTGAGCATTGGGTGCTTGCCGGCACGGCGCTGCTGATCACCTTGTTGTCCGGTTTCATCATGCCCGCGTGGGCCAGCGCCATGCGGCCAGAGCCGGCGCCGATGGTGCACGCACTGCTGCCGCTGGCGTTGCCCAAGGTGATCGCCGCAAGCACGCCCGCGCCCAAGGTCGAGGCATGGCAGGTATCGCGCGTGACGCCAGGACAGACCTTGTCCGACATCTTCACCGAACGCGGGCTCAGCATGACCGACCTTCAGAAGGTGATGGAGGCTGCCGGCAGCGACCGGTCTTCATTACATAACATTCGCCCGGGAGAAGAATTCGATTTCCTGCTCGGCAGCGACGGCAGCCTGGAAGGTTTTCGGTTTGATCAGGACCAGGCAAATCGCGCCACCGTCCGGCTGGACGGCACTCACCCCACGCTGGCCATCCAGCAGCGCCAGATGGACGCTCGCGAGCAGATCGCACACGGCACCATCAACAGCAGCCTCTATGCAGCCGGCGATCAGGCCGGCTTGAATGCCGCGATGGTCGGCAAGCTGGCCGATTTGTTCAAGTACGATATCGATTTCGTGCAGGACCTGCGCGTGGGCGACAGCTTCACCTTGGTCTACAACGAGATCTATCGCGATGGTGCGCATTTCGGGGAAGGCGACATCATCGCTGCCGAATTCATCAATCAGGGCACGCGTTACACCGCCTACCGATTCAAGAAGACCGATGGCAGCTACGGCTGGTACAGCGAGGATGGCCGGCCCATCCAGAAGTCATTCCTGCGCATTCCGGTCGACTTCACCCGCATCTCCTCCACGTTCAGCGTGGCCCGCATGCATCCGATTCTGGGTCGCATGCGCGCGCACAAGGGCGTCGACTATGCCGCTCCGACGGGTACGCCGATCCACGCCGCCGGGGATGGCGTGATCAAGTACCACGGCTGGGAGCGTGGCTACGGCAACTTCGTGGTGATCCAGCACGACAAGGCGATCAGTACGGCGTATGGCCATATGTCGCGCTTCGTCAAGGGTCAGCACGTCGGCGAACACGTCCGTCAGGGTGAAGTCATCGGCTTCGTCGGCATGACCGGGCTCGCAACAGGACCTCATCTGCATTACGAATTCCGGGTCAACGGTGTTCAGCGCAACCCACAGTCGGTGACCTTGCCCAAGCCCGAGCCGCTGCCGGCGGTGCAAATGGCGCGATTCAAGGCCGATGTGGTGAAGCCACAACTGGCTCGACTGAACGAAATTGACACGCGCTTCAAGCTGGCACAAAGCAGCAGCCCCGCCACCAGCGACAACTGAGTACAACCCTGGCGTGAACGATGCATCGGCGTTTTATCTTGGCTTGATTTCGGGTACCAGCGCGGACAGCATCGACGCTGCCCTGGTCGGCTTCGGCGACAACACTCCCCGTTTGCTGGCGCGGCATGCCCACCCTTGGCCGTTTTCGTTGCGCGAGCGCATGCTCGCGCTGGCGCAAGGCGAGTCGGCGCTGGATATGGACGCCCTGGGTCGACTGGATGTGGAAATCGGCCACCATTTCGCCAACGCCGCATTGCAGTTGCTGGCAGACAGCGGCACACCGGCCGGCGCCGTACGGGCGATCGGCTCACACGGTCAGACCTTGCGCCACCGCCCCACCGGTGAGTTCCCGTTCACTACACAACTGGGCGATCCCAGCGTGATCGCCGAGCGCTGCGGTATCGAGGTGGTCGCCGACTTCCGCCGTGCGGATATCGCGGCCGGCGGGCAGGGTGCGCCACTGCTGCCCGCTGTCCACGCCATGCTGCTGGGCCGGCCCGGACATACCCGGGTCATCCTCAATCTTGGCGGCATCGCCAATATCACCATCCTGGATGCGGCCGGTGATGTGCGCGGTTTCGACACCGGCCCGGCGAACGGCTTGCTCGACGCCTGGTGCCAGCGCCACCGCGGCGAAGCGTTTGATCGTGACGGCGCGTTTGCGGCGTGCGGCCAGCTCGACTCCAGCCTGCTTGATGCCATGCTCGGCGACAGCTATTTCGCCCTGCCGCCGCCGAAGAGCACGGGGCGTGAGCATTTTCATCTGGAGTGGCTGGCCCGCCACCTGCCAGACGTGCCGATGAAGCCAGCCGATGTGCAGGCAACCCTGCTCGAACTGACCGCACGCAGCGTCGCCCAAGCCATTGCGGAGCATGCGCCGGACGCCAAAGAAGTATTTGCTTGCGGGGGCGGCGTGCACAACGGCCTGCTGATCCGGCGGCTGGAGCAGCTACTGGCGCCTCACGTGCTGCGTAGCACCGCCGTACTGGGTATCGACCCGGATTTTCTGGAGGCGACCGCGTTTGCATGGCTGGCGCGCCAGCGTCTGCTCGGCCTGCCGGGCAATCTGCCCGCGGTCACCGGCGCGCGCGGACCGAGGGTATTGGGCGCGATCTACTCCGCGCCTGCCAGCGGTTCCTGAAAGCGGATATTTTCCGGCGCGAGTTGGGTGGCATGCGTCTGCGCCAAGGCCTGCAGCGCGTCCTCGAACGCGCCTCGCTCAGCCGCCTCCCAGTCACCTTCCAGCGTCGACAGCGTATCCGGGTCACGGCTCGTTTCGCTGTACTGCTGCGCCACCGACATCCCCAAGCCACTGCGCAAGGCATGCAGCAGAATGTCATTGATCGAACACTGACGCTCCTTCGCCAAGGCCTTCACCCGCTCGGCGAGCACGCCATCGACATACTGCAAGATCATGTCCGGCACCGGCTTCACTCCACATGTCTTTCCCCCCTGCAGCAGGAATGTTTGCACAGCTGCGCCGGGCTCGGGCACTGGAAGCGCTGTTTCGTGGGGAACTTGGCAGTTGCTCTGTGAACGACACCACGCTGCTCCGGCCATGCGCCCAATGATGCTCAGTCCGACAAGCGCAAGTTGCCCGCCTCAAGCGCCACGCGCTCGCGCTCGAATCGGCGAAAACGCGGCCAAAGCCCGGCAAACAGCATCATTGCCGGTAGCACCGCCAATACCGTAATCACGAAATACCCGCCATAGCCGGTGGTCATCGCGATGCCGCCGGCAAAGAAG
The DNA here is from genome assembly GCA_038215995.1 of Lysobacterales bacterium. Classification (GTDB taxonomy): domain Bacteria; phylum Pseudomonadota; class Gammaproteobacteria; order Xanthomonadales; family Rhodanobacteraceae; genus Rhodanobacter. The sequence continues at coordinate 5,029 of JBBQQL010000071.1, forward strand.
CCAAGCAGCTTGCCCGGCAAATTGACCAGCGAACTGAGCAAGGCATATTGGGTAGCCGTGTGCCGTCGATTGACCAGCGACGACAGGAACGCAACCGTGGGTGGACCGAGCATGCCCAGCGTCAGGTTTTCTCCTGAAATCACCAGCGTCAGTACCAGCAAGTTGCCGGGATGCGCGATCAACAGCAGGTACAGCAGGTTGCTGCATCCGCACAGCACGATGGTGACGCCGAGTGGACGCCACGCACCCCAACGTGCCACTGCCGCACCACCCAGAAAGACACCGACGATGCCGATCCAGATCCCATAGATCTTGGTGATGGTGCCGATCTCGGTCTTGGAAAAATTCATGTCGCGATAGAACGGACTCATGATGCCGCCGATCGTCGCCTGCTCGGGGATCTTGAACAGCAACAGGAACAGCAGTGTCACCCCGGCCAGCAGCCAACCGTAGCGACGGAAGAAGTCGGCGAACGGATCGATCACGCTTTCCTGCATGGCGGCGCGCCACGTTGCCGCGCGCACGCGCAGCACCTCAGGTTCCCGTGCCAGGAGCGTAGTGGCGACTGGCACGGACATCACCAGCGCCATGCCTGCGTAGATCAGCCGCCACGCGACATGGTCGGCCAGGATGAGCGCCAGCGCGCCCGCCACCAGCAGGCCGATGCGATAGCCCAGTGAGTAGGTGGCTACCAGCGCGCCCTGTGCCTCGATCGGGGCAATCTCGATGCGGTAGGCATCCACCGCGATGTCCTGCGTGGCACCGAAGAACGCAACAACGAGGGTGGCAGCCACGAACGGCGCAATATGAGTCGGAGTGAGTGCAGCCATCGCCAGCAAGCCGGCGATCACTCCGAGTTGTGCGAACAGCAGCCAGCCGCGACGTTGCCCGAGCCGACCGAATCCGGGAATCTGCCAATGGTCGAGCAAGGGCGCCCACAGAAACTTGAGCGCGTAGGTCAGGCCTGCGCTCGCGATCATCGTGATGTCCTTCAGATCGATGCCGTTTTCCTTCAGCCAGTAGGCGAGGGTGCCGGCTACCAACAGGAACGGCAGGCCGGAGGAAAACCCGAAGAACGCCATCGTCGCCGCCGCCGGCTGCGCGAAGGCGCGCCAGATCGACGGCTTGGCCGGTCGGCGCGGCGCTTGCTCAGTCGACATAGTCGACCGTGTACGGCGCGTGGTCGGAGAAGCGCTGCTCACGATAGATCGAACAGTTCGCCAGACGCTCACGCAGGGAGGGTGTGCAGACCTGGTAGTCGATGCGCCAACCCACATTGTTGGCGCGCGCCTGACCGCGGTTGGACCACCATGTGTACTCCACCGCCTCCGGCTTCAACGCGCGGAAGCTGTCCACCCAGCCACGCTGCTGGAACAACAGGTCGAGCCACGCACGCTCCTCGGGCAGGCAGCCGGAGTTCTTCTGGTTGGACGACCAGTTCTTGATGTCGTTGCTGGTGTGCACGATGTTCCAGTCGCCGCAGATCACGTAGTCACGGCCACTGTTGAGCCAGCTGTCGAAAATCGGCGTGATCCACTCCATCGCCTTGAACTTGAACTGCTGCCGCTCGTCACCGGAAGAGCCGGAGGGGAAATACAACGAGACCACCGACAGGTTGCCGAAGCGCGCCTCGATATAACGGCCCTCGTTGTCGAATTCGTCCCAACCCAACTCGGTCAGCACCTGGTCGGGCTCGCGCTTGGCATAGATCGCCACGCCGCTGTAGCCCTTTTTACTGGTCGCATCGCGATAGAAGCAATGATGCCCATCCGGGCGGAACATCGGATCGGTCAGCTGATGCTCCTGCGCCTTGGTCTCCTGCAGGCAGACCACATCGGCGTCCTGCTTGCGCAACCAGTCGAATACGCCCTTGGTGGCGGCCGAGCGGATGCCGTTGGCATTCAGACTGATGATGCGCATGAAGTTTCCCGATCGAATGATGGGGCGATCATAACAACCCGAGTCGGCACCAGCGCGGCTCAGCTTCAAGCCTGTGCCGCGTTACCATGCGCGGTGTACACGCCCGCTGCCGCGAAGGCAGCGGTTCTCATGACAACCATCCACCCGCTGCGAGACGACCCGTGCATGACTACCAACGCGACTTCATCAAACTGACCTTGCAGCGCGAGGTGCTCCGCTTCGGCGATTTCACTCTGAAATCCGGTCGTCAGAGTCCTTATTTTTTCAACATGGGACGGATCGATTCCGGCGCCGCGCTGGCCCAGCTCGGTCGCGCCTATGCCGCCGCGATGATTGATGCGGACGTCGGGGTGGACATGCTGTTCGGTCCCGCCTACAAAGGCATCGCGCTGGCTGCCGCCACCGCGATTGCGTTGTCCGACCAGCATGGGCGTGACCTGCCTTGGGCGTACAACCGCAAGGAGGCCAAGGATCATGGCGAGGGAGGCGTACTGGTCGGCGCACCGTTGCATGGTCGCGTGCTGATCGTTGACGACGTCATGACGGCCGGCACGGCGGTACGTGAGTCGCTGGCCTTGATCCGTGCGCATGGGGCGGAACCGGCCGGCGTGCTGATTGCGCTGGATCGGCAGGAGCGTGGCAGCGGAGAACGCTCCGCCGCGCAGGAAGTGGCCGCCGACCACGGTATCCCGGTCATCGCCATCACCGGCCTGGGCGACCTGTTGAGCTATGCCGCAGAGCAGCCGCAACTGGCCGCCGAACACGCGCGACTGCTGGCCTACCGCGCGCGCTACGGCGTTCAATGCTGAGTTCATGCTCTGGCCGATAGACTCGGGCCAACCCCGTCACAATGGCGAACGTTGCCACTGGTCGTCCACAGAGGCAGGAAGCACCATGGCAGCGGCTATACTTTGAATGACAAGGGAGGATCCATGCGCAAATCACTGCTCGCTATTGCTGTTTTCGTGCTGGTTTCAAGTCTTTCGGCGCAAGCTCAGACTCAAACGGGCAGCAGCGTTCGCTACAAATGGTATGACGAGCACGGCCTGATGCATTTCAGCGACAGCCTCACCGCCGAGGCGATGAAATACGGCTATGACCTGGTCAACGACCATGGCATGGTGGTGCGCCATGTGCCGCGCCAGCTGAATGCCGAGGAGCGCGCCGCCGCCAACAAGCTGGCCGCCGAGCAGGCAGCCAGGGAGCGTGCCGCGCAGGAAATCGCCAATGCCGACACGCAGATGCTGTCCGCCTACCCTGATGAGGAGTCGTACAGGATCTCGCTGCAGCAGGCGCTGGATACGATCGATCAGCAGATTCACACGACCCAGATCAACCTGCGCAGTCAGGAAAAGGCGCTCACCGACCTGCTCGCACGGGCTGCCGATCTGGAGAACGCCAAGGATCCGGTGCCGAAGTTCGTGACCGACAACATTTCCTCCCAACGCACCGTGGTCACCGAGCAACGCGACACCCTGAAGCGCCAGCAGGCGCTTCGCGCGCAGACCGTGCAGGCGCAGGTTCAGCAGCTGGCGCATTATCGCAAGCTCAAGGCCGCCGAGGACAAACCGTCCCACTGAGTGGCGACCCGCGGGAAGAGGCCGCTCTGGCCTCAACGCACTGCGGGGTGAAAGCGGCAGGGTAGACGGCACCACACCTCGATTTCGCCGAGGTGTGGTGCGCTCAAAACGGCAGCTTCAGCTTGAAGTCGATGGCCAGCAGTTGCTTGCGAAACACCTCCTGAATCCGCTTCAGCGCCACGGCGCTCTCCGCTTCGAAACGCAATACCAAGGTCGGGGTGGTATTGGACGCCTGCACCAGCCTTCAGCCATCTGACCAGTCGGCGCGCAGACCGTCGATGGTGATCAGCGTGGCATCGTCGAAACTGGCCCGTTTGCGCAGCTGGTCCATGAACTGGTAGTGCTCGCCTTCGGCCAGCTCGACCTTCAGCTCAGGCGTGGAAATCGCCTTGGGCAAGGTCGCAAAAATCTCTTCCGGGCTGCGCCCCTGGAGGTCGCCCGCGAGAATTTCCATCAGGCGCGCCGCCGCGTAGACGCCATCGTCGAAACCGTACCAGCGCTCCTTGAAGAAGAAGTGGCCACTCATCTCGCCGGCCAGTTCGGCACCGGTCTCGCGCATCTTGGCCTTGATCAGCGAATGACCCGTTCGCCACATCAGCGGGCTGCCACCGGCATCGAGCACCTGCCCCTTGAGATGACTGGTGCATTTGACATCGTAAATCACCGTGGCGCCGGGTTGGCGCGAGAGCACGTCACGCGCGAACAGCATCAGCAAGCGGTCCGGGTAGATGATTTCGCCGGACCGGCTGACCACACCCAGCCGATCACCATCGCCATCAAAGGCAATGCCCAGATCCGCGCCGGTCTGCCGAACCGCCAGAATCAGGTCCTCGAGATTGTGCGGATCGGACGGGTCCGGATGGTGGTTGGGGAAGCTGCCATCGACATCGCAGTAGAGCGGAATCACCTCACAACCCACGCCCTCAAGCACCTGCGGAGCGATCGCCCCGGCGATGCCGTTGCCACTGTCAACCACGATCTTGAGCTGGCGCTCGGCGAGCACGTCGGAGACGATCTTCTCGATGTAATCAGGCGCCACATCGACTTCACGCAGGCTGCCCTGACCGTCGTCGATCAGTGCGCCGCTGGCGATACGTTGGTAAAGGTCCTGGATGGCACCTTCGGACAGGGTTTCACCACCCACCACGATCTTGAAGCCGTTGTAATCGGGCGGATTGTGGCTGCCGGTCACCGACACGCCGCAGCCAGTGTTGAAGCGATACGCCGCGTAATACAGCACCGGCGTCGGCACCGCGCCCACATCGATCACGTCGATCCCCGCAGCGCGCAAACCATCGGACAAGGCGCCCGACAACTCCGGCCCGGACAAGCGGCCATCCCGGCCCACCACGATTTCACGCAAACCCTTCTCGCTCATCACCGTGCCGATGGCCTGGCCCAGCACATGCGCCACCTGTTTGTTCAGTGTCTTGCCGACCACACCACGTACGTCATAGGCGCGAAAGATGCTTGGATCCACCTCGAAACTGGCGGCGGGGGCTGGTGCCGGCGGCGCTACCGGTCGCACCGGCGCGGGCGCGGGCGCAGGGGCTGGCGTCGATGCAGCGGGCGGCTCCACTTCGTCGGACCAGACTGGCTCGGCCGGCGCGGGCAAGCGCATGCGCACACGCAACCAGAACAGGAACACCGCCCCCGCCAAGGTCAGCAGGGTAAGCATCGCGCTGAGCAGCAGCGAACGCGGCAGCACGATGAAAGCGCCCGGGAGACCCGCGCCGATGCTGAACGCACTGCCCGCGATCGGCTTGGTCGTAGCCTCGGCCTCGGCCGACGCGCTGCCATGGGAGAGCAGTTGGATGCTGCCCATGTCGTCACCCTGGCGCAGATCCAGTCGCCCGCCTTCGGGCGAGATGGCCTCGAAGCGCTCTTTCAACGGCGCAAACGGCAGCTCGACCCAGACCCAGGCCTGCGTCTGCTGTGGCAACCCCAGTGAAATGACCATGCTCAGCCGGCGGTCGCCGACTCCATAGGAGACACTTTGCACCAGGGGAGCGCCCTCGGCACTTTGCGCGGCCATCAACTGTGCCGCCTTGGCGTAGCCGAACTCACGATAGTTCGCATGCAGCACTTCAGTCAGGTCGCCGCTGTACAACTCCAGCTTGCTCGCCTCCGGCAGCTTAAGACGCAAGGCCGCGGCCGACTGAGCCGGATCGGTCATGATCGTGGCCGGATCGACCGAATCCAGCACGCGCTGCACCGTGGTGCGCTGCCGGGCAATCTCATCAGCTATCGCCCGTACGGCAGCATCCTGGGCTTGATGCACCCGATCGATGGCATGCCCTTCGTCGGCGATCAACCAGGACTGCCAGCCGCAGAAAATCCCCAACAGCAGGAACAGGGTGCCGCCGGCCAAAGGCAGCAACGCCGACCAATCCCTCTGCAACTGTCGCTTTGATCCGTTTGCGTTGTTCAACGCCATGCTGAGCGCCCCCTTGGCTGTGCCTGCGAGCCGACCCTCACGGGGCAGGCTTGCCGCTGATTCATTGATTACCGGTCGAGCCGAACCCACCACTCCCGCGCTCGCTTGGCGCGAAATCGGCGACGATGTTCAGTCGCGCCTGCGCCACCGGCACCAGCAACAACTGCGCAATGCGGTCGCCTACCTCGATGGTGTACGAGTATGAACCACGATTCCAGCATGAAATCATCAGCGGCCCCTGGTAGTCGGCGTCGATCACCCCCACCAGATTACCCATCACCAGACCGTGTTTATGCCCCAGCCCCGAGCGCGGCACAATAAGCGCGCACCAGGCCGGGTCGCCAATATGGATGGCCATACCGGTGGGTACCAGCGCACTTTCGCCGGGATCCAGGGTCAGTGGCAGCTCCAGTGCGGCACGCAGATCCATGCCGGCGCTGCCGATCGTCGCCACCTCTGGCAAGGGGATGCTGTCGCCCAGACGGGGGTCGAGAATTTTCAGCTCGACATCAATGATTTCCCGCGCACTCACCGGTGCGCCGCCTGGTAGCGCTCAGCCACGCGGGCAATCAGCCCTCGCGCCAGCTCCGACTTGGCGGCCCGCGGCAACTCGCACTCACCACCAGCCCAATACAGGGTCAGTGCATTGTCGGCCGCCTCGAAACCTAGGCCTTCCCCCACCTGATTCGCTGCAATCATGTCCAGACCCTTGCGTTCGAGCTTGCCCTGCGCGTAGCCCGCCACATCATGGGTCTCTGCCGCAAATCCAACCAGGAACGGGTGCGTGGTTTGCGCCGACAGACTGGCCAGGATATCCGGATTTTCGTCCAGCTTCAGGGACAACGGCGCACCCTCATTTTTCTTTAGCTTCAGTGTGGACACTTCCGCCGGACGGTAGTCCCCCACGGCGGCCGCCGCGATATAGATGTCTGCCTGACGAGCGGCATCGAGCACAGCCGCATGCATTTGCGCGGCACTGCGCACATCGATCCGCTGCGTCACACTGACCGGCGTGGGCAAGCTCACCGGGCCGGCCACCAGGGTAACCGAGGCGCCAGCCCAGGCCGCCGCCTCGGCCACGGCGAAGCCCATGCGACCCGAGCTGCGGTTGCCGATGAAGCGTACCGGGTCGATATCCTCATAGGTCGGCCCGGCGCTGACAAGCACGCGCAGCCCGGCCAGCACACGATTGCCGAACGATGTCTGCATCGCGTCGCGCAATTGTTCCGCCTCCAGCATGCGGCCGCTACCAACGTCGCCGCAGGCCTGCTCGCCCGCGGCCGGACCCAGCAACTGAACGCCGCGCTGGCGCAAGCACTCGACGTTGGCCTGCACCGCCGGATGCGCCCACATCTGCTGATTCATCGCCGGCGCCAGATACAGCGGCGCGGCGCTGGCCAGGCACACCGTGGTCAGCAGGTCATCGGCCATGCCATGTGCCAGCCGCGCCATCAGATCTGCGCTGGCCGGTGCCACCAGAACGCGCTCGGCCCACCGCGCCAGCTCGATATGGCCCATCGCGGCCTCGGCCTGCGCATCCCACAGGCTTACCCGCACCGGCTGGCCGGACAAGGCCTGGAAGGTGGTCGGGCTGACGAAGTGCGTGGCACCCTCGGTCATCACCACGCGTACCTCGGCATCGAGATCACGCAGGCGGCGAACCAGTTCGCAGGACTTGTAGGCGGCGATGCCGCCGGACACTCCCAGCAAGATGCGGCGTTGGGCAAGACTCATGTAGGACGGGCCTGACAATCGGGCAGTGGCCTAGCTTACCGGATTCACTCGCCCTCACTGCTGCCGTGCGCGGATCGAATCGGCGAAGTTGGGGCATGAGTATCCGCGACTGGCCCGAAGGCGAACGTCCCCGCGAAAAGCTGCTGGCCCGCGGCAGTGCTGCGCTCTCCGATGCCGAGCTGCTGGCACTGCTGCTTGGCAGCGGCAGCCGCGGCAAGGACGCCATCGCGCTCGGCCGCGAAGTGCTCTCCAACGCGGGCAGCCTGAGTGCGCTGCTGGGCCAGCCCGAGCAGCAGATCCGCGCCAGCGGACTGGGTCCGGCCAAGCGCGCCCGCATCGTCGCCGCGCTGGAGCTGGCGCGGCGCAGCCTGGCCGAGGAGTTGCAGCAGCGGCAGAGCCTGGGCAACCCACGTGACAGTGGCGACTATCTCCGCGCGCGCCTGCGGCACCTGCCCTATGAGGTTTTCGGCTGCCTCTATCTGGACAATCGCCATCGCGTGCTGGCGTTCGAAGAGCTGTTTCGCGGCACCGTCGACGGCGCCAGCGTGCATCCTCGCGAAGTGGTACGCGCCTGCCTGCAGCACAACGCCTGCGCCGTGATCTTCGCTCACAATCACCCATCGGGCGTGGCCGAACCCAGTGCCGCGGACCGAGCCATTACCGAGGAATTGCGTCGTGCGCTGCAGTTGGTCGGTGTCCGCGTGCTGGATCATCTGGTGATTGGCAGCGGTGAACCGGTGTCGATGGCGGCACGCGGCCTGCTGTGACCCGTTCTCCCAAAAAAAAACGGCGTGGAAAGAACCACGCCGTGGGGCCGATTGGGGGAGCAGACAGGAGAGAGCGGCATCTCCGAAGCACCGTGTCATGGAGGGGAGTCATGTCGGTACCTGAGTATTGTCGCGACGCCGCATGACAAGACGATGACCCTGACCGGCCGCAAAACCCGCCGCCAAGTCACCGAAACTTATGCACAAAACCCGCAAAGACCCACTTGCAGCCGCCATCGCCTATTTAACACTAAGTTGGCAACTTAAATTATTGAATTAATTAGGTAATTTAGCTTTCGCAAGAAACTGCACACGATTGCTTCTTGAATCCAGCCACCTGCGAGCCATTTTCCCCACAGAGTTATCCACAGGGAATCTCGCCGCGGTGCATCAAGGTCGGCGCGCTCCCCGGCATTGCGCTACTACGTCGGCCCCCGGGCGGCCTTGCGCTGCGTCGGCACGGTGGTCTGTTAGGATTGCCGGTTCCATCTTGAAACCGATCCCGCCCGTGAAAGAACAGTTGCGCGACCTGGTGCTGCAGGCGATCCAGTCCCTGCAGGACGACGCCACCCTGCCTGTCGAATTGAGCCTGCCTGTTTTCGTGATTGAGCGCGCACGCAGCCGCGAGCATGGGGATTTCGCCTGCAACGTGGCGATGCTGCTGGCCAAGCCGGCGCGGGCCAAACCACGCGAGCTGGCCGAAAAGCTGGTCGCCGCCCTGCCAGCCAATGCGCTGGTGGCCAAGGTCGAGATTGCCGGCCCGGGCTTCATCAATTTCCATCTCGACGCCGGCGCTTACCATGCCGAGCTGTGCCGCATTCTGGACCAGGGTGAGGGTTACGGCCGCAACACCAGCGGCGCGGGTCAGACTGTCGGCGTCGAATTCGTTTCGGCCAATCCGACCGGGCCGCTGCATGTCGGCCACGGCCGCGCGGCGGCGATCGGCGACTGCATCAGCCGCCTGCTCGACGCCAGCGGCTGGAATGTGAAACGCGAGTTCTACTACAACGATGCTGGCGTGCAGATCGCCAACCTGGCGATCTCGGTGCAGGCCCGCGCGCGCGGCATCACCCCGGACGACAGCAACTGGCCGGACGCCGGTTACCGCGGCGACTATATCGCCGACGTGGCGCGCGCCTACCTCGACCGCGAGTCAGTGGTGGCCGATGGCGAAACCGTGACTGGCGCAGGTGATGTCGACGACATCGAGGCGATCCGCCATTTCGCCGTGGCCAGCCTGCGCCGCGAGCAGGACCTGGATCTGCAAGCGTTCGGCGTGGGTTTCGACACCTATTTCCTGGAGTCGTCGCTGTACGACGACGGCAAGGTCGAGGAGACCGTGCACGAACTGGTCGCCCACGGTCATACCTACGAGGAGGGCGGCGCGCTGTGGCTGCGCAGCACCGACTACGGCGACGACAAGGACCGCGTGATGCGCAAGTCCGACGGCAGCTATACGTACTTTGTGCCGGACGTGGCCTATCACCTGAGCAAGTGGCAGCGCGGCTACCAGCGCGCGATCACCGAACTGGGCTCGGACCATCACGGCTCGCTGGCGCGGGTCAAAGCCGGCCTGCAGGCGCTCGATTGCGGCATCCCGCAGGGCTGGCCGGAATACGTGCTGCACCAGATGGTGACGGTGATGCGCGGCGGCGAGGAGGTGAAGATCTCCAAGCGTGCCGGCAGCTACGTCACCCTGCGCGACCTGATCGACGAGGCCGGCCGCGACGCGACCCGCTACTTCCTGATCGCGCGCAAGTCTGACTCGCAGCTGGTGTTCGACATCGACCTGGCCCGCTCGCAGAGCAACGACAATCCGGTCTACTACATCCAGTACGCGCACGCCCGCGTCTGCAGCGTGCTGCGCCAGGCGCCGGAGAAGGGCTTCAGCTTCGACCTCGCCGCCGGCCTCACCGAGCTTGCGCGGCTGGACAACGAACACGAACAGATCCTGCTGACCGAGCTGTCCAGGTACCCCGAGCAGGTCGAGGCCGCCGCGGCCAACCTGGAGCCGCACCTGATCGCCAGCTGGCTGCGTGAGCTGGCCCATGCGTTCCACACTTACTACAACTCGTACCAGTTCCTGGTCGAGGACGACGCGCTGCGCAACGCACGTCTGGCACTGGTGGTGGCGACGCGCCAGGTATTGAAGAATGGTCTGAATTTGTTGGGCCTCGACGCCCCGGAGAAGATGTAATGGCAGCACGCAAGGGCAAGGGTCGGCAGGCCGTCCGCAACAACAGCGGCGGCTTTCCGGGCTGGGGCTATATCGCGATCGGCCTGGTCATCGGCGCGATCCTGATGGCGATGATGATGCGCGGCAGCCTGCTCACCAGCCTGCGGAAAAACGACGGCCCGCAGGCAAACCCGCAGGCCACCGCGCAGCGCGGCAGCGACCCCGGCGTGCTGGAATCGGCCAGCACCGAGAGCGCGCCGAAGAAGCCGCAGTTCGATTTCTATTCCGTGCTGTCGGAGAAGGAGGTGCGCATCCCCGATGCCGAGATCAGCGCGCAGGCGCGGGTCGAGCAACAGCAGAAGCAGCAGGCCGCGCAGGCGCAGGCCCAGGCGCAACAGCCTGCGGTAGCCCCGGCCGGCATCGCGGCGAACATGCCCAATGCGGTAAAGCAGGACATCACCGCCGCGCCGGCTGCCGCCGTGCCGCAGCCGGCCGCCGGTAGTGGTTACCTGCTGCAGGTTGGCGCGTTCCCGAACGCCGCCGACGCGGAAACGCTGAAAGCCAAGCTCGCCCTGCAGGGTTTCGTCGCCAACGTGCAGTCAGTGAATGTCGGCGGTCAGATCTACCACCGTGTGCGTCTGGGCCCATTCCACTCGGCCACCCAGCTTGAATCGACCAAGCAGCGACTGACCAGCGCCGGCATCAACGCGATTGCGCTGAAGGAAGGCAAATAGGCCACCACGGATTCATCCGGGCCAGCAAAAAGGCCGCGCCTCTGGCGCGGCCTTTTCATGTAATCGACCTCAGCTTTTGCGCTTCAGACGAATCAGCGCCGAGATATCGTCATCGCCGTAGCCCTGGCTCATCAGGTCCGCGTAATCGGCCAGCGACTGCTGGATCACATGACGGTCGGTGCCGGCCTGTTCGGCAATGCCGTTGACGATGGCCAGATCCTTGTGCAGCAGGGCCAGCTTGAAGCCGACGCTGAATTCGTCGCGCAGCATGGTGGCGCCGCGCTTGTCGAGAAACCAGTTGCCCGCCGCACCCGCGCCGAGGGTGGGTATCAGTCGCTCGGGATCCAGCCCCAGCGCCTCGCCCAGAGCGAGGCCTTCGCACACCGCCTGCGCAATGCCGGCGACCAGCACCTGATTGACCGCCTTGGTCGCCTGGCCCGCGCCCACGTCACCGAGGTGGGTGACGCGCAACGCGTAGGCTTCCAGCACCGGGCGGGCGCGTTCGAGCACGGCCGCGTCGCCCCCGACCATCACCGACAGCTTGCCGTTCTTCGCACCTTCCACGCCGCCGGAAACCGGCGCATCGAGGAAATGTGCGCCGACCGCAGCCAGCCGCACCGCCGCCTGCCTGGCGGTGGCCGGCGCGACAGTGGAGTGATCGATCACAATGGCGCCAGGTTTCAGATGGGGCGCCAGCGCGTCCACGGTGGACAACACGTCGGCATCGGCGGTGACGCACAGGGCGATGATGTCGCACTGTGCCGCCAGCTCGGCCAGCGTGGCCGGTGCGCTCACGCCAAGTTCGGCGGCCAGCGCCACTGCCTTGGCGTGCGTGCGATTGGCGACGGCCGTGAGCAGGCCGTGTGTCTTGAGGTGGCCGGCCATCGGCGCGCCCATCGCGCCAAGACCGATGAAAGCGCTGTTGAGGGTCATGCGGGTAGTTCCTGGGTAAGTGGAGTTGTACGTGGCAACGGTGAAGGTGGATCCCGGCGGAGGCACCTGATGCTGATCCGGGCCTTCCCCCGACAGGGGGAGAAGGCACCAGATGATTACTGCATGAACCAGCCGTGGCTGACCACGATCGACTGGCCGGTCAGTGCGGCGCTGGGGAAGGTGGCCAGGTACAGGGCAGTCTGGGCGATATCCTCGACCGTGGTGAACACGCCATCGACGGTGTTCTTCAGCATCACGTTCCTGATCACCTCGGCCTCGCTGATGCCCAGCTCGCTGGCCTGCTCGGGAATCTGCTTCTCGACCAGCGGGGTGCGCACAAAGCCCGGGCAGATGACATGCGAGCGCACGTTGTGCGGCGCGCCTTCCTTGGCCAGGGTGCGGGCCAGGCCAAGCAGGCCGTGCTTGGCGGTGACATAGGGCGCCTTCAGCACCGAGGCCTCGTGCGAGTGCACTGAGCCCATGTAGATCACGATGCCGCCACGGTCGTCCTTGTACATGTGCTGCAGCGCCGCCTTGGTGGTGAGGAAGCCGCCATCGAGGTGGATCGCCAGCATCTTCTTCCAGTCGGCAAACTTGAAGTCGACGATCGGGCTGACGATCTGCACGCCGGCATTGGAGATCAGGATGTCGAGATGGCCAAACGCGGCAACCACCTGGTCGGTACCCGCGTTGACCGCGTCCTCGCTGGTCACGTCCATCGCCACGCCCATCGCCTTGCCACCGGCGGCGTTGATTTCACTGGCGACGGCGTCCGCCGCCTGCTGGTTGATGTCGGCAATGGCCACGCTGGCGCCGTGCTGTGCGTACAACTCGGCGATCGCCTTGCCCAGACCACTGGCGGCGCCGGTAATCAGGGCCACCTTGCCGTTGAGACTGGTCATGCCTTGCTCCTGTGCGAAAAGAGAATGGGACTCGTGGGAGCTCGCTGGCGGGCAATGCTCTGGTTTTGCTGTTCCCATGAGACATCAGAGCAACAGCATCGCCCGCCAGCGGGCTCCTGCGGGTGGTTCAGTGGGTGTCTTCGGCCAGATACGTGTAGGCGGTGAGGCCTGCATCCAGGGTGGCGTAAAGCTGCTCGCCGGCGGCACCGGTCACCCCGGCGCTGGCAATGCGCTCACGGTAGCTGCGTCGCAGTTCGGCCAGGTCGTAGCCGACGTAGTCGAGCATCAGGTCGGTGGTGTCGCCACGGCGCACATGCGCGAAGGTGTAGCCATCACCATCCACGCGCACATTCACCGCGTCGGTATCGCCGAACAGGTTGTGGATATCGCCCAGCGTCTCCTGGTAGGCGCCGACCATGAAGATGCCCAGGCAATAGCTCTCGCCATCCTTCAAGGCATGCAACGGCAGGCTGACGTCGACGCCATCGGCATCGACATAGTGGTCGATACGGCCGTCCGAATCGCAGGTGAGGTCGACGATCACGCCGCGTCGGGTCGGCTGCTCATCCAGCCGCGCGATCGGCACGATCGGGAAGATCTGCTCGATCGCCCAGATATCGGGCACCGATTCGAATACCGAGAAATTGGCGAAGTACTTGTCGACCAGCTTTTCGTCCAGCTCGTCCAGCGCCTGCCGATGGGCACGCTCGGTCGGCTGCAGGCGACCGCGTACGGCATTGGCAATGGCGTAGAACATTTCGTCCAGCCGCGCGCGGTCATCCAGTGACAACTGACCCAGGGCATACAGCGACTGCCCCTCGGCCAGATGATGCTGTGCCTCGTGAAACAGCTCCAGCGGCGGGCGCTCGTCCAGTGCCGCGTAAACCTCGCGCAGATGTCGCAGCACGCTGGGCTCTTCCAGCTTCACCGGCGCCATGTGGCCGGCCGGCACCTGCTCCACCTCGGTCACGTTGATCACCATCACCGCATGGTGCGCGGTCATCGCGCGGCCGGCTTCGGTGAGGATATGCGGTGCGGTCAGCCCCTCGGCGGCTACCGCTTCGGCCAGCGACTGCACGATGGTCGCGGCGTATTGCTGGATCGAGTAATTGATCGAGTTGTGACTGCGCGAGCGGGTGCCTTCGTAGTCCACGCCCAGGCCACCGCCGACATCGACGATCTCCAGCGGCACGCCGAGCCGGGTCAGCTCGATGAAATAGCGGGTCGCCTCGCGCATGCCATTGGCAATGTCGCGCACGTTGGAAATCTGCGAGCCCATGTGGAAGTGCTGCAGTTTCAGCGTGTGCTTGAGGCCGACGGCGTCGAGCCGCTCGATCAGGGTCAGCACCTGGCTCGGCGACAGGCCGAACTTGCCCTTGTCGCCACCGGTGTTCTGCCACTTGCCGGCGCCGATCGAGGCCAGCCGCACGCGCACACCGAGCAGTGGCTCGACCCCGAGCGCCTTGGCCTCGGCAAACACATGATCGAGTTCGGACAGCTTCTCGATCACGATGAACACGCGCAGACCGAGCCTGAGTCCGATCAGCGCCAGGCGCACGTATTCGCGATCCTTGTAGCCATTGCAGATCACGATGGAGCCGGGCCGCGCCATCGCCAGCACGGCCATCAGCTCGGGCTTGGAGCCGGCCTCCAGGCCAAAGCCATGGGTGCCCGCGGCCACCAGCTCGCCGGCCACGCCGCGCTGCTGGTTGACCTTGATCGGGTAGATCGCGGTGTAGCCACCGGCGTAAT
>JBBQQL010000072.1:0-19875 GCA_038215995.1 Lysobacterales bacterium
CGCAGCGATCCGCAGCTGCTTGGACTGATGCGCGACGAGGCACGGCGGCAGCAACGCCTGCTCGCGTGTGGCCTGCTAGGCGGCGCGCTGCTGATCGGCGCCGCGCTGCTCACTTCACTCGCGCCAGGCTACGGCCTCTGGCCCGCGCTACTCACCGGTACCGCCGGCCTGCTCACCTTCGTTGTCGGCTGGCCGCGGCGCTGATCATCAGCAGAGCGTCACCGATCAATCCCTCGTAGGAGCCCGCTCGCGGGCGATGCTCCTGCGTTGATGGCGACCAGAACCACGGCATCGCCCGCGAGCGGGCTCCTACGAGATTCTCGAATCCATGCTTGAAATTCTTTACCAGGACGAAGCGCTGATCGCGGTGAACAAGCCGGCGAACCTGGCCGTGCATCGCTCGCGCATGGTCGGCAACACCGAGGAATTCCTGGTCGACCAGCTGCGCGAGCAAGTCGGCGGCATCGTCTATCTGGCGCACCGGCTCGACCGCGCCACCAGCGGTGTGTTGCTGATTGCTCGCAGCAGCGAGATCGCTGCCCGGCTCGGCGAGCAGTTCATGGGCCGGCACGTGCACAAGAAATATCTGGCCGTGGTGCGCGGCTGGCCCGACCCCGAACAGGGCCTGGTCGACTACCCGCTGCCCGGTTCGCGCGAAACCGGCCCGCGCCGTGAGGCGCGCACGCACTATGAGCGGCTGGCCACGGTCGAGGTACCGATCGAGCTGGGCCGCTATCCACAGCAACGCTATGCGCTGGTACTGGCCGAGCCGGAGAGTGGCCGCTTCCGCCAGATCCGCAAGCATCTCGCGCACATCCACCATCCGGTGATCGGCGACTGCCAACACGGCCGCGGCGACCACAACCGCCTGTACAAGCAGCACTTCGGTTGTCACCGCATGTTGCTGCATGCCTGGCGGTTGCGCTTCGCCCACCCGACCAGCGGCCAGTCGATGACGATCGAGGCGCCGCTCGATGCCGAGTACGCGGGTTTGCTCGCACGTTTCGGCTGGGCACTGCCGAGCGAGGGATGAGCACGTCCGGACTTGCCCCGACGCTTTGACCGGACAGCACGATTCTGGCGCCCTCGCTACTCGCCCCTCGCCCCATCTACACTTCCGGGATGTTGATCGTCAGCCCCTCCATTACCCTGCCCGAGTCCGAACTGTTCGAGCGCTTTCTGCGCGCGGACGGTCCCGGCGGGCAGCATGTGAATCGCACCGAGAGTGCGGTGGAGTTGCGCTTCGACGTAATCAACTCCGCCGCGCTGCCTGACGATATCCGCGAACGCCTGCTGGCACGCAGGGATCGGCGACTGACCAGCGAGGGCGTGCTGGTGATCCAGGCGCGTCGCTTCCGGGATCAGGCGCGCAACCGTGATGACGTGCGCGAACGACTGGTCGAGATCATCCGCGGTGTGCTGGTACCACCGAAAAAACGCGTTGCCACCCGACCCACCCGGGCATCGAAGGAGCGTCGTCTGGTCGGCAAGCAGCAACGGGGCAAGATCAAGCAGAACCGCTCTCGCAAGCCGGATATGGAATGAACGACACCCTGCCCACCCCTGCGCAACTGCCTGCGCAGATGCCAAGCCTGCCGGACAACTGGAAGCGCAAGGCCTGTCGCGCCACGTTGCGCCTGTGCGGCTGGCGCTTCGTGGGCAACTTCCCGGACGTGCCCAAGGCTGTGTTGATCGCGGCACCGCACTCGTCCTGGTGGGATGGTGTGTGGGGCCTGATGCTCAAGGCCGGCATCGGCGCTGACGTGCACTTCATGGGCAAGCAGGAACTCTTCCGCGGCCCGCTGGGCAGCCTGCTGCATCAGCTCGGCGGCATGCCGATCGACCGTAGCGCGACCAAGGGCGTGGTCGAGCAGATGGTCGACCAGTTTCAGCAGCGGGAAAGGTTCTGGCTGGGTATCGCGCCCGAGGGCACGCGCAAGTCGGTGGCGCGCTGGAAGAGCGGGTTCTGGCATATCGCCCGCGCGGCCGAGGTGCCGATCGTGACGGCCTGGTTCAACTATCCCGACAAGACCATCGGCATCGGCCCGCTGTTCGAAACCAGCAACGACATGGACGCGGATCTGGCGCGCCTGCGTGCGTTCTACGCACCCTTCAAGGGCAAGCGCCGGGGCGTGTGAACCGGCGTTCCGCCGCATTCAACGCTGCGAGTGTCCCGACTCGTCGTAGTCGCGATGGGTCAACAGGCCAGGCCGGATCAGGTCGATGAAGGCCTGCGCCTCGGGACTGAGGAATTTTCCCTTGCGCATCACCACGCCATAGCTGCGCGGCGGAAAGAACTGCTTCATGTTGCGCACCGCGAGGCGCTCGCTGTCCGCCGGGGTGATGCAGATGCCGGTGACGATCGAGATCCCCATGCCCATCGCCACGTATTCCTTGATCACGTCCCAGCCGCCGACCTCGATCGCCACGTGGTAAGGCACCTGGCTCTGCTGGAACACCAGGTCGACCAGCCGATAGGTGGACAGGCGCTGCGGCGGCAGGATCAGCCCGTACGGGGAAATGTCCTCCAGCGTGATCTTTTCCCGGCTCGCCAGCGGATGATCGAGCGGCATGATCAGCATAGGATCGTAGTGATGCACCGGTGCCCAGGCGATGTCGTTGGGCACGTCCAGCATCGAGCCCACCGCGAAGTCCGCGTCGTCGGCGCGCAGCAAGGCCAGCCCGTCCTTGCCGGTGACATTGGCCAGTTGCAGTTGCACCGCGGGAAAGCGCTCACGGTAGCGGCGCACCAGTTCCGGCAGCAGGTACTGGATGGTCGAGGTGCCGGCCGCAATGGTCAGCTTGCCGCCCTTCAACCCCTTCACGCGGGCCTGAAAATCGCGATCCAGAGTGTCCCAACCCTCGATCAATGGTCGCGCCAGTTCGTATAGCGCCTCACCCGCGTCGGTCAGATTGATACGCCGCCGCCGCCGGTCCATCAGGCTCACGCCCAGCTCGCGCTCCAACGCCTGCAACTGCAGGCTGATGGTGGGCTGCGACAGATACAGGGCCTCGGCAGCGCGGGTCAGGGTGCCCAGTTTGACCACGCTGACGAACGCCCGCAGCTGCTTGTGGCGGTTGCCCTTGTAGTAGAACCGACCACCACTTTCGGCGACCGTCTCGCCCGCGACACGCCTTTTTGTTGCGATACCACGTGGATTTTTGAGTTCTTTCGGTACATCAAGTCGCTTTTTCATTGAATGTTTTCAGTTGTTTGCGGCTGCTATTGGTTATGCTAATGATTGTGATTGAAACATTTGCTTTGTCAAACATGACAATCGCGCCTAGCTTGGAGCCTCCAACGAACGCGGAGCGCGACCATGGCAGTACCCAAGGAAAGACTCGATATCGGTGCACTGGAGATTCATGCCGACAGCGCCGGCTACGAGGACATCCTGAGTCCGGCCGCGCTGGGCTTTCTGAGTCAGCTGCACCGCCGCTTCGAGGCTGAACGGCGACAGTTGCTGCAGGCACGCCGGGTGCGCCAGGCCGGCTACGACGCTGGCGGCCTGCCGGACTTTCGCGCCGATACGGCCGCCATCCGCGAATCAGCCTGGCAAGTCGCCGCCATCCCGGCCGCGCTGCAGGATCGCCGGGTCGAGATCACCGGACCGGTCGAGCGCAAGATGATCATCAACGCGCTGAATTCGGGTGCCAAGGTGTTCATGGCTGACTTCGAGGATTCGTCGTCGCCCACCTTCAACAACCAGCTCGATGGTCAAATCAATCTGCGCGATGCGGTCAATGGCAGCATCGAGTTCCACTCGCCCGAGGGCAAGAGCTATCGCGTCAACGACAACCCCGCTGTGCTGGTGGTGCGCCCGCGCGGCTGGCATCTGAACGAGAAGCACGTCAGCGTGGATGGCCAGCCGATGTCCGGCGCGCTGGTCGACTTTGGCCTGTTCGCCTTCCACAACGCACGCACGCTGTACAAGCAGCAGCGCGGACCCTACTTCTACCTGCCCAAGCTCGAGGCAATGGAAGAGGCCGCCTTGTGGGATGCGGTGATGACGGCCGCCGAGCAGGAGCTGCAACTGCCGGCCGGCTGCATGAAGGCCACCGTGCTGATCGAGACCCTGCCCGCTGCGTTCCAGATGGACGAGATTCTGCACGCACTGCGCAGCCGCATCGTCGGCCTCAACTGCGGTCGCTGGGACTACATCTTCTCCTACCTGAAAACCCTGCGCGGTCATCGTGACCGGCTGCTGCCCGAGCGTGCCCAGGTCGGCATGACCGTGCCGTTCCTGAAGGCCTACTCGGAGCTGTTGATCAAAACCTGTCATCGCCGCGGCGCCTTCGCCATGGGCGGTATGGCGGCGCAGATTCCGATCAAGGGCGATGAGGCAGCCAATGAGGCGGCGATGACCAAGGTACGCGCCGACAAGCTGCGCGAAGTGCAGGCAGGCCATGACGGCACCTGGGTGGCGCATCCGGCGCTGGTTGCGGTGGCCCAGCAGATTTTTGACCAGTACATGCCCGCACCCAACCAGCTCGGCGTGCTGCGTGAGGACGTCAGCGTCAGCCGCGAGCAACTACTGGCGGCGCCGAGCGGCACCATCACCCGCGCCGGTTTCGACAACAACGTCGAGGTCTGCCTGCGTTATACGGCGGCATGGCTGGAGGGGCTCGGCTGCGTGCCGATCCATCACCTGATGGAAGACGCCGCCACCGCCGAGATCGCCCGCGCCCAGTTGTGGCAATGGCTGCATCACGGTGACCTGGAGTTCTCCGATCACGCGCCGATCGATTTCGCCCTGTTCGACCACGCGCTTGCCGCCCATGCCCACCGCCTGCGCGACAGCAAGCATCCGGGTGCGCGCCGTGCCGACGAGGCCGCCGCCCTGCTCGGCAACATGACCCACGCCGACCAGCTCGGTGACTTTCTCACCCTGCCCGCCTACGACCAGCTCGATTGATGTCCTGAATTTCGTTGACGCGGCACCCGCCGCAACGGCCTTCGCCCAAGGCCTGAGAGCATCGCGGTAGAAGCCGCACCTGAAGAAACGCAACGTCGCCACTTACGGAGTCACGTCATGAAGAACACCTTGCCCACCGCCGAACAGATCTCGATGGACTGGAAGAACAATGCCCGCTGGACCGGTATCCAGCGCAACTACTCGGCCGAGGACGTGGTGCGTTTGCGCGGCACCGTGGGGGTCGAGCACTCGCTGGCACGTCGTGGTGCCGAGCGCCTGTGGAAGTCGCTGCACAAGGAGGATTTCGTCAACGCACTGGGCGCGCTGACCGGCAACCAGGCCATGCAACAGGTCAAGGCCGGCCTGCAGGCGGTGTACCTCTCCGGCTGGCAGGTTGCGGCCGACGCCAATGTCGCCGGCGAGATGTACCCGGACCAGTCGCTGTACCCGGCCAACTCGGTACCGCTGGTAGTCAAGCGCATCAACAACACCTTGCTGCGCGCCGACCAGCTGCATCACGCGGAAGGCAAGGACGATACCGACTGGATGGTGCCGATCGTGGCCGACGCCGAAGCGGGTTTCGGTGGCGTGCTCAACGCGTTCGAACTGATGAAGGCGATGATCGAGGCCGGCGCCGCGGGTGTCCATTTCGAGGACCAGCTGGCCTCGGTCAAGAAGTGCGGCCACATGGGCGGCAAGGTGCTGGTGCCGACCCGTGAGGCGGTCGACAAACTCAATGCCGCGCGACTGGCCGCCGATGTCTGCGGCGTGCCGACCCTGCTGGTGGCGCGTACCGATGCCGATGCCGCCGACCTGCTGACTTCGGACATCGACCCCAATGACAAGGAATTCATCACCGGCGAGCGCACGGTGGAAGGCTTCTACAAGGTGCGTCCGGGCCTCGATCAGGCGATCAGCCGTGGCCTGGCCTATGCACCCTTTGCCGACCTGATCTGGTGCGAGACCAGCAAGCCGAACCTGGACGACGCGCGCAAGTTCGCCGACGCCATCCACGCGAAATTCCCGGGCAAGATGCTGGCCTACAACTGCTCGCCCAGCTTCAACTGGAAGAAGAACCTGGACGACGCCACCATCGCGAAGTTCCAGAAGGAACTCGGCTCGATGGGCTACAAGTTCCAGTTCATCACCCTGGCCGGTTTCCACAGCCTCAACTACGGCATGTTCGATCTGGCGCACGGCTACGCACGCCGCCAGATGAGCGCCTTCGTCGAGCTGCAGGAGAAGGAGTTCGCCGCGGCCGATCGTGGCTTCACCGCAGTCAAGCACCAGCGAGAAGTGGGTACCGGCTACTTCGATACCGTAACCCAGACGATCCAGCAGGGGCAGTCGTCAACCACGGCGCTGACCGGCTCGACCGAAGAGGAACAGTTCAAGCAGGCCTCGGCGGCGTAAGCACGCCACACGCTCAAGCCCATGGTGCGCGGAGTGCTTCACCCACTCAGGGGAGGCGCTTCGCGCAGCTTTTTGCATCAGCGCCTGGCTGCGATCGATGCAAGGCGTCAAGCGCTCGCGGCATCCCATGCATCGTCTTTCATTACCAGCGGCGCGTCCCCGCCAGTATCCACCACCAGCCGGTTGCGTCCGCCACGCTTGGCTTTGTACAGCGCCGCGTCGGCATCGCTGAAGAGTTGATGGAACGCATAGCCGGAGACGGTGCTGTGTGCCAGTCCAAGACTGGCTGACACCACCACCGAGCTGTCCGGACTGAGCTTGAGCGGCGCGCTGGCCAACGCGCGGCGGATCCGGGTGGCAATCTCGACACCCTGTTCGCAGGTGCAGCCCGGCATAAGGATACCGAACTCTTCGCCACCCAGACGGCCAAACAGATCCGAGTCACGCAGTTCCCGGCGGCACATGGCCACGATGCGCCGTAACGCTTCGTCACCGGCAGCGTGGCCGTAGGTGTCATTGATCCGCTTGAAGTGATCCAGATCCAGCACCACCAGGCAGGCACCGGCGTCATCAGCATGAAGCATCCGCTGCAGGATTCGCCCCGCTTCGTGCAGAAAATGCTGGCGATTGAAGGCGCCAGTCAAACCGTCATGACGCGCCATTCGCCGGAAGCGCATCTGCGACTGCTTGAGGCGGAACGTCCACAAGCCAATAAAGACGATCACCAGCGACAACAGAACGATGTACAGACGGCTGGCCTCCTGCGCCTTGCTTGCCAGCGCCTGGCGCAATTCGAGAATTCCGTTCTGCTTGTCCAGCGCCTCCAGCTTGAGCTTCTTGTCCACGACTTGCTGCCGAACCATCTGGTAGGCCAGCGCGCGAGTCTTGGTGTCGTCCATCGCAGCCAATTTCTGGGTCACATACTTCTCGTAATAGCTCAGTGCTGCAGCAGGGTGACCCGCCCTCTTTTCGACGAAGTACAGCACGCTGTATGCGGATTGAAGCGGCTCCGAGAAATTCTGGGGGTTGCTTACAGCCAGTGCGGCGAGCGCTGCTTTTTTTGCACTCGCATCGTCCCCCCGGTGCATATAGGCCTCCGCCAGACCAATATGGAGCGATGCGATATGCGGCTGGAATTTCGATTTGAGAATGCTGGGTGACATGTTCTGCAACAGGGAAATTGCCTTGTCCGTGCGGCCCTCGTCCGTAAGCAGGCTCGCAAGATCCAGGCGAAGCGTGTTCGCATACACCTCCTGCTTTTCGTCGAGGCACATGTCAATGGCTCGCTGAAGCCCGGGATTTTTTGGGGAAAGCTTGCCAGCCGCATCCAGCGCGTTCAGCTCATAGGAATACGCTGCACATCGGCTTTTTCCAGGTGGAATTTCAGACTCCAGCTGGCGGGCATATTTCAAAGCCTGGTCGTTCTGCCCTGCCAGACCAAGCATCTGGATAATGGCGCGCAAAGCCTCACCACGAACGTCTTCCTCGGCAATCCGTGGAAGATTCACCATCAATGTATTTGCCAGCTCGTATGCCGTTTCGTACTGGCGGTCGCGCGAAAGAACATTGATCAGCAAGGCCGACGCCCGGGTCGTGAAGATCTCATCACCGGACTGGTTGATGATGTCGCGCAGAATGGCCGAAGCCTTCGGGAGGTCGCCAGCATAGGCAGCCTCCCAAGCTTCCAGATAGCGTAGATGCCATCGTTGTGCTGACGGCAGTTCACCTTCCTGCCGCTGCAATTGCCTCAGGAGCCCCAGGAATCGTGGGTGATTCGTCAGCTTTTCATTTTCAGCCTGGGCAAACCGAACCACCGGGGTTTCTTCCGGCATGACCTCCGCCTGAAGGCGCGCTGCGGCCACACTGAGGAGCGCCACTGCAATGAGGGCGCGTAGCGCAAGGAAACTTGAAGCGCTGCGTTGCACAGGCATACGATGTCACGAGCGCTCAACTGGCCGATTTGACCGGAGCATCCTGATCGTCATCGTTGGACTCCTCCACATCGACCCCGGCCTGTTCTTCATCGTCGTTGGCAGGAGCCGCCTGATTCACATGCAGGCGGGTTATCGCTGTCATACGACCAAATTCGCCAATCAACCACTTGCTGTCACCCGAGATGGCTGCGTGCTTGAGACCCTCGCTTGCCAGCAGTCGCGTCAAAGCGCACTCCAGTTCCTGTGCAGACGCATTACGCAGCGACGCATCACTCCCAATGGCTTCCAGCAGTTTGATCGTATTCGACATGGCTCCCCCTACTCTCATTGAAATTGAAATGCCGGTCCCGCCCTGGTGGGATCAAGCTGCGCCGTGGCGAGTCGATAACGGCGAAGGGCCGCGGCTCTGACACCCCTGGCCACCGCCTGCTCCATGATGCCGTCGCGTGAGCCTATCACGTAGCCGAAAGGGGCCGGAGCCATCCCGTGGATGGCCTGATCCAGCGTAGCCTGAGCCAGACCCCACGTCGCCAGTCGCTTCCACCACAGCAACAGGTAGCCCGAACCTCGACGATGCCCGCAACTTCGCCGACGCCATCCACGCCATCCACGCCAGGTTCCCGGGCAAGATGCTGGCCTGCAACTGCCCGCCCAGCTTGAACTGGAAGAAGAATCTGGACGACGCCACCATCGCGAAATTCCAGAAGGAACTGGGCTCGATGAGCTACAAGCTCCAGTTCATCACCCTGGCCGGTTTCCACAGCCTGAACTACGGCATGTTTGACTTGGCGCACGGCTACGCGCGCCGCCGGATGAGCGCCCTCGTCGAGCTGCAGGAGAAGGAGTTCGCCGCCGTCGATCGTGGCTTCACCGCAGTCAAGCACCAGCGAGAAGTGGGTACCGGCTACTTCGATACCGTAACCCAGACGATCCAGCAGGGGCAGTCGTCAACCACGTCGCTGACCGGCTCGACCGAGGAGCAACAGTTCAAGCAAGCCACACGCTCAAGCACCATGGTGCGCGAAGTTGCTTCACCCACTCGGGAGGTGCTTCGCGCACCTTGTTGCATCAGCGCCTGGCTGCGATCGATGCACAACATCAAGCGCTGGCGACATCCCATGCATCGCCTTTCATTACCAGCGGCGCGTTCCCGCCAGTATCCACCACCAGCCGGTTGCGGCCGCCATGCTTGGCGCGATACAGCGCCGCATCGGCATCGCTGAAGAGTTGATGGAACGCATAACCGGATACGGAGCTGTGCGCCAGGCCCAGACTCGCTGAAACCGTGACCGAAGTCTTCGGCCCAAGCTTGAGCAGCGCGCTGGCCAGCGCACGGCGTATGCGGGCGGCAATCTCCACGCCCTGCTCACATGTACAGCCCGGCATCAGGATGCCGAACTCTTCGCCGCCCAGACGGCCAAACAGGTCCGAGTCACGCAGTTCGCGGCGGCACAGTGCCACGACGTGCCGCAATACTTCGTCGCCGGCGGCGTGGCCGTAGGTGTCATTGATCCGCTTGAAGTGATCCAGATCCAGCACCACCAGGCAGGCACCCGCGTCAGCATGGAGCAGCCGCTGCAGGATTCGCCCCGCTTCGTGCAGAAAATGCTGGCGGTTGAATGCCCCGGTCAAACCATCGTGGCGCGCCATCCGGCGAAAACGCATCTGCGAGTGCTTGAGGCGGAACGTCCATAGGCCGATAGAGGCGATCACCAGCAACAGCAGCAGGATATACAGCCGGCTGGTCTCCTGCGCCTTCGTTGCCAGCGCCTGGCGCAACTCGAGTACCCTGTTTTTCTTGTCCAGTGCCTCCAGCTTCATCTTCTTCTCCAACACCTGCTGCGTAACCATCTGGTAGGCCAGCGCGCGCGTCTTGGTGTCGTCCATCGCGGCCTTGTCCTGGGCCACGTACTTCTCGTAGTAAGCCAGCGCTGTCCGGTCATCGCCGGCGCGCTTCTCGATGTGGTAGAGCAGTTCGTAGGCCGCTTGCAACGGCCAGGTGAAGTTCTTCGGGTCGCTCGCTGCCACTGCGGCCAGCGCCGACTGCCTTGCATCAAGGTCATTGCCCAGGCTTACGTAGGCTTGCGCGAGGCTGACATCCAGGCTAGAAATATGCGGCTGGAACCCGGATCGCAGGACGCTCGGCTTGATGCTTTTCAGCAATGCGATCGCCTGATCCGCATGCCCCTCTTCGGTCAGCAAATCCGCGCGGGAAAGACGCTGAGTGTTGGCGTACACGTCCTGCTTGTCGGCAAGGCACACAGCAATCGCTTGCCGAAGTCCGGGATCTCCCGAGGAAAGCGTGACTGCATAGCTTATCGCGTTAATTTTGTACGAATAATTCGCACATCGATTTTCGGGGGATGCCCTTTCAGGATCGAGCTGCTGGGCGTACTTCAAGGCTTCATCAGGCTCTCCCGCAAGATCAAGCATCTGCACGATCGCACGCAGAGCCTGTGCACGAGCGTTGCTATCTGTTACCTGCGGCAGATCGACCATCAATGTATTGGCCAACTTGAAGGCCTCCTCGTATTGATGATTGATCGCCAGACTAGTGATCAGCTTCGCTATTGCCCGGGTTGCCAGTGCCGCATCGCCCGAATGGTCGATGACGTCCCGCAAAATGGGAGTCTCCTTGGCGACATTCCCTTCAAGATAGGCGTCCAGGTAACGCAGGTGCCATCGTTGCGCCGGAGCAAGCCGGCTGTCTTCCTGATGAAGCTGCTTGAGGATGGCGGCGAAGCGTGAGTGATCCGTCGGCTGGAGTCTTTCAGCCCGGGCAAGCAGGATGGCTGGCGTAGTCGACTCAGAAATCGACGCCTCGGCGTTGCCCATGACAACGCCAAAAAGCGCCCCGGTAAGAAGGACGCATCTCGCGAAGCAACCTGACACGGAATGTTGCATGCATTGGCCGGAAGGTTATGGTTTGGCGCAGGCGTGAGTACGCACCGCTTATCCCGGCTCGCCCAAATCTTCGGCTTCCTTGTCGTCTCGATCACCATCGGAATGATGAGCACCGTCATGATCGTCGTCACCGTCATGCCCGCCGCCAACATTATTGTTCACATGATTAGGCGTTTTGACGTCCCTGTGACCAAGCTCCTTTACCAAGTGACCGTCGTCGCCTGAGATAGCCGCCTGCTTGAGCGCCTCGCTGGCATGCAGCCCGGCCAGGGCTTGCGACAGATCCTCTCCGGAAGCGTGCCGCAGCGACGCATCCCGCCCAATGGTTTCCAGCAGCTCGATGGTCTTGCTCATGTTGCACCCTGTTTTCGTTGTAAGTGAATTATCGGCCCCGAGAGGGGCTCAAGCGAGCTTATCGCGAGAAACACCACGAACGATGGACGAAGCTCCCATGCTCTTCATCACGACCCAGCCCCCGACACCGCATCTGAGCCTATCACGACCCCAAACAGCCAGCCGCGCTGCGGATTGTCTAGTGCACCGCCGCCTGAGCACGATCCAACACCGCCAATCGCTCCCGCACAACCCTGTTCGGGCGCAGCGCCGTAGCGGGCGGAAGGATCACGGTTTCCTCGGCGCTAACGTCGGTCGCAGGCAAATCCCGCAGCGCCACGCGGCGGACCCGAGGCTGCTGGATCGGCAGTGTCGCGCCGCGATAGATGATTACCTCGTGATCCGATGGGTAGTCTTCATTCAGTACATCGACCAGCACCTGCCGATACTCAGGCCCGGTGGAAAAACGCTTCAAGGAGCGATCACCGACCAGGCCCACCTGCCACAGCACCAGGTAGGCAGCGGGATTGATGGGGGTCTCGCAGAACAGCAACTGGCTCGCCTCGTAATGCTGGCAACCGAAGCGCCCAGGATCGATGCCGAGGTCGGCATACAGGCAATCCTCGGCGGAGATGCCCGGCTCCATGTGCGCACGGTAGCCTTCCGCGCGGGCCACCTTGATCACCTCGTGCGGCGACCAGGCGAATATGCCGGGATGGCCGTAGAATACGGCACAGACTTTCCTGCCTGCGCGCACCTCGGCCATCATCACCTCGACCCACTCGCGGTAGGTGAGCAGGCGTGACTTGTCGCCCTTGCCGTAATACGGCTGCAGGCTGCGTACATCCGGGTGCATGCTTTCCAGCCACATCTCCACGATGCCATCAGAAAGCGCGGCAAACACTACGTCCGCCTGTTCGATATGACTGCGTGCCAGCGGACTGAGATGTGAGCCCAGGGTCATGCCCAGACCAACGCAGGCGATGCTGCCGCGTTGTGCAGCGTTTGCAGGTTCGGGCGCAGCAATGGTGCTCATCGGGAATACCGGGTAGCCGTGGGTGAAAGTGCCGAAAACAGTGCGAAGTGTAGAGGACTCCGCCCCACAGACACGCGCCCTGCCGGTTAGTCGTCGCTTGGTGCCACCAACGCAATCACGGTCCACCCCGGCTTAGGTTCGATCTCGCGTTTGGTTGAAGCCACCCGCAAGGTCCCCTTCTCCTCGATACCAAACATCAGCACGCTGCTTGAACCGTATTTTTCGACGAAATGCGGCCAGTCGAAGGTCTGACTGAGCTTGGTCAGCTTGATGCGCCAGCCTTGATCAAGCATCTCGGCGAAGCGGCCATGGGTCATGGTTTCATCGAACAGCGGCGGCGCCAGCAAGTTGCCGGCGAGAGCGGCGCGGTCGGTATTCTCCTGCAGGGTCAGGTTGCGCAGCCGATAGACCCTGGCCCGACCAAACTCCTGCCGGTAGTGCACGCAAACCAGCGAATTGCGCTCGCGATGGGTAGACATCGCCAACAGGCGACCGATGCCGGTCAGGTCCAGGCAGCGCTCGGCGTGAGGTGATGCGGGGTTGCCGAAGTAGGTGGTCAAACCCTCCATGCGGGCGAGCCGGATGCCATCCCAGTCGTCATCAGCCAACAGCACGTGAAAGCCGGCCTCGCCCAGCACCTTGGCGATCGCCCGGGCGACCTTGTCGGAACCGAAGATCAGCACGCCGCGCGGCTCCGGCTCGGCCACTTTCAGCCACAAGGCCAACGGGCGCGCGGTCGCGCTTTGCAACACCACGGTGCCGATGATCAGGGTGAAAACCAGCGGCACCAGTGCATCGGCACCGGGCACGCCCAGCGCATCCAGACGCAGTGCAAACAATGCCGACACCGAAGCCGCCACGATGCCACGCGGAGCGACCCAGCCGATCAGTGCGCGCTCGCGCCACGTCAGCCCACTACCAATGCTGGCGAGCGCCACGGTGACCGGCCGCACCACCAACTGGGCGAACCCGAACAGCATCACGCCGGCCAGCAACATGCCGTGCGGCAGCGGCCATGCCAGTCGTGCCGCCAACAGAATGAACAGCACCGACACCAGCACGGTGGTGAGGTTCTCCTTGAAATCGAGAATGTCGTCGATGTGCACGCCGCGCATGTTGCCCAGTGCGATACCCATGATGGTGACCGCGAGCAGTCCCGACTCATGGGTCAACGCATTGGATGCACTGAAGGCCAACAGCACGGTTGCAAGCACGGCATAGTTCTGCAGGTATTCGGGAATCATCTGCCGTCGCAGCAGAAACGCCGCCAGCGCGGCTGCCAACGCGCCAATCACCGCACCGATCGCGATGGTGGCCGCAAAAATACCCAGCGTGTGACCTTCCTGGCGCGAGACGATCGCCTCATAGATCAGTACGGCGAACAGCGCGCCGAGCGGATCAATGACGATGCCTTCCCAGCGCAAGGTATTGGCGATGCGCGCATTCGGACGCAAGGTGCGCAGCATCGGCGAGATCACGGTCGGCCCGGTGACACAGCCCAGCGCGCCGAACAACAACGCAATCGACCAGCTCAGCCCGGCGAAAGTGTGCGCGGCCCAGCCCAGCAACAACAAGGTCGCCACCGCACCATAGCTGACCAGGCCACGCACCGCCTTGCCGATGCCCGGCAGCTCGTTGAAGCGCAAGGTGAGGCTGCCCTCGAACAGGATCAGCGCCACCGCCAGCGACACCATCGGAAACAACAGGTCGCCGAGCAACTTGTCCGGATCAAGCAATCCGCTGACTGGCCCGAGCAAAATCCCGGCCAGCAGCAGGAACAGGATCGCCGGCAATTTGACCCGCCATGCCACCCATTGCGCCAGAAAGCCGATCATCAGCATTCCGGCGAGCATCAGGCCAAGCTCGATAGTCATCGCAACCCTTTCAGCGAATATCAGCCCACCATCAGAGCATGCTCCCCGGCCAGCGTCCAGTCACCAGGATCGGCGGACGCATGAGCCGACAGGCCACTAGAGTCGCCGATATTGCAGGGCTTCGGCCAGGTGTTCGCGCTCCAGCAAGGCCGCGCCGCCGTCGATATCGGCGATGGTGCGTGCGACCCGCAGCACGCGGTGATAGGCACGCGCCGACAGGCCCAGCCGCTCCAGGGCGGATTCAAACCAGCGCCGCTCGGCCGGGCCCAGCGCGCAATCGCGCTCCAGCTCGCGGGTGCTGATCTCAGCATTTGGGCGGCCCGCGCGCATCAGCGACTGGCGACGGGCCTTCAATACCCTGGCGCGCACGGTGGCAGACTCCTCGTCGCGCTCACCGCGTGGCGTGCCGAGGTCACACATCGGCACCGGCGGCACCTGCACGCAGATGTCGATGCGATCGAGCAGTGGGCCGGAAATACGCGAGCGATAGCGCTGAATCTGGTCCGGCGTGCATTGACAACGCGGGTCGCCAGCGTAGCCACAGGGGCACGGATTCATCGCCGCCACGAGTTGGAACTGGGCAGGAAACGTCGACTGCCGCGCTGCACGCGAGATCATGATGTGGCCCGATTCCATCGGCTCGCGCAGCACTTCGAGTACGTGCCGGCTGAACTCGGGCAACTCGTCCAGAAACAGCACGCCGTTGTGCGCCAGCGAGATTTCGCCCGGGCGCGGATATGAGCCGCCGCCGACCAGGGCCACGGCGGATGCCGTGTGATGGGGCGAGCGAAATGGACGCCTGCGCCAATGCGCCAGATCGGCCCCCTGCCCGGAAACGGATTGCACCGCGCAGGTCTCCAGCGCCTCCGACTCGCTCAGCGGCGGCAGGATGCCCGGCAGGCGCTCGGCCAGCATGGTCTTGCCGGTCCCCGGCGGACCGATCAGCAGCAGATGATGGCCACCGACCGCGGTGATCTCGAGCGCGCGACGCGCCTGCAACTGGCCGCGCACGTCGGCCAGATCGGGGCCACCCTCGGCACCACCGTTGCTGGGAATCCCCACCGGCGTCGACAGCTCTTCGGCACCGCGCAGCCACGCACAGACCTCCGCCAGCGTGTCGGCCACGCGTACATCCACATCCGGTACCAGCGCCGCTTCGGCGGCATTTTCGCGCGGCACTACTACGCGCCTGCCGCGTGCCCGCGCCCGCAACAGCGCGGGCAACACGCCGGAAACACTGCGCAACGCGCCGGTAAGCGCCAGCTCGCCGAGGAACTCACAGTCGTCGAGCTTCTCGCGCGGCACCTGGCCGCTGGCGGCCAGAATGCCCAGCGCGATCGCCAAATCAAAGCGGCCGCCATCCTTGGGCAGATCGGCCGGCGCGAGGTTCACCGTGACCCTGCGATTGGGATATTCGAAGGCGGTGTTCTGGATCGCCACACGCACGCGATCTCGCGCTTCGCGCACTGCCGCTTCAGGCAGACCCACGATATTGGTGCAGGGCAAACCACCGGAAAGGTGCACCTCTACCATCACCTGCGGCGCCGTGATGCCCTCCTGGGCACGGCTTAGCGTTACCGCAAGACTCATGCGACCGAGGGTGCCTGGGGGGTGGATGAATCGCTGATATGCAGGGACATCAGGCGACTCCATGTCAGTGGCGCGGTATAAATAACCGCCTCCGATCGTTCTCGGGGTGAGGGTGACGGATCGGAGGCGGCTCCCGGGAGGCTGTCGTTGCTAGATCCCGCGAGCAGCCACATTGGCCTCAAGCTCGGCCAGGTGTCGCTCCAATTCGTCGACCTTCGCGCGCGTGCGCGCCAGTACCTGCGACTGGACGTCGAATTCTTCGCGGGTGACTAGGTCCAGGCGGCGCAATCCCTGCACCAGAACATCCTGGAAGTTGGCTCGCAAATCCTTCTGAGCCTGCGCCAATCCTGGCGGTACCAACGACACAAGTCGCAGGGCAATCTGGTCGATATCCTGCTTGTCCATCATGGACAGCGCCTCGCTTTCGTCGAGGTAAATACTAGATGAATGGAATTCTTGGCCGCCATCGGCTTGCTCCGTCAGAAAATGTAGGGATTGTCCTACACAGGCATCAATCAGGCGACAATGCCCCGTCCCGCAGGCAAGATGTCGCTACGCATGGCCCTTCTCGCCTGCGCCTGTTCATTCAAGGAAACACCTCATGAAACTGGTCGTGGCCATCATCAAACCGTTCAAGCTGGACGACGTTCGCGAGGCGCTGGCTGAAGTAGGCGTACAAGGCATCACTGTTACCGAAGTGAAAGGCTTTGGCCGCCAGAAGGGCCACACCGAACTGTATCGCGGCGCCGAGTATGTGGTCGACTTTCTGCCCAAGATCAAGCTGGAAGCCGCCGTGGCAGACGATCAGCTGGAGCGGGTGGTGGAAGCCATCCAGCAGTCGGCTCGCACCGGCAAGATCGGCGATGGCAAGATTTTTGTCAGCACCCTGGAGCAGGTGATCCGCATCCGCACCGGCGAACTGGATCACGACGCGCTCTGAGCTCCCCGAGCGTGCTCGCGCCGCCGACGCTCATCGACAGCGGCCGGTCCGGCAGGTGGCCGCGCCACCCGCATCGATCGTTGCGCGACAACCACAATTTGTTGGGTTGACCGAAGCGGCGACACCCGATATGTTGTGTGCGTCGGTGCCCGACCAGATGCGACATCGGTCGGGCTTAAAAGGGAATCCGGTGTGAATCCGGAACTGCCCCGCAGCGGTAAAGTGGAAACGAACGCCCTCACATGCACTGGCCCTCTGTGGCTGGGAAGCGAGAGCAAGTAGGCGGATCGCCAGATCCACGTCCACAAGTCCGAAGACCTGCCGGCACATCGGGGCGAACGTGCCCCGGTGCGTAGTGATGGCTTCCGCGGGGAGGCACGTCGCCATGCCGTCGGCCGTCTGGCGTCTGCATTGCGTGTCGTTCCCGGAATCCGTCGCTTCAGGCCCTGCGCGCGGGAGCAGGCGTTTGATGTTCAGGCTCCGGAGCTACCTGCCATGCAACCCCTCGATACCACCGAGCAAGAGCGCACCGTCGTGCGTGCCGAATCCCCCGCCCCGTTCACCGCCTCGTCCTCGCCCGAGACCCCATTCAACCTGACGGCGCCGCATACCGCCGGCCAGATGCGCGTGACCAAGCGCAACGGCGGCGAAGAGATCGTCGACGTCAACAAGATCGTCAAGGCGGTGACCCGCGCCGGCGACGGCCTGCACTCGGTCGATCCGCTGCGGGTGGCGCTGAAAACCATTGGCGGCCTGTACGACGGCGCCACCACGCAGGAACTCGACCAGCTGTCGATCCGCACCGCCGCCGCACTCACCGCGGAAGAACCGGAATACGGCCAGCTAGCCGCACGCCTGCTGGGCGCCTTCATCGACAAGGAGGTCAGCGGTCAGGAGATCCAGAGTTTCTCGCAGTCGATCGCGCATGGCGCCGAGCTGGGCATTCTCAACGAGCGCCTGCGCGACTTCGTCGCCATCAACGCGCGCAAGTTGAACGATGCGATCGATCCCCTGGCCACTCGCCGCTTCGAATACTTCGGCCTGCGCACGGTGTACGACCGCTATTTGCTGCGCCATCCGCAGACGCGTTTCGTGATCGAGACTCCGCAGCATTTCTTCATGCGCATCGCCTGCGCGCTCGGCGGCAACGACATCGGTGAGACGCTGGAGCTGTACCGGCTGCTGTCGTCACTGGAATACCTCGCCAGCTCGCCGACGCTGTTCAACGCAGGCACCGCGCACGAGCAGCTCAGCTCGTGCTATCTGCTCGACTCGCCGCTGGATTCGCTGGAGTCGATCTACGACAAGTACGCCGACGTGGCCAAGCTCAGCAAGTTCGCCGGCGGCATCGGGCTGGGCTATTCGCGGGTGCGCTCGCGCGGCTCACTGATCAAGGGCACCAACGGTCACTCCAACGGCCTGCTGCCGTGGCTGAAAACACTCGATGCCTCGGTCGCTGCGGTGAACCAGGGCGGCAAGCGCAAGGGCGCCGCGTGCGTCTATCTGGAATCGTGGCACGCCGACATCGAGGATTTCCTCGAACTGCGCGACAACACCGGCGACGACGCTCGCCGCGCGCACAATCTCAATATCGCCAACTGGATTCCCGACGAATTCATGCGCCGCGTCGAGGGCGATGGCGACTGGTCGTTGTTCGACCCGAAGACAGTGCCGCACCTGGTCGACTGCTGGGGCGAGACGTTCGAGCACGCCTACCGCGAAGCCGAAGTCAGCGGACTGGCCGTAAAAACGGTGAAGGCGCGCGAGCTGTACGCACGCATGATGCGCACCCTGGCGCAGACCGGCAACGGCTGGATGACCTTCAAGGACCGCTGCAACGCCACCAGCAATCAGACGGCCAAACCGGAAAACGTCATCCACCTCTCCAACCTGTGCACCGAGATCCTCGAAGTGAGCTCGGCCAGTGAAACGGCCGTGTGCAATCTTGGCTCGATCAACCTCGCGCGGCACGTGGTCGAGGGCGTGCTCGACTTCGACCAGTTGGCGTCGACCACGCGCACCGCCGTGCGCCAGCTCAACCGGGTGATCGACCTCAACTTCTACCCGATCGACAGCGCGCGCACGGCCAACATGAAATGGCGCCCGGTCGGCCTGGGCGTGATGGGTCTGCAGGATGTGTTCTTCAAGCTGCGGCTGGCGTTCGACTCGGCCGAGGCGCTGACGCTATCCACCCGCATCGCCGAGGAGATCTATTTCCACGCCTTGTCGATGTCCGCCGAACTGGCCGAAGCCGAAGGTGCGCATCCGGGATTTTCGGAGAGCCGCGCGGCAGCGGGTGAGTTGCAGTTTGATCATTGGGCTAACGCCAGCACCCACGACAACACGCGCTGGGATGCCTTGCGCGAACGCATCAGTCAGCATGGCCTGCGCAACTCGCTGCTGGTCGCCATCGCCCCCACCGCCACCATCGCCTCGATCGCCGGCTGCTACGAATGCATCGAGCCGCAGGTCAGCAACCTGTTCAAGCGCGAAACCCTGTCCGGCGACTTCCTGCAGGTCAATCGCCACCTCGCCGACGAGCTGAAGGCGCTGGGACTGTGGACGCCGGAAGTGCGCGATGCGATCAAGCTGGCCGATGGCTCGATCCAGGGCATCACGGCCATCCCCGAACGCCTGCGCGCGATCTACCGCACCGTGTGGGAATTGCCGCAGAAATCACTGATCGACCTGGCCGCCGCCCGCGGCGCCTTCATCGACCAGAGCCAGTCGCTGAACCTGTTCACCGAGAACCCGAATATCGGCCAGTTGAGCTCGATGTACATGTACGCCTGGAAAGCCGGCGTCAAGACCACGTACTACCTGAGATCCCGGCCAGCGACGCGGATCGCCAAGACCACGGTGTCGGACCAGGCGCAGGCGAGTGCGGCGGTGATTTGCTCACTGGAAAGTCCCGAGTATTGCGAAGCGTGCCAGT
>JBBQQL010000073.1:0-19624 GCA_038215995.1 Lysobacterales bacterium
TGCGGCCTGGCGCTGTGGCTGTTTCGTGATCGCACCGGCCTGCTCGCCAACGCGCTGGGCTGGCCGTTGCTGTCGTTCGGGTTCGGCTTGCTGGTGTTTGCCGCGGCCGAGCGGCGCAGTCTGATCGGACGCTGGAAGGTGCCGGGAGCCGGCTGGGTAGCGGCCATTTCCTACAGCCTTTACCTGAGTCACAAGATCGCCTTCCATCTGGTGCACGAGGCTTTCGCCACGCTACTGCAGGGCCACGGGTGGCTGCTGTTCGCGCTGTATGCGCTGGCGGTGCTGTTGCTGGGCGCAAGCTTGCACTATCTGGTGGAGCGACCCTTTTTGGAGCTGCGCGAGCGTGGGTGGGCAGGTCGCGTATCAACGACGATCGCGCCGTCCGGTGTCCGCTCGGCCTGAGCCGTTGGCAGGTAAACGGGAAACCGGGTGAAGTCTCCGCTGGGGTTTTCGTCACGGCCCCTCGACGGGTCTCGCCGGCACCATGCACCTCACGACAAACCACGTCACCTTTCAATTCGAGGAACCCCCATGCTGATGACCATCCTGATCGTTGTCCTGATACTCGCGCTGATCGGAGGGCTGCCGACATGGAACCACTCGCGGTCGTGGGGCTATGGGCCCAGCGGCCTGATCGGCGTCATCGTGGCCATCCTCCTGATTCTCTGGTTGCTGGGCCGTCTGTAGGCTGCTCACTGGTTGATGCGTTCATCCCGGGATGTTGCATCAGGGTTACCCTTGATGCGGTACGTGACACCATCGCTGCGGTAGGATGGTTCACGCCGATGACACCTGTGAGGTAGAACGGTCCCATGCCTGCTGCAGCCATTCCCAGAGACGAAGCGCGGCGCCTGCAGCGACTGGCGTCGCTGGCCGTGCTGGATACGCCGGCCGAGCCATTGTTCGATGCGTTGACCGCCGCCGCCGCCGCGGTGACCGGGCGGCCGATTGCGCTGATCAGTCTGATCGATGCGGGGCGCCAGTGGTTCAAGTCGAATGTGGGACTGTCTGGCGTCAGTGAAACTTCCCGTGACAGTGCGTTCTGCGCGCATACCATGCTCGGGCCGGATTTGATGGAGGTCGGCGACGCGCGGGAGGATCCACGTTTCGCCGACAATCCGCTGGTTACCGGCACGCCGGATATTCGGTTCTACGCGGGTGCGCCCATCATCCTCAGTGATGGCATGTGCATGGGTTCGCTGTGCGTGATTGGTCATGAGCCTGGCTTGCTGGATGAGCGCCAGCGCAACACCCTGCGGGCGCTGGCCAAGGCGGCTGCGCGGGCGCTCGAGTTGCGTCGTTACGGGATCAATGAACATGCCGCACTGGAGCGTGAAGCGTCGGCCCTGCGGCGACAGATGCACAAGGAGGAGATGCTGACGCAGAAATTGCGCGACAGCGAAATTTTCCTGGAGCGCACCGGCCGACTGGCCGGAGTCGGCGGCTGGGAAGTGAACCTGGTCACGCAGGAGATCACCTGGTCCGCGGAGACCTGCCGCATCCACGATGTACCGGTGGGTTATCAGCCCAACCTGGACGAAGCGCTGAAATTCTATACGCCCGAAGCACGGCCGGTGGTGCAGGCGGCGGTGGAAAGGGCCATCGCCATCGGCGACCCGTGGGACCTGCAACTGCCGATGATTACTGCCACGGGCCGGAACATCTGGGTGCGCGCAGTGGGTGCAGTGGAATACGCGAGCGACGGCACTCCGCGCAGTCTGGCCGGTGCGTTCCAGGATGTCACCCTACGCAAGCGCGCGGTGGCCGCGCTGGAGGCCAGTGACCGGCGTTTCCGCAAGTTGTTCGAGTTCAGTCTGGGTCTGATCTGCACGCATGACTACGAGGGTGTGCTGCTGTCGGTCAATCCGGCGGCAGCCAACTCGCTGGGTTACTCGGTCGGCGAGATGATTGGCCGCTCGCTGACCGAGTTTGTCCGGCCCGAACTGCACCAGATATTCCGCGAGTACCTGCTGCGGGTGATGCGAAACGACAGCGACGCCGGCCTGCTCGAGCTGATCGCCAAGGATGGAAGCCTGCATACCTGGCAGTACCACAATGTGCTCGATGACGAGGGCGATGACCCCTATGTGCTGGGTCACGCACAGGACATCACCGAGCGCATGCAGCACGAAAGGAAACTGCGCGAGTGGTCGGTCCACGATACGTTGACCGGCTGCTTCAATCGCCGCTACCTGGCCGAATTGACGGCAGCCCATGGCACCGGGCGATGGGGCTGCATCGTGATGGACCTGGATCACTTCAAGCAGGTCAACGATACCCATGGGCATCAGCGTGGCGATGAGGTGCTGATCGGCTTTGCCCATTTTCTTGGTGCACGGGTGCGGCCGGACGACGCGGTGATCCGGTTGGGCGGCGACGAATTTCTGGTCTTGCTGCGCGACGCGGATCAGACGCGCACATCCCATGTCGTCCAGCGCCTCGATGCCGATCGTGCCGCTGCGCCCATTGCCTTCACCCTCGGTGCGGCGACGCTCAAGCCGGGTGAATCGCTGGAGGCGGGCTTGCTCAGGGCGGATCGGCAGCTCTACCAGGCGCGTGAGGGGCGTCCGCGGCGTGCCCTCTAGCGCTCACCGCATGCCGCACCCGCCATGAAAAAGGCCGCGCCAGGCATGGCCGGGCGCGGCAACGGGTTTGAACCGACCACTGCCAGGTGCATCGGAGTCGCCGACCATGATCGTCGCGACCCAGGCAGTGTGCGACCGGCCTGTCTCATGGACTGGGACCGGTCGGTTGACGCCGGGCAGGTGCGTTCCCGACATGGGAGCAGTGGGTGGATGGAGTTCGGCTCGTGAGGCATCTTCTCAGGCCTTGTTCGTTCCCGGCGGAGGTACGCGCGGCTTCCGCGGGCCCGGTGCCGAATGGCGTCCCTGGCTGGCGTCGATCTGGTCGATCCAGCCGGCGCGTGCGTCGGCAAACGCATCGGCATAAGGCACATACGGCTTGATGTCGAGGATCGGGGTGCCATCGAGCAAATCCACTCCGCGCACACGCAGCAACTGTTCGCTCACCTCGATCAATTCCACCGCCGACAGTCCGATCGGGTTGGGTCGATGCGGTGAACGGGTGGCCAGCACGCTGCGCTTGCCACCGCCGCGGGGCGGGCGCACTTCGGCCTTCCAGCCCTCGCTGCGGTGGAAAACGAAGATCAGCCAGATGCGGTCAAACCCTGCCAGATCGCGAAAGGCGGCCGCCGGAAAACCCGGCACGAACTCGATGCTGGCCTCAGCGGCGGCCAGGCTTTCGGTGCCGGCGACCACGGTCGACTGGTGTGGCGCATCGATGCGTCGCGCGTACGGCGAGCGTACAAACGCGATCGGCTGGCAGGGAAACGCAGTGGAGCTTTCGTGCATGGGAGTCGCCGCCGTGGGTGTCGCGGCATTATCCTCCCTGTCCCCGCCTGCGCTTTGTGGCGATCCCCATCCCCCTTGCCGCTGAAGAAACCATGACATTCCTGCCGATGATTGACGCTGACGAACGCTTGCTCGACGTACTGACCGGCGGCGAACACAGCCGGCTGCCGGGCGCCTCCTTCCCGCGCGCCGCGCGCCAGCAGGTGTGTGCATGAGCAACTACGACGACGATTTCGACACCGAGCACGAGTTCGACGATCTCGACGAAGACTCGGTCGAGGCCAGGGTCTGGCAGTTGCTGTTGCTGATCAACCCCGGTGACGAGGACAGCGCGCTGCAGCAGTTTGTCGACTACCGCGAGGCGGCGGCCGATATCGACCCCGACGAGCTGGTGCCGATCGAGTTGATCGCCCGGGTCATCGACTGGCGCGCCGGTTTCATCGTCGACGCCAAGGACATGCGCGCGTTGATGCAGGCTATCGACGAACTGGCGGCGCGCTTCAATCTGGCGATCGACTGGAACGGCGATCCGGACGATGACGAGTTCTTCGACGACATGGACCCGCCCGAACTGTTCTCGATCGCCTACGACCGTCTGGCCGAGTTCGGCTACACCTTGTGGGCGTGGGAGACCGACGGCGACACCTATGCCGGCTGGATGAGCCTGACCCGCGACGGCGAGCCCTTGCGCGAACTGGCTGGCGCGCTGCATATCAACCTGCGGCTGGGCAGCGACGTGGGCTGAGGCGGGCGGACGATGGGCGCGTGCAGGCTTTCGAATTTCGCCGGGCGAGGCAGCATCAGCCGCCTCCCATCCCGGCCCGCCGAGGTGCAGGGCCGAGCCAGGCCGCTCGCGTTAAGCTAGCGGACTTTTCAGCACTCCGGTGGCGCGCATGCTGCAATTGATCGGTTTCGATGGTGACGACACGCTGTGGCATAGCGAAGGCTACTACCAGCACGCGAATGCCGAATTTGCCGCGATTGTCGGCCGCTACGTCGAGCTGGCCGACGTGCATGACCGGATGCTGGCAACCGAGCGGCGCAACCTCAAGCTGTTCGGCTATGGTGCCAAGGGCATGACGCTGTCAATGGTGGAAACCGCCATCGCCGTGACCGACGGCCGCATCAGTGCGGCCGATATCCACCGCCTGGTGGAGCTGGGCAAGGCCGTGCTGCGGCATCCGGTGGAATTGCTGCCGGGCATCCGCGAGGCGGTCGAGGCGGTGGCCGCGCAGCACCCGGTGGTGTTGATCACCAAGGGCGACCTGTTCCATCAGGAGCAGAAGGTGGAACAGTCGGGATTGGCTGGCCTGTTTCGCCGGATCGAGATTGTTTCGGAAAAGAATGCGGCAAGCTACCAGCGCGTGCTGCAGGAGTTTTCGCTGCAGCCGGGGCAGTTCGCCATGGTCGGCAACTCGCTGCGCTCGGATATCGAGCCGGTGGTGCGCCTGGGTGGCTGGGGCGTGCACATGCCCTACCACGTGACCTGGGCGCATGAGCTGGAGAACGGCCTGGGCGAGGCCGATCCCCATGTGATGAGCATCGATGCGCCAGCGGACATTCCCGCGGCCGTGGCGCGCATCGCCGAGCTGGCGGCAGCCGGCCCGGCATGAATGGCGTGCCGCGCCGGAGCTGAGCCCGGCGCAGGCGGATCGCCTGCGCCACATGCGCACTCAGACCTTGGCCAGCGCTTGTTCCAGGTCGGCGAGCAGATCGTCAATATGTTCGATACCCACCGACAAGCGCAGCATGTCCTCGCTGACGCCGGCCCTGGCCAGCTCGCTGGCATCGAGCTGACGATGGGTGGTCGATGCCGGATGGGTCACCAGTGACTTGGTATCGCCGATATTGACCAGCCGGGTAAACAGCTGCAGCGCGTCCAGCACGCGCGCACCGACCGCGCGTATGTCGTCCGCGCTGTCGTTGCGCACGCCAAACGAGAGAATGCCCGAGGCCCTGCCGCCCATGTATTTGTGCGCCAGTTGGTGATCCGGGTGATCGGCCAGTCCGGC
The DNA here is from genome assembly GCA_038215995.1 of Lysobacterales bacterium. Taxonomy (GTDB): domain Bacteria; phylum Pseudomonadota; class Gammaproteobacteria; order Xanthomonadales; family Rhodanobacteraceae; genus Rhodanobacter. Next base: position 5,384 of record JBBQQL010000073.1, read on the forward strand.
GTATTTTACCCAGGCCACCTTGGGGTGCTGCTGCAGGTACCGGGCGATCGCCAAGGCGTTGTCGCAGATCCGGTCCATGCGCAGGCCCAGCGTGTTGAGGCCCTGCAGGATCAGGAACGCGTTGAATGGCGATATCGCCGCGCCGGTATTGCGCAGCGGCACCACCCGCGCACGCCCGATATAGGCGGCAGGGCCGAGTGCCTCGGTATAGACCACGCCGTGATAGGACACGTCCGGCTCGTTCAGCCGCTTGAAGCGCTCCTTGTGCTCGGCCCACGGAAACGTGCCGCTGTCGATGATGGCGCCACCGACGCTGTTGCCATGCCCGCCGATGTACTTGGTCAGCGACTGCACCACGATGTCGGCCCCGTGCTCGATCGGGCGGCACAGGTAGGGGCTGGGCACGGTGTTGTCGACGATCAGCGGAATGCCATGGGCGTGCGCGATCTCGGCCAGGGCGGCGATGTCGGTGACGTTGCCCAGCGGGTTGCCGATCGACTCGCAGAAAATCGCCTTGGTGCGGGCGTCGATCAGTGGCGCGAAGCTTTCCGGCTTGTGCGCGTCGGCAAAGCGCACCTCCAGCCCCTGCTGCGGAAACGTATGGGCAAACAGGTTGTAGGTACCGCCATACAGCGTCGCGGTCGACACGATGTTGTCGCCCGCCTCGGCAATGGTCTGGATCGCGTAGGTGATCGCCGCCATGCCCGAGGCCAGGGCCAGCGCGGCAATCCCGCCTTCCAGCGCGGCGACGCGCTGCTCCAGCACATCCTGGGTCGGGTTCATGATCCGCGTGTAGATGTTGCCGGGCACCTTGAGGTCGAACAGGTCGGCGCCGTGCTGCGCGTTGTCGAAGGCGTAGGCCACCGTCTGGTAGATCGGTACGGCGGAGGCCCGCGTGGTGGGGTCGGGCGTGTAGCCGGCGTGGATGGCGAGAGTCTCGATCTTCATGGGTTGATCCTGCGGAGTCTGGATGGGCGGCGGCGATGCTTGCCGTCCTGGCCATGAATGCTCATGCGAAGCCATTCAATACTGCTGGAATGTATTCGATAAATACGAGGACGTAAAGACGTAAAGACGTCCAAATGATCCATTTGTCATTTTTGAAGACGTGCGCATGATGGCCGGTTTGCGTTGGCTGGCTTGTTGGTGGCATGGCTCGAAGGCGCGCGGGATGCGCCCTTTCACTACAATGAATCTCCGAAATTGCGCCGGTCGAATCACTCATGCATGCCTTGATCTTCGAAACCTTTGGTGGTCCCGACGTATTGCAGTGGCGCGAGTTGCCTGATCCCGTACCTGCCCCCGGTCAGGCGCTGGTGCGGATGCGCAGCGTCGGGCTCAACTTCGCCGACATCTATCGACGCAACGGCAACTACCACCTGAGCGGCAGCGCGCCGTGGCTGTTGGGTTACGAAGGTGCTGGCGTGGTCGAGCTGGCAGCGCCAGACGATGCTGATTTCCCGGTCGGTACGCGGGTGGGTTTTGCCGACATGCCGTATGCCAACGCCGAGCTGGTCGCCGTGGACAGGGACAAGCTGATCGCGTTGCCCGATGACATCGCCTTCGACACGGCCGCCGCCAGCCTGCTGCAGGGCTTGACCGCGCAGTACCTGGTCACCGACAGCTATCAGGCAAGGCAAGCCGACATCGCCGTGGTGCATGCAGCGGCCGGCGGCGTCGGCCTGCTGCTGGTGCAGATGCTCAAGGCGCGTGGCGCACGGGTGCTCGGCATCGCCTCAAGCGAGGTCAAGCGAGCGGCGGTCATCGCCGCGGGCGCCGAGCGGGCCGCGGGCTATGACGACTGGGTCGTGCAGGTGAGCGCGATGAGTGCGGGTCGCGGTGCCGACGTGGTCTACGACTCGGTGGGCCGAACCCTTGGCGACAGTCTGGCCGCGGCGCGCGTCGGAGGGCATGTGGTGTTCTACGGCATGGCGGCGGGCGATCCCGACCCGGTGGACCCGCGCCTGTTGATGGATCGCTCGCTCAGCCTGACCGGGGGCGACCTATGGAATGTGCTGACCACGGCGGCGATCCGGCGGGAACGGGCGAATGCGTTGTTCGCGGATATGCGCGCGGGCGCAGTGCAGCCGACGATCGCGGCGCGCTTCCCGCTCAGCGAGGGCACCAAGGCGCACAGCTTCCTGGAAAGTCGCGCGGCCATCGGCAAGGTGTTGCTGACGTTGTGAGGCGTGTGCCGGAGTGGCGCCTTCAATCTTCGCCGGCGGGCTCGTCGTCGAAGCCGGTATAGCCTTCGGGGAAGATCGGTGTGCCGTCGTGCTCCAGTCCGGACAGGTCGACCAGCGCTTTGGCAGCAGCGGTTTCGGCGATGGTCTTGTCGCGAAAACTGCGATTCTCGCAAATCGCGAAATACGTCGGGTAGCCGTGGCCGCGTGGCGTCACCGCGAGATAGGCGGTGTAGCGGGAACCCTCGAGCGTGGCGCCGGAGCGGGCCAGGTAGTTGTCGAACTCGCGCTCGGCCATGGTCATCACATCTGCGTGGAAAGCGCGCAGTGTATCGCGCGCGGCGCTTGCCTCATCATGTGGCAATGACTTTGACCGCCTCGCCCGTACCGCGCATCGTGCTGGACACCAACGTGTGCCTGGACCTGTTCCTGTTCCACGACCCCGCCAGTGCGCCGCTGATGGAGGCGCTGCAGGAGGGCCGGGTGCAGGCGGTGTGTCGCGACGACGGCCGCGAGGAGTGGCGGCGCGTACTGAACTACCCGCAACTGCCCATCGATGACACGATCCGGCCCGGGCTCAGCGAGGCGTTCGACCGGCTGATCCACTACCTGCCAGCCGCCGAACTGTCCGCCGAGGACGCCGCGCGCCTGCCGCGCTGCGGCGACCCCGACGACCAGAAGTTCATGGAGCTGGCTTTGGCTACGCAGGCGCGCTGGCTGCTCAGCAAGGACAACGAGTTGCTCAAGCTGGACCGTCGCACCCACGCTGCCGGTCTGTTTCGCATCCTGCTGCCGCAGCACTGGGCGGGGCCGGCCGCTTGACGTCGCGGCTACGCCAGACCTGCTGCAATCGATGCCTTCCACACGTGCCGGAGATGCCCCATGCTCACCCCGTACACCATCGATTGCCCGTACTGCGGCGAGCCGATCGACCTGCTGATCGACGCGTCGGTGCCGAGCCAGAGTTACATCGAGGACTGCCAGGTGTGCTGTCGCCCGATCAGCGTAAGCGTGGAGGTTGACGAGGATGATCCGGAGGACGGCATCCAGGTGCGCGCGCGAGGCGAGAACGAGGCCTGAGTGACGGCCTCAGCCCGTCGCAAGGAGGTTCGCGTCGACGGTGCCGATGCCCGACACCTGCAGTGCTGCGCGCGTGGCGGGGTCGCTGTCCGGGGTGACCGGGCGGGTCAAATTCCACAGCACGCTGGCGCGGAAACCGAGATCGACCGCATCCTGCGCGGTCCACAACACGCAGACATCGCGTGCCAGCCCGCAGATCACCACGTCGTCCACACCACGTTCGTGCAACCAGCCGGCCAGCCCGGTACGCGGTCGCGCACCCTGCGGGCCGTGATTTTCACGAAAGCCGCTGTAGGAATCGATGGCCGGGTCGCTGCCCTTGCGGATCACCGCATCCAGCGAGGACCAGTCGATCCCGGGGTGCAGCTCGGCGCCGGGCGTTCCCTGCACGCAGTGATCCGGCCAAAGCGTCTGCGCTTGCCCGTGCAAGGTGATCTGCTCGAAGGCCGTGCGACCGGGGTGCGAACTGGCGAACGACACATGCCCAGGCGGATGCCAGTCCTGGGTAGCCACCACGTGGCGGAAGCGGCGCTGGCGCAACAACTGGTCGATGCCTGCCACCAGCGCATCGCCATGATGGCAAGCCAGTGCGCCACCGGGCATGAAATCCGGCTGTATGTCGACCAGGATCAGGGCGGCTTGGGCTGGCTGGGGCTGTGGCATGGCGGCCTGGTGGATTCTGCGGCGGTCGGCAGAGTCTAACGCCAGCGGTGCGCGTCACCGATGACACATAATGGCCACTGTGATGATCGATGGGCCAGGGGGCTTGCCATGGAATACGACCAATCGTGGATGGGGGACGGCATCATTGGCGGCCTGCAGGCCGGCCTGATCTCGTTGCTTGCTGCGCTGCTGTTGTTTCTGTTGTTCCACTGGCTGGGCCGACGCAACGGCTGGAGTTACGGCCCGCAGATCGGCTGGAGCTTCCTGCTGGCGAGCGTGCTCACCGTCAGCGGCGACCTGTGGAACCTGTTCTATTTCAACTACGCGCAACTGCAGTCGCTGGAATTGCTCAGGGCCAAGCTCGCGCTGGTGCATGACCCGGAAAGCCTGGGTCTGCGCGTGTTGTGTGAGCTGCTCGGCGTGGTGCTGGGGATTTACCTGGGCTGGGCGCTGTGCAGCGGAGACTGGCGCCACCGTTTCGGGGCCCGCCACAGACCGGATTAGGTGCCGTCTATCGGCTCGCCAGCCGGTGCGCGAACAGCCACGGCCACAGCTCCTTGACGGCATAGGCGGCGGGCCACGCGCCGTGGCCGATACCGGGAAAGCGGGTATAGCGCACGTCGGCGCCGCTGGCGAGCAAGGCTTCATACATGCGCCGTGATTCCTCCGGCGGCACCACGTCGTCGATGGCGCCGTTGAAGATCCAGGTGGGCAGGTGGCCGATATGGCGGGCGACCCAGGCATAGGGGTTGCCGGTGCCGGGCGGGATGCCTTGCACGAACAGCGAGTCGTCGTCGTTGGGGTGGCGGATGCCGCCGCAGATGATCGCTGCGGCGGCAAACCGGTCGGGATGATCCAGTGCGATCTGCCACGCACCATAGCCGCCCATCGACAGCCCGGTGAGGTATTGCCGCCGGCGATCGCCATGCCAGAGGCTGATGCTGTCATCCAGCGCGGCCAGCGCCATCTGCTCGATCTCACCGTTCCACGCGGTGCCCTCGGGCGCCTGCGGTATCACTACCAGTGCGGGGAACGTCTCGCCGTGTTGCCTCAGCCAGGGCGGCAGGCCCTGGCTGAGCTGGGCCTGGTTGTCGCTGCCGCGCTCGCCGCTGCCATGCAGAAACAGCACTACTGGCCATTCCTGTCTGGCCGTCCAGTTCGCGGGGACGAAGACCTGGTAGTGGTAGGTGGCGCCGTGCAACTGCAGCGCGCTTTGGACAAACCGGGCCGGTTCGTCGGCATGGCTGCTCAGGCTGGTGATCAACAGGCCTATCAGGAAAACGAGGGTGCGCATGGGGCTCAATCGCTGCGGAAAATATCAGGGCGAAATCATCGCATGCGCCCGGGTTTGGCGGGCGCACGGCTGCTAAAGCAGCGGATCGAACAAGCGGGCGACATGCATCGCCACCCGTCGCAGGTACGGCGCATCCCGATACTCGCGCTCGGTGATGGCTCGTGCGTGGCTGAAATCATGGGACAGCATGGCCTCCACTTCAGCAGCGAACGGTTCATCGACCACCATTACGTTGACTTCGAAGTTGAGCCGGAACGAGCGGCTGTCCAGGTTCATGCTGCCGATCGCGGCGGTGTCGTGGTCGACCAGCAGCGCCTTCTGGTGCAGGAAGCCGGGCTGGTAGCGGAACATGCGGATGCCGGCCGCCAGTGCCTGGTGTGCGTGCAGGGTGGAGGCCAGGAACACGGTGCGGTGATCGGCGCGCGAGGGGATCAGGATGCGCACGTCGACTCCGCGCAGTACGGCCAGCTGCAGTGCCGAGCGCACCGCGTTGTCGGGTACGAAATAGGGTGTGCTCAGCCATACGCGTTCCTGCGCGGCATTGATGGCGGCGGTGAAGAACAGCGAGCCGGTCTCCTGCGGATCGGCCGGTCCGCTGGCAACCACCAGCGCGCTGGCTGAGCCCTCGCTCGCCGGGGCGGGCAGCAAGGGGGGCAGGCTGCCGGTGATCCAGCGCCAGTCGTCGGCGAACAGGTGCTGCAGTTCCGCGACGGCGGGCCCGCGCAGTTCCAGCTGGGTATCGCGCCAGGGTGCCAGTGGCGGCTTCAGGCCCAGATACTCATCGCCGACATTCAGGCCGCCGACAAAGCCGCGCTTGCCGTCGACCACCACGATCTTGCGGTGATTGCGAAAGTTGAGCTGGAACCGGTTGCGCCAGCGATGGGTGGCGAACCGATGGATGGCCACGCCGCCGGCGCGCAGGGTGTCGACATAGCTTTGCGGCAAGGCGTGGCTGCCGACGCCATCGAACAGCACGCATACGTGCACGCCGGCGGCTGCGCGCTCAAGCAGTATTTTTTTCAGGCGGCGCCCGAGCTGGTCGTCGTGGATGATGAAAAACTGCACCAGCAGGCTGTGTTCGGCCGCTTCCATGGCAGCCAGCATCACCGCGAACGCGGCCTCGCCATCGATCAGCAGGCGCGGCTGATGGCCGGTGCGAAAGGGCCGACCCTGCAGGGCGCTGATCGCGCTGAAACGGGCGCAGGCCGGCTCGATCGGCAAGCGGTCGGCGAGATGGCTCGGCACCGGGCGCGAGGGAAGGGTTGGACGTCCGGCGTGATAGCCCAGAAAGCGGCTCGATCCGAGGTACAGATAAGGCAGCAGGGTGAGGTAAGGCAGCAATAGCAGGCCCAGTGCCCATCCAATGGCTCCCTGTGGCGTGCGTGTGTGGGTCACCGCATGCATGGCCGAGAGCATGCCCAGCAGGTGCAGCAGGGCGATGCATGTGGTGAGGACGACGGTGGTCAATCTGGCGGACTCCTCAAGCACCTCGCAGCTGTTCGGCCAGCTGACGTGCCTGCTGGCGAATTTCAGGAATGGCGGTGGATTCCCACAGGGTACCGCGCATCAGACTGCCGATGGCGAACAGGTGCGGCCAGGGGTTTCCCCCGCGCAACAGGCGCCCGTCCAACGTGGTCATCAGGCCAAGGCCGAGCGGGTCTGGCGTGATGTGGGCATTGGTCAGCAACTGGTTGATCAGGCGGTGCTCACTCGACCGCACGTCGGTATCCAGGCCGGTGGTCTGGATCACCAGCTCGGCATCGAGCTGGTCCGACATCGCGGCGCCATCGGCAGTCAGTCGCAGCCCGCCCTCGGTAACATTCACCGCACGAACCCGTCCGCGCTGGCGGTGCAAACGGCCATCCCGCTCCAGCGCCGAAACCTGTTCCAGTAGCTGCGGCGGCATGCGGTGACGGGCGCGCTGCCAGGCCCAGTTGGCGTGGCGCAGGAATCGCGCGCGCTGCGCCAGCGGCAATTCACGCCACAGACTCGGGGAATGGGGTCGCAGTCCGTCGATTACCGTGCGCCAGTCCGGCTCCTGCGCCATCGCCTCGCGCAGCAGACGCAGCCACAGACGAACATCGGGCGCGTCGCGCATGGCCTCGATCAGCTCGGCGCCATCGTCGGCCGGCGCGGCGGCGTGGCGCAGGTGCACTTCCGGCAGCAGGCCGTGGCGCGAGAGGGCGGTGAAGGTGGTTTGCGGCCACCGATCGGCAAGTTCGAGCAACACGTCGACGGCGGTGAGCCCCATGCCGATCAGGACCACCTTGCGCGGTGCGTTGCGGAACGGGCCCGGGTCGTCCAGGAATTTCCATGGGTCGATCACATAACGACCGCTTTCCCGTGCTGCGGCACTGACCGTGGCCATGGGTCGCGGAGGCAAGGCACCCAAGGCCAGCACGGCGGCATCGGCCTGATGGCACTCTTCGCCATGCATCACCGAAATGCCATCGCGTTCGGGCACCAGGGCGTCGACGGCAAATGGAATCACGTGTACGTCATGACCATGTGACTTGCCCAGCGTCAGCGCGCTGGCTACTTCCTGATCGAGATAGTCGCCGTACCAGCTGCGCGGCAGGAAATCGGTGCCACCCGTCTGTGGAGCGCGTCGTTGGGCGAATTCGAGGAAGCCATGCCGCCGGCGGCCGAACAGGCCCATGGAAGCGGCCCGCACATTCAACAGGTGTCGCGACGAAGGGGTGCTGTAGGCGACCCCGCGCGCCTGCGTCCGTCCACCGGTATACCAGTCCACGTGCAATGGCGTAGCCGTGGGCCGTTCAAGCAGTTCACACAGCAGGGTGGCTGCCGCCGCCCCGCCGCCGATGATGGCGATCCTTCTGCGCATGCAAGGCCCTGGAAGTGGTTGAAAAGGGGTCAGCGCGGCGCGCGTGCACGGGCACGGGATACCGTTTGCAGCGACACACAGGTCGGCCGTGGCGGGGACGGGCTGGCCAGCCATGGCCCCGATGGCTGCCAAGGTGACTGGAGTTGCCGCGCCGCCGTGCGCACAGCCTTCCTTAGATCCAGATAACTGCCCATGCCTGACACCCGATCAACGACTGGCAGGCAGTGGATCATGGGCCTGGTTAAACCTTCGTGAGCCAAACCAAACCGCGGGAACGACCTTCAGCGCCGACCCGCCCGACGGTTGCGGGCGGGTCGGCGCTGGCCTCGAAACCTACTGATCGAGGTGGAAATTGACAGGTACCCGGGCCCACGCGCGCACGGCGTGCCCGTTGACCATGGCTGGCTGGAAGCGCCAGTGGGCCAGCACTTGCTCTTGCGCACTGCGGTCCAGCAAGGCGTGGCCACTGCCATGTTCCACGGTGACCTGCAGCGGCGTGCCGGACTCATCGACCAGCACGCGCAGCAGGACGGTGCCGTCCATGTGCTGACGCAGCGCCTGAATCGGAAATTGCAGCGGCGCCAGTCGATAGGCGAGGCTGGCCTCGACTGCAGCTACCGGTTCAGCGTTACCGGTGCTGTCTGCGCCTGGCAACAGGCTCGGGGCGGCGGCAGGGGGTGCGGCGAGCGTGCCTTCCTCAGTGGCAATCCGTACCGGCGCGGCAACCGGCTTGGGCAGATGCTGGACACGTGGCAGTACGGGTGGGTGCAGCAGCGGCTTGAGCTCGATCGGTGCCGGCGGCGGCACCTCCGGCGGCGGCGTGATCAGTCGGATCAACTGCACCGGCGTGAGCTGGCGGATGGCCGCCACCTGCGCCGGGGTGATCGGGCGCGTGGCAATCAGCAGGACGGCGAGGTTGAGTGCGATCGCCGCACTGAGGCTGGCGATGCGGGCGGGGTCGAGGTGGGGGCGATGAGCAACAGCCAGGCTTGCGGACGACATGGGCGACCTCCTGACAACAGTGGGGTTGTGGCGACAGTCACGCTGCCTGGGCAGGGGGATCGCGCTGTCGCGATCCCAGCCTATGCCCGGAAGGTGTACATGCGCAAGTAGACGGCTGGAAGGCCATATGCCGGCATGTGATCCTGGCCAGTCCTCGCCGCTCGCCCACATGATCGGGCAGAACGGCTCCTCAACGGTACTGTGCAGGGCGCACCTACGGGTTCACGCGCTACCCGGCTCCTGCAACACTCAGGCACCGGCGCTGGGCTGGCATGAGTGGCGCAGGACGATGGGCAGGATGGGAAAGTGGGCAGGTGCCGCAATGCTGGCAGGCGCAGGGTTGCTGCTGGGGCAGCCGGCTCACGCGGGCGAGGTGTCCTGCAAGATGCGATTCGAGTTGTCGGGGTGGTCGGTGTTCTACAAGACCGCCAGCGGCAGTGGCACGGTTCGCTGCAGCAACGGGCAGACCCTGCATGTGAAATTGCGCGCCAAGGGCGGCGGTCTGACCTTCGGCAAGAAGCGGATCACCGACGGCATCGGCAAGTTCAGCGGCGTGAGCAATATCCGTGACATCCGCGGGCACTACGCCAATGCCGAGGCGCATGCGGGAGCCGAGCGCTCGGCGGACGCGCAGGTGCTGACCAAGGGCAATGTCTCGCTGGCGCTCAGCGGCAAGGGCAGCGGTTGGAATCTCGGCGTCGCGTTCGGCGCATTCATCATTGAGTAAATGCAGCGCCGATGCGGTTGGCGCCAAGTCGACCATACGTGGAAGTATGCAATCGGCGAGGCGCCCGTTACTGTATGCGCAGGCGCATTCCGCCTGTCAGGAGTCAACCCGATGTCCGTCACCACCAGTGCGGTGATCCCGCGCTACAGCTTCGGCGACGAGCTTGCCAGCAGCGTCATTCATGGCATCGGCATTGTGTTGAGCATTGCCGGGCTGGCCGTGCTGGTGGCATTCGCGGCGCTGCATGGCAACGCGCTGACGGTGGTGGCTTGCGCGGTGTTCGGTACCTCGCTGGTCTTGCTGTACACCGCTTCCACGCTGTATCACTCGGTGTCGCTGGCAGCCGCCAAGCCGGCGTTGCGCACGCTCGATCACATCGCGATCTATGTGCTGATTGCCGGCACCTACACCCCGTTCACCCTGATCGCTTTGCCCGGTGCCTGGGGCTGGAGCCTGTTCACGGCGGTGTGGACTCTCGCCCTGCTGGGCAGCGCGCTGGAGTTGGGCCTGCTGCGGCGTTATCACAAGTTGTCGGTGCTGCTGTACGTGGGCATGGGCTGGATCGGCATGATCGCGTTCGAGCCGCTGAGTCGTCATTTGCAGGCCGGTGGCATTTCCCTGCTGATCGGCGGCGGGCTGGCCTATACGCTGGGCGTGCCGTTCTACCTGTGGCGCAAACTGCCGTATCACCACACTCTGTGGCACGTGTTCGTGCTGGCTGGCAGCGTGCTCCATTTTCTGGCGGTGCTGCTGTACGTGATTCCCGCCGCGGCACATTGAGCGGTTGTCGCTGTCGCTGGCTCAGCCGAACAGGAAAGCCAGCCCGAACAAACCTACCATCACGAACGAAAGCACCAGCTTGACCAGGGTGCCGAGCAGCAGGCCCAGCCAGGTGCCGACGCCCACGTGGGCCGACCGCAGCACGCTGGTACCCGAGGCCAGTTCACCTGCCAGGGCGCCCAGGAACGGCCCGAACAGCAAGCCGGCCACGCCGAAGAACATGCCGATCACGGTGCCCAGGCCGGCGCCCCACAAGGCGAGCTTGCTGGCGCCGACGCGCCGGGCGCCCAGTGCGCCGGCGACAAAGTCGACGATCACCCCGATGGTGCCCAGGGCGCCGATGATCAGCAGCCACCACAGGCCGAGATGGCGGTAGCCATCCACCGCCGCAGCGAGCCAGATGCCGCCAAATACCATTGGAATGCCTGGCAGTGCCGGCAGGATCGAGCCGGCCAGACCGCCGACGATCAGCAGCGCGGCCAGCACGTACAGCGCGATGTCGAGCATGTTGACTCCGGTAACGATGGTCAGCTGCGAGTTTACGGGTAGCCGTGTCACGGCATTGCCTTCACCCTCCTACCGTTCGACGAAGGCGCGTTCGATCACGTAGTCGCCGGGTTCGCGCGTGCGTGGGGAAGCCTGGAAACCGCGGCCATCGAGCAGGGCGCACAAGTCGTCCAGCATCACCGGGCTGCCACACAGCATGATTCGGTCTGTCTCGGGATTCAGTGGCGGCAGGCCGATCGTTTCGCTCATCACCCCATCGGCGATGGCATCGGTGATGCGGCCGCGGTGGCGGAAAGGCTCGCGTGTCACCGTCGGGTAGTAGATCAACTTCTCGCGCACCATCTCGCCGAGATATTCGTGTTGCGGCAGTTCGTGTTCGAGGTAGTCGGCGTAGGCGAGATCGTTGATGTGGCGCACCCCGTGCGCCAGCACGATCTTGTCGAAGCACTCGTAGGTGTGCGGGTCACGAATGATGCTGAGGAACGGCGCCAGCCCGGTGCCGGTGCCCAGCAGATAGAGATGGCGACCGGGCTTGAGGTCGTTGAGCACCAGGGTGCCGGTAGGCTTGCGCGTGACCACCAGGGAATCGCCTGGCTTGAGGTGCTGCAGGCGCGAGGTCAGCGGCCCGTTGGGCACCTTGATCGAGAAGAACTCCAGGTGCTCTTCCCAGCTGGCGCTGGCGATCGAGTAGGCGCGCATCAGCGGACGACCCTCGGTCTCCAGTCCGATCATCACGAACTGACCGCTGTCGAAGCGAAAGCCGGGATCGCGTGTGGTGCGAAAGCTGAAAAGCGTCTCGTTCCAGTGCTGCACGTCGATAACGCGCTCGGTTGCCATTGCCACCATGGTGGGTTGTCTCGTGTCGTTGTGGGCTTGGGCTGCCCGGGAAAACATAGTGTGCGGTGGGTCATTGCTGACGCAGGTGATTCGGCGCGAGCGCGCGGCGAGCACCGGGAAAGACCGCGGTGACCCGGCACAAGGATACGCGAGCGGGTGCCGAGATGCCCATGTAGCAAGGTTTCCGGGGCATTTTGACGCGGCTGACGACGCTTGGCCCTCCGCGGAATGTGGGCCCGATGACGACGCTCGCGTACCATGCGCGGCTGAAGCACTTCGGGATGCGGTCGGGTACATGATTCAAGAGAGCAACATCGCGGGAGCGGCCATCGTGCCGGCCGACTGGCGGGTTTCGGTTGCGCCGATGATGGACTGGACCGACCGCCACTGCCGTTACTTTCATCGGCTGTTGTCGCCGCGCGCACGGCTGTATACCGAGATGGTGACCAGTGCGGCGCTGGTGCGTGGCAAGCAGCTGCGTCTGCTTGAGCACAGCCAGCAGGAGCATCCGCTGGCCTTGCAACTGGGCGGCAGCGATCCGCTCGAGCTGGCGCAAGCCGCGGGAGAAGGCGCCGCCGCGGGTTATGACGAGATCAACCTCAACGTCGGCTGTCCGTCGGACCGGGTCCAGGCCGGGCGTTTCGGTGCCTGCCTGATGCGCGAGCCGGAGCTGGTCGGGGATTGCGTCAAGGCGATGCGCGACGTGGTGGCGGTGCCGGTCACGGTGAAGTGCCGTATCGGCGTGGACGATCAGGACGATTACGCCGGCCTGCAGCACTTTACCGAGACGATGCTGGAAGCCGGCGTGCAGGTGCTGGTGGTGCACGCGCGCAAGGCGTGGCTGCAGGGTTTGTCGCCGAAGGAGAATCGCGATATTCCGCCGCTGGATTACGAGCGGGTATACCGGCTCAAGCGTGAATTTCCGCAACTGGTGGTGGTGATCAATGGCGGGGTGACCTCGGTCGAGCAGGTGCAGGCCCATCTGGCCAGGCTCGACGGCGTGATGCTGGGTCGGGCCGCGTATCACGACCCCTATCTGCTGGCGCAGGTGGAACATGCGTTGTATGACGAGCCCTTGCCGCGGCGCGATGAGGTGCTGCATCGCATGCGGCCCTATGTGGAGGCGGAGCTGGCGCGAGGTACCGCCCTGAAACACATCAGCCGCCATCTGCTGGGGCTTTACCAGGGCGAGCCGGGCGCGCGCAGCTTCCGACGGACCATCAGCGAAGGTGCGCATTTGCCGGGCGCAGACTGGTCCTTGCTGGAGCGTGCGCTGGAGTCATGTCGTCTGGCGGCGTGACAGGCGGCAGCCATCCGGTCAGTATTCAGGCCTGATTGCCTAGGCTGTGGGTTTGGGCCGGTGGCAGACAGGACTTTCACGCATGATTACGCATAAACGTTTGCTTACAGTTCTGTTGGCGGTGTGCCTGATTGGCTTTGCGCTGTCGGCCGCGGCACAGTCGGTCAAGCCGGCGGTGACGCTGGATCAGGCTGTGCTCAATGTGCAGCAGGAAACCGGCGGCAAGATCCTTTCGGCGGAAACGCGCGGAATCGGTCGCCGGCAGGAATACCGGATCAAGGTGCTGACTCCCGATGGACATGTGAAGGTGATGGCGATTTCTTCCGAGGCGAGCAAGAATCCGTCATCGAACCAGTCAACCAAGAATCCGCCCGAAAAGAACGCGGGCAGCAAGGAGAGACACTGATATGCGCATCTTGTTGGTGGAAGACGAGGCGCCGTTGCGCGAGACGCTGGCGGCACGCCTGAAGCGCGACGGCTTTGCCGTCGATGCGGCGCAGGATGGCGAGGAAGGCATCTATCTGGGTCGCGAAGTGCCGTTCGACCTGGCGATCATCGATCTCGGCCTGCCCAAGATGTCCGGCATGGAGCTGATCAAGGCCCTGCGCGAGGCCGGTCAGCGCTATCCGATCCTGATCCTGACCGCGCGCGGCGGCTGGCAGGACAAGGTCGAGGGCCTGAAACAGGGCGCCGACGACTATCTGGTCAAACCGTTCCATGTCGAGGAGCTGCTGGCGCGCATCAACGCGCTGGTGCGCCGCGCCAGCGGCTGGTCCAAGCCGATCCTGGCCTGCGGCATGATCAAGCTGGACACCACCGCGCAGACGGTGACGGTGGAGGGCAAGCTGGTTGACCTGACCAGTTACGAATACAAGGTACTGGAGTACCTGATGCTGCATGCCGGCGAGCTGGTCTCCAAGGCCGACCTGACCGAGCACATCTACCAGCAGGATTTCGACCGCGACTCCAACGTGCTCGAAGTGTTCATCGGCCGCTTGCGCCGCAAGCTGGATCCGGAAGGCA
>JBBQQL010000074.1:0-19412 GCA_038215995.1 Lysobacterales bacterium
GACCCTGCTTAGCGTCAACCTCAACAAGATAGCCGTGCTGCGCAATTCGCGCGGGGGCTCGGAACCGGATATCACAAGCGCGGCGCAGACATGCATCGAGGCAGGCTGCGGCGGGATTACCGTGCACCCACGGCCAGATCAGCGACACGTGCGACCCGATGATGTGAGAGCGTTGGCAGGCATGTTGCGCGGGCGGGTCGAGTACAACATCGAGGGCAATCCGTTCGCCCCTGCTCGCGCGGATTACCCGGGGCTGATCGCGCTGGCGCGCGAAGTTCGTCCGACCCAGGTGACCCTTGTGCCGGATGGGGACGGCCAGATCACCTCCGATCACGGGTTCGATCTCGAACGTGATTTGCCGACTCTTCGCCCCATCGTGGCGGAGCTTTGCGCCATGGGTTGCCGCGTCAGCTTGTTCGTCGATGCGCAGATTCAGGACTTCGAACTGGCGGCGTCGATCGGCGTGCAGCGCATCGAGATCTATACCGGACCCTACGCACATGCATTTGCCGGCGGCGAGCCGGCGTCCGCGCTCGCTGCATGCGCCGATACTGCTCGGCGAGCCCAGCAAGCCGGACTGGCAGTGAATGCAGGCCACGATCTGAGTCAGGCCAACCTGGGCACGTTCAAGGCGGCCATACCGGGATTGGCTGAGGTATCCATTGGTCATGCCTTGATTGGCGAAGCGCTCTATCAAGGTCTGTCCACGACCGTACGCAACTACCTGCAAATTCTTCGCTAGGCAGACCGTGCGGCTCGGCTGACCCGGTCAAACAAAAACCCCCGCGCGAGGCGGGGGTTTTTGTTTTCCTGTCGTTAGCGGGGTGTTACCGATCGCTATCAGAAGTTTTCGGTAAAGCCGATCTTGACCAGGTTGTAGCTCTTCGCATCAGCAAGAACGCGTGCCACATACTCGTAGGCGACGTTGTCATCGGCTGCAATCTGAATCTCGGGCTGATTGCCCAGATCCTGCTGCCCGATCAGTGCCAACTGCGCCTTCAGGCCGAGCTCATCGACTGGCGTATCGTTCCAGTAGAACGATCCGGACTGGTCGATTTTCAGATGAATCGGATCAAGCGGATTGGGCGGGTTGACCACGTTCGGGTTCGGCTGCGGCAGATCCACCTGGATCTTGTGCGCCAGCACCGGGGCCGTGATCATGAAGATGATCAACAGCACCAACATCACGTCGACCAGCGGCGTGACGTTGATCTCCGACATGGGTCCACTGGTTTGGGTTGAAAATGACATCTCCGCTTACCCCTTCGGTGCGTCAGTGGTCATGAAGCCGACATGCACCATGCCCGAGTCCTTGGCGTCACCGATGATCTTCTTCACGATCTTGAACTGGGCGCCCTTGTCCGCACGAATCTGCAGCTCCGGTTGGGGTGCTTTCTGCGCCTCAACCAGGAACTGGGCCCGCAACTCGGCATCGCTGACCTGATGATCGTTGAGGTACATGCTGCCGTCCTGCTTGACTGCCAGATCCAGAGGTGGGGTGAGCACCTCGGCATCCTTGGTCTTCGGGTTGGCGGTAGGCAGATCGATCGTGATGGAATGCGACATCAACGGTGCCGTGATCATGAAGATGATCAGCAACACCAACATCACGTCGACGAGCGGCGTGACATTGATTTCCGACATGGGTCCGCCGGAATTGCCACCCAAACTTACGGCCATGGGTCAATACCTCACTTCTGGCTGTCGACGCGCGAACCGGTTGCAAAGAAGTCGTGCAGGTCGTGCGCGAATTCGTCAAAACGGGCATAAACCACGCGATTCGAACGGCTGAAGAAGTTGTAGGCGAACAGCGCCGGAATAGCGGCGAACAGACCGAAGGCGGTCATGATCAGCGCTTCACCGACCGGGCCTGCCACCGCATTCATCGAGGCGTTGCCGCTGGCCGCAATACGGATAAGGGCGTGGTAGATGCCCCAGACCGTACCGAGCAGACCGACGAACGGGGCTGCGGAACCGACGGTAGCCAACAAGGTCATGCCGCCCTCCAGACGCAGGCTCTCGCGAGCCACGGCCTGACGCAGGGCGCGATCGATGAACTCCGAACGGCTCAGTGTCTCAGCCAGGCGACCAGTGGTGCCGGCGGTGTTTGCCGTCTGCTGGTGATGGGCAACCGCCGAAGCGGCATCCAGCGCGATCTTGGAAAACGGCTCGCTCTTGGGCTGCGCTTCCAGCTCACGAATCGCTTCCTGGGTTGAGTTAGTGGCCCAGAAGCTATCGATCACCTTGTCGGCACGCGACTTCACCGTGGCATTGCGAATGCCGTTGGCAATAATGAAGTACCAGGACAGGAACGACATCGTGACCAAGGTCACGAAAACGACCCAACCCAGCCAGTCGAAGTTTTGAAGCAGGTTGTCGAAGCCCATCTGTTTCATGGCTTCGGCGTTGGTATTGCCACCCAAGGCCTGTGCGGCATCGGTCGTTGCAGGAGTCTGTAGGAACATAACGCTACCCTAGGGAAATCAAGCGTGAACTGTAACTGTAATCGACTGTATCCGAATTACAGCTGGTTAAAGTCGAATTAAATTAGCCACTCAGGGTGAAAGTGATGGGTACACGAGCATAGCCCTCCACCTTCTTCCCGTTTTTCACTTCTGGATTGAATTTCCAGCGCCGCAGTACCTGATCAACGGCTGCGCGATCCAACTCGCGAAACCCGCTGGATTTTTCCACCTTGACGTCCTTTGGTGAACCATCCACACCCACCAAAATAAGCAAGGTGACCGTACCTTCGTGGTGCTGACGTACGGCCATCGGCGGATAAGGCGGATACGGCCTGTCTCCATAGCTCAGATCGGAACCCGCCGCAATGTCAGATGGCGGGGCCGGAGGTGCTGGTGGAGCCGGTGGCGCTGCCTGCACTGCATTCGCCGAAACCTCTTGCACCGGTGGTGGTGGCGTCGGCGGCGGCGGCGTCGGTGGCGGCTTGAGCTGCTGAATGATCTTCGGCGGCGGCTGCTTCGGCGGCTCCGGCGGCGGCGGCGGCGGTGGCGGCGGCGGCGGCGGCGGCTCGATGAAGTTCACCTGGACGATGCGCTCCTTCTCCTTGTGGTTCTGATTCGGTGGCGCCATCGGCGCCACGATCAACAGGAACGCAAAAGCATGCAGCCCGATGGCAACTGCCAGTGCCCAGGTGCGCTTCCAACTGAAGCCGTTTTCTTCGTTACTTGAGGCCATCTGTCACTATCTGGAAGCTGATCAATCGAGAACTACACTACCGCAGGGTTCAACCCGGAACCGCATCAAGGACTGCGGTGATGCCGGATAAATTTACCACTGGGAGGCGCAGGGAAAGGTTTTCTAAAGTACAACAGCACATGGCTTTTGTATAGCTCCCTCCAGGTCGACAAATGGACGTCCAACTGAAAGTTGCTACGAATTCGAAAGTCTAATTTTTCACACCCAGTTTCTTCAGGCTGGCTTTGGCCCGCTCAGCGGTCTCCGGCTCCTGCGCGGCTAGCTTCAGCGCGGCGATCTGCGCCGACTTGTTCTTGAGGCCCCGCTCGCTTTCGGCCAGCACCAGATAGGCAATGCCCTTGTGCTGAACACCCTTGCTGATGCTCTGCTGGATCATCGACTTGGCCTGACCGTACTTGCTTTCATTCAAGTACATGTTGGCGATCTGCAGCGACACCTCGCCATCCTTCGCCAGCGGCAACGCCTTGTTGTAGCTCTGCCTCGCCTCGTCCGTCTTTCCTGCCAGGTATTCGGCCTTGCCAAGCAGCAGGTAGTTGTCCGCCGTCGAGGTCACAATGCCCTTGCTCATGCCCTCTTTGAGCACTTGAACGGCTTTGGTCACATCGGCGACGGGGTCCGAAACAAGCTGCGCCTGGTTGAAGTGCAATTTGGCCAGAAGCACGTAGTTGGCCTCCGTCGAAAGCTGACCCTTTGACCAGGCGTCATCCATCAATTTCAGTGCCTCATCGTATTTCTGCGCCTGGGACAAGGCGAGAGCGACGTTGTTGAGCCTGGCGGGATCATTCGGATGAGCAGCCAGATCCTGCTTGGCCATCTCGACGACCTGAGCATCCTGACCGCTCTCGGAATAGGCAGCCATCAGGATCTGGTTCCACTGCGGATCTGGTTTGTCCGTCAGGGACTGCGCCTTCTTCACCGCAGCAATGGCCTCGGGATATTTGCCAAGTCGATACAGATCGTTGCCTTGCAAGGCGTAGGAATCGGCCGTCTCCTTCTTGCCCTCGGCACGCCATTTGGTGATCGTGTCCAGGGAGGCCTGATATTGCCCATCGGCCTGCTGTGCGGCAGCGAGCATGTACTCAACCGTAAAGTAGTCATCGTTGGGAAGCACGCCATTGGCGATGGCCTGTTGCAGCAGACCACTGGCGGCTTTGTAGTCGTGGGCGTTGTACTTGATCACGGCCAGGCCACGAAGAGCCATCGCCTGGGCGTACTTGCTCTTGCTGCTGTCAAGGAGAGTCTGCAACAAGGTCTGTGCCTTGGCCGAGTCACCTGTGTTCAGCGCATCCAGAGCCGCCTGGAGATTTTTCTGGTCCTTCTCGCTGCTCAGGTCGATTTTGGGCTCGACCCGCGTGGTAGCCGGATACTGCAGTTCCTGTTTCGGCTTGGCGTTATCGCGGGCCAGTGCCGGGCTGCAGGCCAGACCCAGCGACAGGATTGCGCTCGCCAGCAAAGTGAACCCAGGAATATGCTTCATCGTGATCCTCGTTTCAGGGGTAGCGCGCATCAAGCGCGCGGGGGACTGTTGAGGTTAACCCGATAGTGGGATCGATAACAAGTTGCAGTGCCGCATGAAAGATTGTTAAAAATCAATAAGTTGGCTCAAATACATTAGAACGGTCGTTTGAGAACCCTTCGCACTACCGGGGATGGTTTGAAGCTCTGATTCGAACGATCCGCGGCGCGGAGCCTCCATGGAGACTCCGCGGGAGGTCCAAATCACACGTCCAGATTGGCCACTTTGAGCGCGTTGGCCTCGATGAATTCCCGGCGCGGTTCCACCGCTTCGCCCATCAGCATCGAGAACATCTGGTCTGCGGCAATCGCATCCTCGATACCGACCTGCAACATGCGGCGGGTCTCCGGATTGACCGTGGTATCCCACAACTGCTCGGGATTCATTTCACCGAGGCCTTTGAAGCGCTGGATGCTGCGGCCTTTCTTGGCCTCATCCAACAGCCAGTTGCGGGCTTCGACAAAGTTGAGCACCCCGCGCGAGGCGTTGCCACGGCGTACGACCGCGTCAGGCTGGATCATGCCGGCAATCTGCTGGCTGATTGCCAGGATCGGGCGAAACTCATTGCTGCTGAAGAACGGTTGCGGCAGCAACCAGGTGTGGCTGAGCCCATGCTGTTCGCGAACGACCTCTATTGCCGCGGGCTGTTCGCCCGCCGCCTGACGCAAGATCAGCGCGTAACTCGGCTTGCCCAGCCCTCGGGCGACGAGTCGGAGCGCAGCGGCATCCAGCCACGCTTGCATGGCGATCGGATCGCTCCACAGACTTGGTTCGATCGGCTGGTGCTCAAGCAACGCATTCAGCACCGCCGCGTCGAAGCGATGCGAGAGCTTGGCTATCTGATCCAGCGCGTGCTGATAACCACGCAGCAGTTTTTCCAGAGCTTCGCCGCTGATCGGCGGCGCGTCCGGGCTGTAGGTCAGCGTGGCATTGTCGACCGCACTGGAGATCAGGTAATCATTGAGCGCGGTGTCATCCTTGATGTACAGCTCCTGCTTGCCTTGTTTCACTTTGTACAGCGGCGGCAAGCCGATGTAGATGTGGCCACGCTCGATCAGTTCCGGCATCTGGCGGTAGAAGAACGTCAACAGCAGGGTGCGGATGTGCGAGCCGTCGACGTCCGCATCGGTCATCAGAATGATGCGGTGGTAGCGCAGCTTGTCGGGGTTGTACTCGTCCTTGCCGATGCCTGTGCCGAGCGCGGTGATCAAGGTGCCGACTTCGGCCGACGCCAGCATGCGGTCGAAACGCGCCTTCTCGACATTGAGGATCTTGCCCTTGAGCGGCAACACGGCCTGGGTCTTGCGGTTGCGACCCTGCTTGGCGGAGCCGCCAGCGGAGTCACCCTCGACCAGGAACAGTTCGCACAGGGCAGGATCCTTCTCCTGACAGTCAGCCAGCTTGCCCGGCAATCCGGCGATATCCAGTGCACCCTTGCGGCGGGTCATTTCGCGCGCCTTGCGCGCTGCTTCCCGGGCACGCGCAGCGTCGACAACCTTGGAGGCGATCGCCTTGGCTTCGTTCGGATGTTCGAGCAGGAACTCACCGAGCTTCTCGTTGACGACCTGCTCCACCACCGTCTTCACTTCGGAAGAGACGAGCTTGTCCTTGGTCTGCGAGGAGAA
Organism: Lysobacterales bacterium; assembly: GCA_038215995.1. Lineage (GTDB taxonomy): Bacteria > Pseudomonadota > Gammaproteobacteria > Xanthomonadales > Rhodanobacteraceae > Rhodanobacter. The sequence goes on from JBBQQL010000074.1 coordinate 6,361, forward strand.
TTTCGGGTCGGGCACCTTCACCGAAAGCACGGCAATCATGCCTTCGCGCATGTCGTCACCCGACAGCGCGACCTTGGCGTTCTTGGCCAGTCCGGACTTTTCGATATAGCTCTGCAGCGAGCGGGTCAACGCGGCACGGAACCCGGTCAGGTGCGTGCCACCGTCGCGCTGCGGAATGTTATTGGTGAAGCAGTACATCGATTCCTGGTAGGAGTCGGTCCACTGCATGGCAACCTCGACCAGGACACCGTCCTGTTCGGCGGTCAGGCTGATCACATTGGGGTGCAATGCCGTCTTCAACTGCGCCAGGTGCTGCACGAACGAACGGATGCCGCCCTCGTAAGCGAAGGTGTCTTGTCGGCCTTCACCGCGCTCGTCCTTCAGTTCGATGGTGACGCCCGAATTGAGGAAGGCAAGCTCGCGCAAGCGCTTGGCCAGAATGTCGTAGTGGAACTCGATGTTGGTGGTGAACGTGGCCGGACTCGGCTGGAAGCGCACCATCGTTCCACGCTTGCTCGACGGACCCACCACTTTCAGCGGGTACAGCGGCTCGCCCAGGGAGTATTCCTGCAGATGCTCGTGCCCTTCACGGTAGATCGTCAGCCACAGGTGGTCGCTCAAGGCGTTGACCACCGAGACGCCGACGCCGTGCAAACCGCCAGAGACCTTGTACGAGTTCGCGTCGAACTTGCCGCCGGCATGCAGCACCGTCATCACCACCTCGGCGGTGGAACGTCCCTCCTCCGGATGGTTGTCCACGGGAATGCCACGACCGTTGTCGCTCACGCTCACCGAGCCGTCGTCGAAGATGGTGACTACCACCTTGTCGCAATAACCTGCCAGCGCCTCATCGATCGCGTTATCGACCACCTCGAAAACCATGTGGTGCAGGCCGGTGCCGTCATCGGTATCGCCGATGTACATGCCCGGGCGTTTGCGCACCGCTTCAAGGCCTTTCAGGACCTTGATGTTGCTTGAGTCGTAATTCGATTCGTTCATGGATTCGTTCATGCGGTGACCGTTTCCTGGCGCCAGCGACCCGCCCGACTCGGCGCCGTAAAAAGGCCGGGCAAGGGTTATGCAGTCTTGGGGAGATGCAACCTTTCGATTATAGCAGGCGCGACATGAGGCCCTGTTCCACGTGGAACACACGGGCAGGCAGACCCTGAAGTGCGGGCGGCAGTTCGGTACCAGTCAACAGCAGCTGGGCGTTTGCATCGGTCAGTTGTGCCACGAGTGCCGCCTGATGTGCCAGATCGAGTTCAGAGGCCAGGTCGTCCAGGCATACCATCGGCCAGTGGCCAACGTGTTCGGCATAAAGCTCGGCCTGGGCAAGCACACAAGCGAGGGCGGTAAGTTTCTCCTGACCGCGGGAAAGATGTTCCCTCAACGGCGCGTGCTCGAACGACAGCGACCAATCCGCTCGATGGGCACCGACTGTCGTGTGCCCACGGGCGACGTCCCTGCCACGCTGCTCCCGCAACTGCTGTGCCAGGCCGTGCTCGTCTGACCAGCCGCGCCTGTAACGGAGACCCAATGCGCCCAACTCTGGCAACAAGCCCGACGCACTCGCTGCAAGCTTGGGTCGCAGCACGTTGAGGTAGTCGCTGCGGAGGTCATCGATGTGGTGAGCGGTCTGGGACATTTCCTGTTCCCATGGCTCAAATAACGCATCGGTGCCCAACGAACCCGAGCGAAGCAAACTATTGCGTTGCTTGAGTGCCCGTTGGTACCGCCGCCATGACGAAAGAAAGGCGTGTTCCACGTGGAACACGCCCCAATCGAGATATCGACGACGCTCTTCGGCGGCGCCTGCAATCAGCGCATGCGAGCCGGGTTCGAAACAGACCACGGCGCACTCTTGCACCAATTGAGCGAGGCCGACACTCGCTCCGTTCACCCGTGCATCCCAGCGACCAGAAGCCCGACCCAGCCCCAAACGCCGACTACTCCCCTCATCCATTCGAAACTCGGCAAAGATCGACAACTGCGCGGCGCCCCGTTGCAGCAGGGCGTCCTTCGCACCGGTACGAAACGAACGAGCATGGGAGAGCAAGAACGCCGCTTCCAGGATGCTGGTCTTGCCGGCACCGTTGGGGCCAACAAAGACATTGATGCCGGGATCGAGTTCGATGCCGACATCCGTCAGGCAGCGCAAGCCGTCGATACGCAGTCTTTCCAGCCTCATCCTGCCAACCACTCCAAAAAACAACGCCGAGGTCCCCTGCAGGATCCCCGGCGTTGCGCTTCAACGTAAGGCGTCAAACCAGCCACGCAGATCGTGTCAGAGACGCAATGGCATGATTACGTGGCGAGCCTGTTCGTTGTCGTGCTCTTGCACCAGGCAACTTGACTGCGCGTCGCGCAGGCTCAATCGCGCCTTATCTCCCCGCAGCGCAGCAAGGGCGTCCAGCAGATAACCGACATTGAAGCCCACTGCCAGATCAGAGACATGGGTCTCCGCTTCGACTTCCTCGACCGCCTCTTCCTGTTCCGGGTTGTGCGCGACGATGCGCAACTTGCCCGGCGACAGCTCCAGACGAACACCGCGGTATTTCTCGTTCGACAGAATGGCGGCGCGCTGCAGGGCGCCTCGCAGCACTTCCCGATCCAACGTGGCGGTCTTGTCCGCACCGAGCGGGATCACCGCTTCGTAGTCAGGAAAACGCCCATCAATCAGCTTCGAGGTAAATGTCACCTCGCCGCGTCGCACGCGCAGGTGGTTCCGTCCGAATTCCAGTTCCACCTGCCCGTCACCGGCTTCAAGCAGGCCAACCAGTTCATTTACGCCCTTGCGGGGAATAATGATCTGGCGGCGGGTAGTCACCGAGCTATCAAGCTTGGTCTCCTTCATCGCCAGGCGATGGCCATCGGTCGCGACGCAGCGCAGGGTGTGCTCCTGCAGGTCCAGCAACATGCCGTTGAGGTAATAGCGAACATCCTGATTGGCCATGGCAAACGAAGTGCGCTCCATCAGGTCTCGCAATACCTCTTCAGGCAAGTTGACCTTCTCGACCAATTCGATCTCGTCAACCGTGGGAAATTCGGTGGCCGGCAGCGTTGTCAACGTGAACCGGCTACGTCCTGCACTCAGCGCGACCCGATCACCATTGAGCTTGAGTTCGATACGCGCGCCATCTGGCAAGGCACGCACGATGTCGAACAGTTTCCGGGCCGGGATCGTGATTTCGCCATCGGTCAGCTTTTCGGCGTCGGTGGTGGCAACCATCTCCACTTCCAGGTCCGTACCGGTCAACGACAGTTTCCCGTCTGCGACTTTGACCAACAGGTTGGCTAGCACGGGTAGCGTCTGGCGTCGCTCAACCACGCCGACCACTTGTTGCAGTGGCTTGAGCAGAGCTTCTCGTTGGATGCTGAATTGCATGACTTGGCTTCCCCTATACCTGCTGTTCTGTCTTTAAAAGAAGGTTAGTAGTTGTTGTAGGCGTTGTGGACAACTGTTATTTAGATTTTTTACTTTAAAAAACAATTGTTTACGCGATTATTTGGCTGTGTTCGGAGCAGTTGGCAGACGGTGGACCATTTGTGGATAACTTTTGGGATCAATTCATCCACCTATTATCCACAGCTTGAAGCCCCTGTTATCCATAACTTTGAAGTAAAGCCCCGGTTCGAGCTGTCACCCGGTGAGCGTTCGCACCAATTGTTCCCAGTCCTGCCGCATCCTGGGATCAGTCTCCACGAATTTTCGAATGGTTTTGCATGCATGCATGACCGTGGTGTGGTCGCGACCACCAAAGGCTTCACCAATCTCCGGCAAGCTGTGTTCGGTGAGCTCCTTGGACAAGGTCATCGCAATCTGGCGCGGCCGTGCCAGTGATCGAACGCGGCGCTTGGACAGAAGATCCTGCAGCCGTACATTGAAATACTCCGCCGTGATCTTCTGGATGTTGGGGATCGTTATGGCTTGAGCGTGCGTGGCCAGCAGGTCGCGCAGGGTCTCTTCGGCGAACTCGGTGGTGATCGGCTTGCCGTAGAAATTGGCGCGGGCCGCCAAGGTGTTCAATGCCCCTTCGAGGTCGCGCACGTTGGAGCGAATCCGCTTGGCCAGCAGCATCGCCACATTCTCGTCGACCGCCACGCCCTTTTCATGGGCCTTGGCCAGCAAAATCGCCGCCCGTGTTTCGAAATCCGGCGGCTCGATGGCCACGCTGAGGCCCCAGCCGAGGCGCGATTTCAGCCGCGGTTCGAGCTTGTCCACCTCTTTCGGATAACGGTCGCAGGTCAGGATGATCTGCTGCTTGGACTCGAACAGTGCGTTGAAGGTGTGGAAAAACTCTTCCTGGGTGGTGTCCTTGCCCGCAAAGAACTGGATATCGTCGATCAGCAAGGCATCCACCGATCGGAAGCGGCGTTTGAACTCGTCCATGCTCTTGGCACGCAGTGCCTCGATCATCGAGCCGACAAACTGCTCCGAACGCAGATACATCACCTTGAAGTTGGGGTTGTGCTCCAGCATCAGGTTGCCGGCGGCATGCATCAGGTGGGTCTTGCCCAAGCCGGTGCCGCCGTACAGCAACAGCGGGTTGTAGGCGCGGCCGGGGTTGGTCGCCACCTGCATGGCCGCCGCCTTGCCCAACTGGTTCGACTTGCCCTCGACGAACGTCTCGAAGGTGTAATGCGGGTCCAGATTGTGATGGAACGGCTGTGCCGGAGCGGCGACCGTGCGTGTTGGCGCCGGCATTGGCGCCTTCGGCGCGGGCGCCGGTCGCGACGAACTGGAACCGACCTCCAGCCGCACAGGCCAGGGTTTTCCACTCAGTTGCTGCAGCACCAGTTGAATCTGGGCCAGATAGCGCTCACGCACCGTCTCGAGCGTGTAAGGGTTGGGGGCAAACAGCTGCAGGCCGTCAATGTCGTCACGTGCCTGCAACGGCATCAGCCAGGTGTGCAGGTCTTCGGCGCTCAAATCGCCTTCAAGACGCTCAAGGCAGCGCCGCCACAGATCACTCATGAATAAAATCAGCCACGCTAAGGGCGCTTTCGCGCAGGGGGTACGCTAGTCTAGCAGCAGCATTCGCGGCTCTGTCCCCGATGTATCCACAAAACTATCCACAAGCTCAAGTCCCTGGCGATTTGACAGCGGGCAGGAATGCCCCACATAATCTCCACCCTTTTTATCCACATTCCCTTCGGAGTACGCCATGAAGCGGACCTACCAGCCAAGCAAGCTCAAGCGCGCCCGTACCCACGGTTTCCGTGCCCGTATGGCCACTGCCGATGGTCGCAAGATCATCAATGCCCGCCGCGCCAAGGGCCGCAAGCGCCTGATCCCGTAATCCGGCGTCGAGTTTATGTTGACCGCCGGTCTGCCGCGCGACGCGCGGCTACGTCGGCCGGGTGACTTTGCTGCCTTGCGGACAAGCAGCGGACGCGCAGGCGGCCGCTGTTTTCATATGCGTTATCGGGTCAATGAACTGGGCCATGCCCGGCTCGGTCTTGCGATTTCCAAACGCGTATCCAAACGCGCGGTGGAACGCAACCGGATCAAGCGACTGCTGCGTGAATCGTTCCGCCGCGTTCGCCACCAACTGCCCCCGGTGGATCTCATGGTGATGGCGCGCGAGCAGGCCGCTGGCGTGCCTGGTTCCATCCTGCTGGGTGAAATTGACGGCTTGTGGAAAAAACTCCTCGCCAGTCAGCTCGAAACCTCCAAACCATTGAAGCGGGCCGACGACACCAGCACAATCGTGCGCTGACCCATTCCTTTTCTGCCTCCGCGGCGTGATACCTGTCGTGGCGTTACCCGGATTTGCTACGCGATGAACCAAACGCGCAACTTCCTCATGTTCGCCCTGCTTGCCGTGGCCTACTTCCTGTTCATGGCCTGGGAAAAGGATTACGCGCCGCCACCGCCGCCAACCACCCAGGTCAGCGCCGCCAGCGCATCCTCGGACGGAAGTGTGCCGGGTGCGATCCCGCTCGCGTCTGCCCCCGGCCTTCCCGTCGGCGCGGCACCCACGATCGCCACCGCCGCCAGTCACGGGGCGCAGCAGCCGTCGCAGCTGATCACGATCAGCACCGATGTGCTCAAGCTCAGCGTGGATACCCGCGGCGGCAGCCTGGTGCATGCGGATCTGCTGGCCTACCCCAAGGCCGCGATCACCAAGAAAAACCCCACGCCGCCGCCGACCGTTCTGCTCAACAACGACGAGGATCACTATTTCGTCGCACAGAGCGGCCTGGTCAGCAGCAGCGACACCGCAGCGCAGGATCAACCCAATCACCTGGCGCTTTTCCACAGCGACAAGACCTCGTACGCGCTGGCCGATGGCCAGAACAACCTGGACGTGGCGCTGACCTGGCAGGACGCCGCCGGCCTCAAGGTCACCAAGACCTACCACTTCACCCGAGGCAGTTACGTCATCGACGTCAGCCAGCGCATCGACAACGCGAGCGCGCAGACCTGGCAGGGCAGTGCCTACCAGCAGTTGCAGCGGGTCGCGCCGCCCAAGCCGGCAAGCTGGTTCAGTCACTACACCGATCCGGAGCAGCGCAGCTTCCAGGGTGCGGCCTGGTATACCGGTGAGAAGTTCGAAAAGCTGGACTTCAAGAATTTCACCGAAAAGAAAGATGCCCTCGACAGCAACATCAAGGGTGGTTGGGCCGCGATGCTGCGCCTCTACTTCTTCGCCGCGTGGATTCCGCCGACCGATCAGACCGAGCACTACACCACCGAGACGATCAATCCCGACAGCGCCAACCCACGCTATCTGATCCGTGCGGTAGGTCCTGCGCTCAGTGTGGCATCCGGGCAGGCGCTCACCAGTGAGGCGCGCCTGTATGTGGGCCCGAATGTGCAGGGCACCCTTGACGCCATCGCACCGGGTCTGGACCTGACCATCGACTACGGCATGTTCAAGGCGATCGCGGTGCCCATGCACTGGGTGCTGTCGCAGTTCCACGCGATCTCCAAGAACTGGGGCGTGGCGATCATCCTTCTGGTACTGATGATCAAGGGCGTCACCTGGAAGCTCACTGCGGTGCAGTACCGCTCCAGCGCGAAGATGCGCAAGCTGGCACCCCGCATCCAGGCGCTGAAGGAGCGTTACGGCGACGACAAGGTCAAGATGCAGCAGGCCACCATGGAGCTGTACAAGAAGGAGAAGGTCAACCCGATGGGCGGCTGCCTGCCGGTGCTGATCACCATGCCGGTGTTCTATGGCCTGTTCTTCGTGCTTGAGTACAGCCTCGAATTGCGCCACGCCGCCTTCCTGTGGATTCCTGATCTCAGCGCGCCCGACCCGTTCTATATCTTGCCGGTCATCTACGCGGCGGTGATGCTGGGTACGCAGTGGCTCAATCCTGCCGCGGCCGGGATGGATCCGACCCAGGCGAAAATGATGAAGGTGATGCCGTTGCTGTTCACGGTGATGTTCGCCTTTTTCCCCGCTGGCCTGTGTCTCTATTACGCGGTCAACGGCATCGTCGGTCTCGCCCAGCAGTGGTGGGTTACCCATCATGTCGATCGCGAGGCGCCGCTGACCACCAGCTGAAACGGCGGGCCAACACCGCCGCCCATCATCAGCCGCGCCGGAGCTACGGCGCGGCTGATTTCGTCCAGAGTCCCTCGTTGATGACCGATCAACTCGCCGACACGATTGCTGCCATCGCCAGTGCCCCCGGTGCGGCGGGCGTCGGCGTGGTGCGCGTGTCGGGCCCGGCGGTGCCGCTCATCGCGCAGCAATTGCTGGGGCGAGAGCCGCAGCCCAGATACGCTCACTTCAGCGCTTTTCGTGGCGGGGACGGCGAGCTGATTGACCGCGGCCTGTTGCTGCATTTCCCTGCCCCGGCGTCATACACCGGCGAACACGTGCTCGAACTGCAGGGCCATGGCAGCGCCGTGCTGCTGGATCTGCTGCTGCGACGCGTCTGCGAGCTTGGCGCGCGGCTGGCGCGGCCGGGTGAATTCACCGAACGTGCCTTCCTCAACGGCAAGCTCGATCTGGCCCAGGCCGAAGCCGTGGCTGATCTGATCGCGGCCCGTTCCCACGCCGGCGCCCGCGCCGCGTTGCAGTCGATGGAAGGCGTCTTTTCGCGTCGTGTCGAGGCTTTGCTGCAATCGCTGATCGTGCTGCGCGTCCATATCGAGGCGGCGATCGATTTCCCTGAAGAGGAGATCGACTTTCTCGCCGACCCTGCCATCAGCCAGCAGCTCGCCGCGGTCACCGCCGAACTCGATCAACTCCTGCGCGAGGCACGGCGAGGCCTGCGTCTGAACGATGGTTTGCGCGTGGCGATCATCGGTCGCCCCAATGCTGGCAAGTCGAGCCTGCTCAATGCGCTGGCCGGCAGTGATCGCGCTATCGTCAATGCCACCGCCGGTACCACCCGTGACGTGCTGCGCGAGTCGCTCAGCCTGGACGGCATCGCACTGGAGCTGGCCGACACCGCCGGCCTGCGCGAAACCGACGATGAAGTCGAACGCGAAGGCGTACGCCGTGCCCACGGCGAACTGCAACGCGCCGATGTCGCCCTGCTGGTGACCGACGCCGGGCACGCCCAGGCCGACCTCGCCCTGTTCGACACGCTGCCCGCCGCCGTCGCGCGCCTGCTGCTGGTCAACAAGATCGATCTCGACCAGGGGGTCAGCCACAGCGAACAGCGCCAGGACGTGCAATGGTTGTGGGCTTCCGCCAAGACCGGCGCAGGACTGGATGCCCTGCGCCACGCACTCAAGCAACTGGCCGGTGCCGGCAGCGGCGAAGGCGCCTTCAGCGCGCGCCGCCGCCATGTACTGGCGCTGCAGCAAGTCGCCGAACACCTGCAGAAATCGGCAAGCATCCTGGTCGGCAGTCGCGCCGGTGAACTCGTTGCCGAAGAACTGCGCCAGGCGCAGCACTCGCTGGGTGAAATTACTGGCAGCTACACCAGCGACGATCTGCTCGGGGCGATTTTCGGCTCGTTCTGCATTGGCAAATAGACGGCCATAAGCGATTCGCGAGAGTCAGTGGCCTGCGGCTATCGCCCGATGATCCATCACCCGATGCCATAGCGGCGGCAACAGTGCCAGCACGAACATGCTGGCGTAGCCAGCCGGAAGTTGCGGGCTGTCTTCGTGATGAACGAGTGCCTGGTAGCGACGGCGGGCCACTTCGTGGTGGTCCGAGTGCCGTTGCAGGTTGAACAGCAGCCAGTTGGTATAACGTTGCGGCGAGTTCCATGAATGCAGGTGGGTGACGCGTTCGTATCGCCCCGGCGCAACCTGGCGACGTGACAGGCCGTAGTGCTCGATATAGTTGATGACCTCGAGCGTTCCGGCGGCAATCACGCCCTGGGCAAGGAAAAACAACAGCGCCGCAATACCGCCCAGGCCGGCGAAAGCCAGCATGGAGGCGCACCAGAGGACGTCCCAACGGATCATTTCGTTGCGCCATGACCACACCGGCAGGCCGCGCTCACGCAGCCGTTTCGCCTCCAACCGCCACGCATTGCGAACGTTGAGCCAGAGCGCGCGGGGTACAAAAGCGTAGACCGATTCACCGAACCGCGCCGAGGACGAATCGTGCTCGGTCGCCACGTGTACATGATGGCCGCGCACGTGCTCGACCTTGAAGCCCTGGTAGCCGACGCTGGTCAGCAGGATACCGCCCAGCAGCGGCTCAAGCCGGCCCGGCTTGTGGATCAGTTCATGCGCCGGATTGATCGCCAGAACACCGCCGATCAGGCCGGTCGAGACCAGCCAGCCAAGCTTGCCCAGCAGACCGAGTGGCAGCTGGGTGAATTGCCAGGTGCACCAGACCAGGGTGCCCAGCCACACCGGCACCACCAGCATGGTCAGCATGCGGAAGTAAAAGCGGTTCTCCAGCGTCGCCCTTTGATCGACGGAAGCCGCGTTGTACCGCTCCGCGCCGCACAGTGCATCAAGCAGCGGCACGACGCCAAAGATGAAGAACGGAGCGAACCAGCACGCCAGATCCAGTGGCACACCAAGGTCAGCGAGCGCGAGTGACCCCCACGGCAGCAGGGCTGTGGAAAATGCTAGTACGAAGCCGGCATCGCGCAGTTTCATGGGCCGAGTCTAGCGCGTCGCCAGGGAGCCTGCCTGCCCCGCAAAACCTGTTGGACGTGCGAGTCAGGTGCTCGGCATAACCGAGCTGCGGGGCTGGCGACGCGGCGGCTATCCACGCCGCCGCGCTCAATCGGCGCTCGGCGACGAGATCAACGCCGCCTGCAACTCGTGCAGTCGCGGCATGCCCGATTGCGCGCCGAGTTGGCCCACTGACAGCGCGGCGGCGGCGCAGGCCTTGCGTACAGCTTGCGCCAGACCCTCGTGTATGAACACCGCGAGCGCGGCGTTGAACGTGTCGCCGGCGCCGGTGCTGTCGACGACCTGCACCGGGAAGCTGGGCTGGTGTTGCGGCTCGTCCTGTTCGCGATACCACGCACCCTCGGCGCCGCGGGTCAGCACGACCGGGCACGGTGCGCGTCGCATCAGCTCGCGGAAATCCGCCGCCGGATCGTCCCCCAGCAGCACCGCCAGCTCGTGCTGGTTCGGGGTCACGTAGCGAGCCATTTGCAGCCAATCGGTCGGCAGCCGCTGCGCGGGTGCGGGATTGAGAATTACCGGTACGCCCAGTAGCTGACCCAGGCGCAAGGTGGCTTCCACGGTCTCCAGTGGAATCTCCATCTGCACCAGCAGCACGTCGGCGCGCTCGATCAATCCGCGCGCCTGCTCCACCTGCGTCGGGCTAACCCTCGCGTTGGCCCCGGGCACCACGATGATCTGATTCTCGCCGCCAGCAATCGTGATCGAAGCGGTGCCGCTGCTGCAGTCGTCCAGATGGGCGGTGTGGCTGAGATCAATCCCTTCGCTGGCCAGCCCCTGGCGCAACTGACGGCCGAACGTATCGATACCGAGTGCGCCGACCAGGGCAACTTCGGCACCCAGTCGGGTGGCAGCCACCGCCTGGTTGGCGCCCTTGCCGCCGGGGATGGTTAGAAAACGTTCGCCCAGAATGGTTTCGCCCGGGCCGACGAAGCGCGGAGCCTGGGTGACCAGGTCCATGTTGATGCTTCCTACGACAACGATGCGCGTCATCGATGCTGTCCTTGCGCTGGGCTTAAAGAGCGAGCATACGCGATCTCCCCGGGGCCATCTGGTCAGCGCTATCGGCAAGACGTTTGCTGGCGAGAAAGCCCGCTGCCGCCCTATGCCGTCGCCATCATTGCCAGCCCAGAATGACGGCGTTGCCCGACCCGCTTATGCAGTTGCTGGCATTGCTGCCGCTGGCTGTCGCTGATACAGCCAGCAGCAGGCCTTGTTCACACCGACCGCGGTGTTGACCTCAGAGCGATTCGGGCGCGGCGGTCAGGCCGACGTCAGCCGGTTCCAACGCCGGAGCGGGACCGGCCACGGCGAGCAGGGCTTGGGCGTAGCTGTCCTCAATGCTCACGGTGGAAACCTCGTCCCAGCTGAAGAATGACACCTCGCGCATCCATTCCGCGTCGGGGCTGAGCTCCTGCATGTTGAAGCCTTCCTCCTCGACACTGGCCAATCTGCCGATGTAGCAGACCTCGGACTCGTCTTCGCTGTCCACGTGCACACCGATCACTGTCGCCTGCGCGCCGGCGGCCTGGATCACTTCACGGATATTGTCCAGCGGGAAACCACGCGGCGGCCGCGGCAGGATGTGCTTCAATGCCAGTGCCTTCTCGAAGAACACATGGTGCTTGTCGGGTGACTCCAGCTCCGAGATGTCGCGATGGCGCATCACGTACATGCCGTCGTAGGTGATGCCATCGCCGACGACCCAAAGCAGGAAAAACTCGCGGCCGACGCCGCCGACATAGCCACAGAAACTGCCGTGTTCGAGATCCTCGCGCCACAACCTGACCAGGCTCTGCTTCTGCTGAGCTTCGCGCAGTTGGGCGCGCTGGCCGGTGTTCTTCAATTCAATAATGTTGCTCACGGCGGCGATTTTAGCAGATTCGGGGATGGGCTCGTTCACAGAATGTAGTGGCTCAGGTCTTCGTTCAGAACCAGGCTGCTGAGCGTGTTGGTCACCTGTTCGGCGTCGATCAGATATTTTTCGCCGGATTTGTCCGCCGCTTCGTAGGAAATCTTCTCCAGCAGGCGCTCCATCACGGTATGCAGCCGGCGTGCGCCGATGTTTTCGGTGCGTTCGTTCACCTGAAACGCCACTTCGGCCAGCCGGTCGATGCCGCTGTCGGTGAATTCCAGACTGACGCCTTCGGTGGCCAGCAAGGCGGTGTACTGCTTGGTCAAGGCGTTGTGCGGCTCGCGCAGGATGCGTTTGAAGTCGTCCACGCTCAGTGCCGACAGCTCGACCCGGATCGGCAGCCGACCCTGCAGCTCGGGGATCAGGTCGGAGGGTTTGGCCAGCGAAAACGCGCCCGAGGCGATGAACAGCATGTGGTCGGTCTTGATCGGGCCGTACTTGGTCGACACGGTGGAGCCCTCGACCAGTGGCAGCAGGTCGCGCTGCACGCCCTCGCGGCTCACCCCGGCATGGCTTTGGTCGCCGCCACGCTGGGCCACCTTGTCGATCTCGTCGAGGAACACGATGCCGTTCTGCTCGGCCGACTCCATTGCCTGCGCACGCAGCTCGTCGTCATTGAGCAGCTTGCCGGCCTCCTCGTCGATGAGCATCGGTCGCGCCAGCTTGATCGCCAGCTTGCGACTTTGCGTTTTGCCGCCACCGATGTTCTGGAACATCTGGCGCAACTGCGCGCCCATTTCCTCCATGCCCGGCGGCGACATGATTTCCACGCCGACATTGGCGGCAAATTCCAGCTCGATCTCGCGTTCGTCCAGCACGCCCTCGCGCAGCTGCTTGCGCAGCTTCTGGCGGGTGTCGCTCTCGATCGCTGGTGCGGACGACGGCTCCTGGTTCCAGTCGGTCGGGGTCTGCCGGCGTGGCAGCAAGGCATCGAGGATGCGGTCCTCGGCACGGTCCTCGGCCTGGCTGCGCACGCGCTTGACCGCCTGCTCACGGGTCAGCTTGTACGCCACGTCGGCGAGGTCGCGGATGATCGACTCCACATCCTTGCCGACATAGCCGACCTCG